>JAGIAP010000040.1:7745-20830 GCA_017744805.1 Chitinophagaceae bacterium | reverse complement strand
GTTGTAAGACTTGAAGGCCCTGTAATTCAGCCACTGTGGCCATATTCAGTTTCAACGGATGGCGCCGTAGATGATCGGCATCCTGCCATTGCATATCATCATCGGGCAACTGGTCCTCCCGCATCAACTGTTGTTCCATCAGGGTTTCATAATTTTCGGTATAGGTCTCTTCTTCCTGGCAGCGGGCAGTGTGCCCACAGAAAAACAAACACAGAAGGACGATCATCTTTTTCATAACCCTCCTTTTTTTACACCGGGAACGATGAGCAACACTCCGGGTGAAAAGCCCAGCAAGGGATGATAACTACCGGTAACGCCTAATTGAAAATTACCGGATAGCCATTTCACTCTCATGGAAGGCCGGGTATCGGTAAGATCGAGGAGGCAACTGGTGACCAGTCGTTCATCGGCTTTGTAATGGATACCGGCCAGCACTGAGCTTGCCTGTCCTTCGTTCTTTATCAACCTGGTCTCCAGCAACAGGCCGGGGGCGATCTGCAGGCCTAACCCTGCCGAATAACCGTAGGCAGGCCGCTCACCTTCGGTACCGGACAATAACCTTCCCGTAAGCCGGAACAACTGCCATCCGGCGGAGAGAACAGGGCTTAGTTGCCAGATGGAGCTAAGCCCTGCACTGAACCAGCTTTTATTGCCATAGCTACCGGCATGCTGCACGGCATGATCCACCTGTGCTCCGATTGAGAGCTTACCCAGTTTCCTGCCCCAGGCCAGTGAGCTCTCCCATTGCCTGTAAGATGCCAGTCCGGAATAGTCCATGGAAAAGGACCAGCCACCTGCGGCAGTGGGGGCTGCTGCAATAATGGAATATTGCCGGAGCCCCTGCAGCAGGTATTTCTTTTCAACATAGGCCCCGGCCTGGAAATGCCGGAGGGTACCGAGGGCGGCAGGATTAATTTTGCATGAAAAAATATCGGCAAACTGTTGATTATAAGCAACTGCATGCATGGGCTGCAGTGCTGATGGGCGAATGATTTGGGCAACAGAGCGCGCACTCAGCGCGCATAACAGGCCCCAGAGGATTGTTTTCAAATAGTGAATTTTCCATGGAAACAAAAAACGAGGAAAGTTTTACTATTCGTTCCAATTAAAATTCTTCAATTACCTTTGCGCCATGCAAATTTTAGACGGACAAGTTGTATCGCAGGCCACCAAGGACGAGCTCAAAGTGAAAGTAGGACAGTTGATAGCAGCAGGCAAGAAGGTGCCACACCTCGCCGCTGTACTGGTTGGAAGCAATGGCGCCAGCGAAACCTATGTTGGCTCCAAAGTAAGGACCTGCGAAGAGATCGGATACAAATCCACCCTCCTCCGCTTACCCGAAGACATCAGTGAGTTCAAGTTGTTACAGGCCATCGAAGACCTGAACAATGACCCGGATGTAGATGGGATCCTGGTACAACTGCCGCTCCCCAAACATATTTCCGAAGCCAAAGTGATAGAGACCATCGACCCTTCCAAAGATGTTGACGGTTTCCATCCCATGAGCGCCGGCAAACTGGTTCAGGGGCTTCCCACATTCGTTTCCGCTACCCCGCATGGCATTATGCTGATGCTGGAACATTATAAGATCGATACCAAGGGCAAACATGCCGTGGTGATCGGAAGAAGTAATATCGTAGGCCGCCCCATGAGCATTTTGCTCAGCGCCAATACCAATCCCGGTAACTGCACTGTTACCGTTTGCCATTCACAAACAAAGAATCTCAAAGAGCTTTGCCTGCAGGCAGACATCATCGTAGCTGCATTGGGCAGGCCCGAGTTTGTAACGGCCGATATGGTGAAAGAAGGTGCTGTGGTGATCGACGTAGGTATCACCCGTGTTGCCGATACTACCAAAAAGAAAGGTTACTCCATCAAGGGAGATGTCGACTTTCAGAATGTAGCGCCCAAATGCAGCTATATCACGCCGGTTCCCGGTGGCGTAGGCCCCATGACCATCGCAGCGCTGATGGCCAATACCTATCGCGCCTGTATGGAAAGGAACTAGCATTGTCCATCATTACCCTACCTTTGCATCATGTCTACCGTAGTTACCACTCAGCTTCCGGTGATGGAATATTTCTACACCCTTCAGGGTGAAGGCTATCACCAGGGAAAGGCCGCTTACTTCATCCGCCTCGGCGGTTGTGATGTGGGCTGCGTATGGTGTGATGTGAAGGAAAGCTGGGATGCTTCCAAACATCCGGTGCTGGACCTGGGGACGATCGTTGCAGGCGCAGCCCAATTCCCGGGCCGTATCGCCATCATCACCGGCGGTGAACCGCTGATGCATGAGCTCGATCCACTTACGGACGCCCTTCACGATGCCGGTTTCCAAACACATATCGAAACCTCCGGCGCCCACCCTCTCAGCGGAGAATGGGACTGGATCTGCCTCTCCCCCAAAAAATTCAAAGCCCCCCTTCCGGAAATACTTCCCCTGGCCAATGAGCTTAAAGTGGTCATTTACAACAAAAGCGATTTCGAATGGGCCGAAAAATATGCCGCACAGGTAAGCCCCCATTGTAAGCTCTACCTCCAACCCGAATGGAGCAAAAGCCAGCAAATAACGCCCCTCATCATCGATTATATCAAGGATCATCCGCAATGGGAGTTCTCCCTTCAATTGCACAAGTATATCCATGTGCCCTGATGCCAAAGGAATTATGCTGCTGAAAGAATAAACAGCATTCACTTACGTTCTTGATCTTTGGGTATTATCTTTCCAATGGAAGCTGACATTAAAAACAGTTGTCATGGGTTTCAAGCCATTCTGTACCATATTAATCGCCTCTGTATTCACTATTCAGATCGCTCATGCGCAGTATGATCCTGAAAAGATCAGCAAGAAAGTGGCTGCCTTGTACGAACAAGCCATTACCACTGCGCAGGACGGCAATTTTCCCGGCGCTATCAAACTCTTACAGAATGCGGTTGCCAAAGAGCCCGGCTTCCTCGACGCCTGGCTCAGTATCGGCGGCCTTCACGGCGAATTGAAACATTACCAGCAAGCCATCGATGCTTACGAAAAAGCCAAAGCCATCGACAGCAATTATTTCAGGGACTATAACCTTCCCTATTCCATCAACCTCGCCGGTAAAGGCGATTTCCAGAAAGCTCTCAACGCCATCAACGATTTTCTCGGTATCTCCAATCTCAATGAGAAAAGCAGGATGGTAGGCGAATACAGGAAGAAAAGCTATGAGTTCGCCATCAATTATGCTGCCCAGAAACCGCTGGGCAATTACCGTTTCGAGCCCACCAACCTGGGCGATAGCATCAATTCTCCCAACTCGGAATATTACCCTACCATCACGATCGACGGCAAGGAGCTCATCTTCACCCGTCGTGTGAATGGCATCAATGAAGATTTTTTTGGCGCCACCCGAAACAGCAATGGATGGCATATGGCGCATCCCCTCTCCGGCAATATCAATACACAGAGCAATGAAGGCGCTCAGAATATTTCGCAGGATGGGCAATGGCTGATCTTCACCGGCTGTAATTTCCCAGGTGGCGCAGGAAGCTGTGATCTCTATATCTCCTATCTCACACCCAACGGATGGAGCGAGCCTGAAAGCCTGGGCCCCCGCATCAATACCGAAGCCTGGGAATCTGCCCCCTCCCTCTCTCCCGATAAAAAAGAATTGTATTTCGCCAGTAACCGTGCCGGCGGATTTGGCGGCAGCGATATTTATGTGAGTCGCCTTCTCCCCAATGGCAGTTGGAGCGAACCCGAAAATCTCGGTCCGGAGATCAATACCCTGGGTGAAGAAAGCTGCCCATTCATCCATGCCGATAACCAAACGCTATACTTCACTTCGAATGCGCATCTGGGTTATGGGGGCGATGATCTCTTCATCTCACGCAAGCAAGCCAATGGCAAATGGAGCAAGCCCATCAACCTCGGCTATCCCATCAATACCATCGAGAACGAAGGCAGCCTGGTAGTGTCGGCCGATGGAAAGACCGCCTGGTATGCAAGCGACAGAAGTGATAGTCGCGGTGGGCTCGATATCTACACTTTCGAGCTTCGCAGCGATATCCGCCCTCTCCGCACACTCTGGGTGAAAGGTAAAGTGTTCGATAAGAAGACCGGCAAAGGATTGCCTTCCGCCGTGGAGCTCACCGATCTCAGCACCCAGGCTGTTCTCAGCAAGGTTCAAACAGATGAGACCGGCAACTACCTCGTAACACTCCCCGTAGGAAAAGATTATGCCTTCAACGTGAACCGCAAAGGCTATCTCTTCTACTCCGAGAATTTCTCTCTCAGTCAACAAACCGACTCTATCTTCAATATCGATATCCCATTGCAGCCGATCGAGACCAATGCCACCATCGTGCTGCGCAATATCTTCTTCGACGTAAATAAATTCGATCTCAAACCTGAATCCACCTCCGAACTGGATAAACTCGCCACCCTGCTCCGCGAGAACCCAACCGTTCGTATCCAGATCAGCGGACATACCGATAATATCGGTAAGGCGGAAGATAATCTCACCCTCTCCAATAACCGCGCTCAAGCCGTTGTGAAATACCTCGTGGCCCATGGCATCGAACAACAAAGGCTCACATTCAAAGGGTATGGCGCAACGCAGCCAGTAGCGGATAATGCAACGGAAGAAGGAAGAGCCAGGAACAGAAGGACGGAGCTCAAAATAATCTAAACCTTCGCCTTCTCGGGTTCTTTAAACGCGGCTGCCAAAACAAACCGGCGCATTTTTTTATCTGATGGGCGGTGGTAAGGAGAGATTGGGACTGAAGTAATTCTATTGAACTTTTTCGCTTTTGTTTTGAAGGCCGTCGTTTTAAGAACCCTCGCCGGCATAACCTTAACAGCGGCGAGAGTTCTGGCAGTTTTGGGGGGTTAAATGCAGCTTTCTTTATCCGCTATTTTAATTTGTTTGAATTGGTGATGTTGTATTCACTTCACTATTCTTTTGTTTCTGGCTGGCCTGCATTGATGGTATAACGTGTGATAACAAGCTGCCCTTTCAGCCATTCATTCTATGTTCCTGCTCTTGTTCCTTTGAAACGATAATTGAAATCAATTACGCATCCCGAAGTTTCCCCCTCTCTTCTCTCTTTCGCTGCTATGGGCGATTGGGGATCGGATCCTTTTTCATAGCAAGGATATATTGGTTTGCCTACGATAGTTGTTGCACCATGAGAGTGCCCCTGCATCAAAGGGATATGGATGGGGCGCCTTCAAAACATAAGCGAAAAAGTTCAAAAGAATTACCTCCGCCTCATCTTCCCCCACCACCGCCCATCAGACAAGAAAAAGCGCTGGTTTGTTTTGGCAGCGCCCCATCCATATCCCTTTGATGCAAAAAAATTAAATCCGGAAACAACCCCCATTCGTATATAGCAAACCAAATCCCGCAGTCACATGAAAAAGGATCTGATCTACCAACTCGCCCTATGCAGCGTCCCCTCCATCGGTTATGTTCATGCGAAGACGCTGCTCCAGCATTTCCCCACCGCTGAATCGATTTTCAAAGCTCCGGTCAGGATGCTCGAAAAAGTGGAAGGCATCGGAACGGCCAGGGCCAAAAGCATTGCGGCATTCAAAGATTTTGCTGCCGGCGAACAAGAGATCAGGTTCATGGAGAAATACCAGGTACGCCCAATTTTCATGAATGACCCCGATTATCCGAAACGGTTGTTGCAATGTTATGATCCGCCCACCTTGTTGTTCTACAAAGGAAAGGCTGACCTGAATGCAGAGCGGATGATCGCCGTGATCGGCACCAGGATCCATTCAGGATATGGAAAGAAGATGACGGAAGAGCTGATCCGAAGCCTGGCAGAAGAAATGCCCGGAGTTTGTATCGTCAGCGGACTTGCCTTTGGCATCGATGCCATTGCGCATACCGCTTCACTGAAGCATCAATTGCCAACAGTAGGAGTGCTGGCACATGGGATGGCTACCATCTACCCGAAGGAACATGCAGGACTGGCCAGGGAAATGATGCAGGAAGGAGGTTTACTAACGGAGTTCACCAGTCGAAAAGCGCCGGACAAACATCATTTCCCGACCCGTAACAGGATCGTGGCAGGTTGTTGTGATGCGGTGGTGGTAGTTGAGACGGGCGTGAAAGGGGGCAGTATGATCACGGCTGAGCTGGCCAATGGCTACAACAGGGATGTTTTTGCCATTCCCGGCCGTGTGTCCGATCTGAGGAGCGAAGGATGCAATCAACTGATCCGCGATAACAAGGCTGCCATGTTACGAACAGCTTCCGACCTGATGGAATGGATGGGATGGAAAGCACAGAAAAAGAAAGCGCTGGTGCAACCCAAATTATTTCCTGAGCTCAGCCCTCCGGAGGCTTTACTGGTGGAGCTCTTGCGCTCCAGGGAGATGGTTCATATGGAAGAATTCCGCATGCGCAGCGGAATGACGCCGGGAACGCTGGCCGGTGCGCTGCTCAACCTGGAATTGCAGCAGGTGATTGAGCTGATGCCTGGAAAAATGTACCGTTTGCGGTGAGCGAAAGAGGCCCGCAATGGGAAGGACAGGACCAAACCCGCTACCAGACTGCATTATGCCTGTTTAACAAAATTTCATTTGGAGCGTATACATCTGTCACCATACCTTTGCACATGGCAAGAATAAATACCGCTCCCGGAACAAAATCCCCCCAGTCTAATAAGTTTTTTGGTGATGGTTTAACGTTCGACGACGTTTTACTGGTGCCCGCCTACTCCCAGGTCCTTCCCAGGGAGGTGAATATCACCACTAATCTTACCAAGAGTATTGTACTGAATATTCCCATGTTATCTGCAGCGATGGACACTGTCACTGAGGCCAATCTCGCTATTGCGCTGGCCCGCGAAGGTGGCATTGGTATCCTGCACAAGAACATGAGCATTGAAAAGCAGGTGGAGCAGGTACGTAAAGTAAAGCGTAGTGAAAGTGGTCTGATCATGGACCCCATCACACTCCATCATGATGCCACCATCGGCGATGCCCTTCGCCTGATGAAAGAGAATAAGATCGGTGGTATCCCCATCATCAATAACGCGGGCAAATTGGTAGGTATCCTCACCAACCGCGATCTGCGTTTCGAGACCAACTTCAAGCGCAAAGTGTCTGAAGTGATGACCAGCGAGAACCTGGTTACCGCTCCGGAAGGCACCGACCTCAAAAAAGCTGAAAAGATCCTCAAAGGATATAAGATCGAGAAACTCCCCGTAGTTCGTAAGGACGGATCACTCCTCGGACTGATCACCTACCGCGATATCCTTCAATTACAGAGCTATCCCAATGCTGTGAAAGATGGTTATGGCCGTCTGCTCGCAGGTGCTGCACTCGGCATTACCGGTGATCTGCTCGACAGGGCCGCTGCCCTTCAGCAGATCGGAGTAGATGTAGTTTGCCTCGATAGCGCCCATGGTCATTCCAAAGGCGTGATCGATTCCGTGAAGCTCCTGAAAAAGAATTTCAAGAAACTGCAGGTGATCGCCGGTAACGTAGGTACGGCCGCTGGTGCTGCCGCCCTCGCCGATGCAGGCGCTGACGCCGTGAAAGTAGGTATCGGCCCAGGATCCATCTGTACCACACGTATCGTTGCAGGAGCAGGCGTTCCCCAGATCACTGCCGTGATGGAGGCTGCTTCCATTCTCCATAAAAAAGGAATTCCCCTCATCGCGGATGGTGGTATCCGTTATACCGGCGATATGGTGAAAGCACTCGCAGCAGGTGCCAACCTGGTTATGATGGGTGGCGTGTTTGCAGGAACCGAAGAAAGCCCCGGCGAGACCATCATCTACGAAGGACGTAAATTCAAACAATACCGCGGCATGGGCTCCATCAGCGCCATGAGCAAAGGAAGCGGCGACCGCTACTTCCAGGATGTGGAAGATGATATCAAGAAATTTGTACCCGAAGGGATCGAAGGCCGCGTTGCTTACAAAGGCAGCCTCAGTGAGATCGTTTACCAATACGTGGGTGGACTTCGTGCAGGAATGGGGTATTGCGGAGCGAAAGATATCAAAGCATTGCAACAAGCTCAGTTCATCCGCATCACCAATGCGGCCATGAAAGAAAGCCATGCACACGATATCGAGATCACCAGGGAAGCACCGAACTATAGCAGAAGATAATTAGCCTCATTCCCGAAAAAACTGTTCATGAAAAAAGCGCCGGTCCTTCTATTCCTGATAGCCCTGCTTTGCTCAGGCATCGCAAATGCACAAACCGGAACCGATACCTCCAACTGCCGCCTGCGTGTGAGCCTGCTCACCTGCAGCCCCGGCCAGGAATTGTACTCCACTTTCGGACATACTGCCATCAGGATGATAGACAGCGCCCGCGCTATCGACTATGTTTTCAATTACGGGACATTCGACGACCGTGATCCCCAATTCTTATACAACTTCACTAAAGGGTTAATGCTGTACTCTTTGTCGGCTTATCCCTTTAGTGATTTCGTGGCTGAATACAGCAGCGCCGGCAGAGGCGTTACCGAACAGGAGCTGAACCTGAGCTGCCACCAGAAACATGCGCTCATCGATGCACTGGTGCAGAACAGTGAAGAGGCCAACAGGTATTACAACTATTATTTCCATACAGACAACTGTACCACGCGCGCCCGCGATATGATCGTAAAACATGCAGGCAGCACCGTGGCAATGGCCAATGTACTGCCCAATAAAAAGATCACCTATCGCCATCTCATTCATCAGTACCTGGATTCCACCGGCATGCTCTGGAGCAAATTCGGGATCGATATCCTGCTCGGCGCTCACCTGGATAAACAGGTAGATAATAACCAGGCCATGTTCCTCCCCGATTATCTGATGAAGGGAATGGACAAAGCCAAAGCCGATGGCAAACCCCTTGTCGGCAAAACCACTACCATCCTCCCCGCTGCCGCACTCTCCGGCGAATCAAAAACAGCGGTGACGCCGGTAATGTTCTTCGCTATTTTCTTACTGGCCATCACCGCCCTATCGGTGATCAATAAGGGCGGCCTCAACCGGGCATTATTTATTTTCGATGTCCTCTTCTTCCTCATCCTCGGCCTCCTGGGCTGCCTGCTCCTCACCCTCTGGATGATCCGGGTGGACGATGTATGCAGGAATAACTGGAACCTGATTTGGGCAATCCCTACCCATCTGATCGTGGCACTGGCCTTGCTATTCAAACCGAAGAAGATCTGGATCAGAAGATATTTCCGCATTATCACGACGCTGACCGGTCTGGCCCTGGTGTGTTGGTTCTTCCTTCCACAAGAGCTCAATCCGGCCATCATTCCGATCCTGGGTCTGATACTGGTCCGTTCTTTTTACAGAAGCAAATAAAAAATCAACCGATATGTTTATCGAGAAATCCATCACTACAGAGGGACAGCAATGGTATTACCGCAAAGCAGGTAAAGGAAGGGCCGTAGTGCTGGTACATGGATTTGCTGAAGACAGCCAGGTATGGAATACCCAACAGGAATTTCTCCAGGAACATTTCACCGTGATCGTTCCCGATCTTCCCGGCAGTGGCCATTCTACAGACAGCAATACCAACTGGTCCATGGATCTGTTCGCCAAAGGGATCCATGCCATTCTCGAAGAAGAACAGATCAACGCAGCCATCCTCATCGGTCATAGCATGGGCGGCTATATCTCCCTGGCCTTTGCCGAAAAATATCCTCACCAATTATTGGGATTGGGGCTCTTCCATAGTACAGCCCTGCCCGATAGTGAAGAAAGAAAGAATATCCGGAAAAGAGGGATCGAATTCATACGGGAATACGGCGCTGCCAAATTCCTGGAACAAGCCACACCCAACCTGTTTTCCGAAGAAAGCAGAAAAGAAAGATCCGCACTGGTTCAAACGATCACGGAAGCATATGCAGGTTTCAGCGCTGAATCGCTGATCGGATATTACGAAGCGATGATCCTTCGGCCAGACCGTACGGAGATCCTCCAAAAGATCCCGCAACCCGTACTATTTGTTATCGGTCAATACGATGCCACCATCCCACCGGATGCAGTCCTTCCACAAACCTATCTTCCCGCTTTTTCTTTCGTGGAAATACTCAATCATTCAGGCCATATGGGCATGCTGGAAGAAGCCGGCAGGGCCAATCAATTGTTGTACAGGTTCTGCGATGCCTGTCAATCCGTGGCTCAGAGCTACTGAAATATCCATTTTTGTTACCAACGTTCCCTTCATTTATATCGTATTAAATTATCGCTGGCCTATTCGGCCAACTGATTAGTTTGTCGTATATTCAATATCCCTTCTGATAACCAGTGAAAGATCATTTCCGGCCATAAACATTACACCGGCCTGACCATAAACGGTAGTAACTGATGAGAAAACTACTCTGGATCAGCATATTCCTAATCAACTGTCTTTCTTCGCTCCATGCTGCACATATCAGGGGTGGGGAGATGTCGTACAAATTTTTGAGACCAGGCCCCGGCAATACATCGGTTTACGAGCTTACCCTGAAATTATATATCGACTGTAATGCGAATGCCCCCGGGCAACTGGAACAGGATATCCCGATCACCGTTTTCAAAACGAGCACCAATACGGAAGTGATCACCCAAAGAGCGGCTATGAGCTTCGAGACCTTTATCCGCTATGATCCCGCTTCAAACCCTTGTATCTCCAATGCGCCTACAGATGTATGTTACCGCCTCCGTTATTTCACCACGGAAGTGACACTCGAAAATATTCCTGGCGGCTATACCATTGCCTTCCAACGTTGCTGCCGCATCAATGGCATCCAGAACGTGTCTGCTCCCAGTGATAGTTACGGCGCCACTTTCATGGCCAGGATCCCGGGAACGGATGTAAGTGGCGTGCCCGATGCCTACAAGAATTCAAGCCCGCAGGTGAACCCCAACGATGCGGTGGCCATCTGCTTTGGTTCTTATTTCACTTTTGATTTCTCTGCTGTGGATGCAGACACCAGCGCTACCGGCCAGCTTACTGACTCTCTCGTATATTCGCTTTGCGATGCCTACACCGGTGGTGGACAGGGCAACAACTGCCCCAATTGTCCAAGCCCCAATCCTGCTGCCGCACCACCTTATAACACTTTGTCGTATAGTGGCGGCTATTCAGGTTCATCCCCCATGGGACCAAAGGCTACCATCGATCCCAAAACAGGTATCCTCTCAGGCACTGCCCCCAATTTAGAAGGACAATATGTGATCAAAGCATGCATCAGCGAATACCGGAACGGCGTGCTCATCAATATCCATCATAAAGAAGTGCATATCCGCGTATCGGATTGCATTCCGCTCAAAGCCAGGCTGAAACCGGATTACAGCTATTGCGACGATTTCAATGTGATATTCCGGAACGAACAGGTGAACCCCGCAGGTACCATGTATATCTGGGACTATGGCGATGGCTCCAAAAGAGATACCGTATTCAATGCAGATGGTATGGTGGCCCATCTTTATGGCGCCCCCAACGATTATAACATCAAACTGAAAGTGATATTGGCCGGACAATGTTTCGATTCCACTACCACTATCGCCAGGGTATGGCCGGGATTCTTTCCCAACTTCAGCTTCCGGGGATCCTGCATCCTCAACCCCGTTCAATTCACGGACCATACCACGTCCCGGTACGGCGTGGTGAATAATTGGAAATGGGACTTCGGCGATGAAACCAGTACCATCGATAACAGCACAGACAAAAATCCAACCTGGAAATATTCAACTATCGGGTTCAAGACAGTCAGGCTGATAGTGGGAAGCGATAAAGGATGCGTTGACACGGTAGAACTGAGTACCCTCGAGATCAAGGATAAACCCGTGATCACACTCGCTTTCAAGGATACCCTCATTTGCAGTAACAGGCCTGTGCAGGACACCTTGCAACTGAATGCAAGCGGCACCGGTGTTTTCCGGTGGACGCCCAATACCGATATCAGTGGCGCCGGTACCGGCACTCCCCTCGTATGGCCCAACAGAACAACGATATACAAAGTGGAGCTGGATGAAAATGGATGCGTCAATACGGACAGCGTGAAAGTGCGAACCATCAGCGTGGTAACGCTCGATATAGGGCCCGATACCACTATCTGTCTAACGGATACCATCAGACTACATCCTGTATCAGATGGTTTGAAATATACCTGGACCACCAATCCTGCCGGGAGCCCTATCGATGACGTGAATGCCAAAGAACCATTGATCAGCCCTACCACCAATACCCATTATATGGTGCTGGCAGAAGTGGGCAAATGTAAAAGGACGGATGATATGAATGTGAGAACAGTACCCTATCCTATTGCCAATGCGGGCCCTGACACTACTATCTGTTATGCAGATACGATCCGGCTTCATGCCTCCATGGTGGGCAATAGTTTTTCATGGATACCCACTACCACCTTGAACAATCCTTTCTCGTTGAACCCTATTGCATGGCCCACCAGGACCACCACCTATATATTGAGCGTAAGGGATATCCGCGGCTGCCCCAAACCGAAACACGATTCGGTTACGGTCACCGTTATGCCGGAGATCCATGCATTTGCAGGGAACGATACCAGTATCGTTGTGGGACAACCACTGAAGCTGCAAGGCAGCGGCGCTGAATTCATTGAATGGTCGCCCTCCAATTACTTAAGCACCACCAGAGGGGCCATCACCATCGCCTCCCTGAGCGATCATTTCACTTACTATATGCGCGCTTCCACCGCCGAAGGCTGCTATGCCCTCGATACCATCAATATCAAAGTATTCAAAACACAGCCCGATGTGTTCGTCCCTAATGCCTTCATTCCCGGCAATCCACAGAACAATGTGTTGCGCCCCATCCTGGCAGGCATCTCCAAACTCGTCTACTTCCAGGTATATAATCGCTGGGGACAACTGGTATTCCAGACCTCGCAGCAAGGCATGGGCTGGGATGGCCGTGTAGCCGGCAAAATGCAGGATCCCGGCGCTTTTGTTTGGATAGTGAAAGCAGAGGATTTCACCGGTAAGTGGATCGTGAAAAAAGGAACTGCCGTTCTCATCCGTTGAGGATAAGAAGCACCCATCGCTCTCCACCATGAGGCATTTTTTCTTTAGATTGCAGCCACAAAATCACTCTCCATCATGCAAAAAAC
>JAGIAP010000040.1:0-7735 GCA_017744805.1 Chitinophagaceae bacterium | reverse complement strand
AAAAACAGTGTTGATCACAGGGGCTACCTCAGGATTCGGAAAAGCTTTTGCAGCAAAATTTGCAGCCAATGGTTACAAACTGATCATTACAGGGCGCAGGCAGGACAGACTGGAGGCCATCAAAAAAGAACTGGAGCACAAGACCGCCGTTCATGCCCTTCATTTTGATGTGCAGGACCGTGAAGCCACTTTCAAAGCCATCGGATCACTGCCGGCTGAATGGCAGGATATAGACGTGCTGATCAACAATGCAGGACTGGCCCTGGGACGCGATTTTGTGGATGAGGCTTCCCTCGATGATTGGGAAACGATGATCGATACCAACCTCAAAGGACTGATGTATGTGAGCAAGGCCGTACTCCCCTTCATGATCAAAAATAAAAAAGGACATATCATCAATATCGGCTCTACCGCCGCCAAGGAAGTATACGAAAAAGGGAATGCCTACTGCGCTACCAAATCTGCCGTGGAGGCCATTTCCAAAGGTATGCGCATCGATCTGCTCCGGCATGGCATCAAGGTGACAGCCATTCATCCGGGCGCCGCAGAAACGGAATTCTCCGTGGTCCGCTTCAAAGGCGATGAAGGCCAGGCCTCCAAAGTGTACGACGGATTCCAACCCCTGAGCGCCGAAGATGTGGCAGATGTGGCATTTTTTACCACCACTTTGCCGCCCCATGTATGCATCAACGATCTTGTACTCACCTGTACCGCTCAAGCCAACTCATTATATTTCTACAAACAAGGCTAATACATAGTCTCATTTATTCGTATATGATTTTTTGCCGGAAGACTTGGCAGAATATTTGATTTGATTAATTTTGAGGTAATCCAAGTTCCGTCCAAAAAACCATACCGTATGTTCAAGACCCTGTTGAATTTCATTTCCGGCACCGCTTTGGTGTTGACACTGAGCGCCACTTCCGGCCAGGCTCAGGACGTTATCAGGCAGCAAAGCTGTGATATCAGCGGCTACACTGCAGCCATCGATTCCATCAAACAATATTATGGCGAACGCGGCTTCAGCCTTCTTCGTGAAGCCAGCATGACCATGGAAAGCGAATACGAAATGCCCATCGTTATGCCCATGACACAGGGCACCTGGTACCAATTCGTATTCATCGGCGATCCTACTTCCAGGTTATATGAAGTGAGGATGTACGATTACAGTGAAAAAGAAGTGATCTTCAAACAGAACAAATGGGGCGATGTGGACGGGAATATCATCAACTTCGACTATGTTCCCAAATTCACCGAAATGCATATGATCAAGCCTGTGCAGGTGAACAAGAAAAAGAAAAAGCTCTGCGGTTATGTGATGCTGTTCAAACGGACGGCCCCTCCTGGTGAGGAGAAAAAATGATCTCTTATGAAAACTGATCAATAAAGGAAAGTCCCGGCTCGAGGCCGGGACTTTATTATTTTACTGCGCCAGTGAGATCCTGATCTGAACACCCGCTCTGGTATTGGTGATGGGCGGTGAGGAGGAGATCTTGGGCGTTACTCTTCTCTGCTCGAAGTATAGTTTCACATTCACCCGGTTGCTGATCACATAATCCACCGAAGGGTTGATGAAGATGGTCTTGGCGCCATTCGTAGGCAGGGTCTGCGTTTGATCCAGCCTGCTGTTGGCGGTGACATCATCCCGTACGCTCACATCCAACCTGAAGCTCGCATCATTCTCCAGTGGCTTACCCTTCCATTTGATCCAGGAGAAGGCGCCACGCTTTCTGAAACCGCCACCGATGGTGAACTCTGTAGAGCGGGTTTCACTCAGTTGATAATCGATCAGGCTCAGGCTCAGCGTTCTCGCTTTCTTGAACTCGAAGCGGGCCGTGAGCTGGTTGGTGAACTGCATATCCAGATCGATCAACGGAGAGAACTCTTCCTGGATGGTGATATTCGGCACCAGGAAATAAGGAACGAAGTTACCGGCTGAATCGATAAATCCGGGATAGCCAAAACGCATATCATCACGATAGAGCAAAGCAGAGTTGAAACTGTTCATTCCTAACGTGCTGGTATAACCGTGAGAGATGGTGAAGTTGGTGAAGATCTTTTCCAGCGCTTTGATACGGGTAAGACCAGTGTATGTTATCCTCCAGTTCGGTTTCGGCAGAATGCCGGAGAACGGATTGGAGCGGATATTCGGGTTATTCTGTTTCAGCAGTGGCACGCTTTCCGGGCTCTTGCCGGTGTAAGCCGCAATAAAGGCAGGGATCAGTACATCCTGTGCGTACCGGCTGTACCCCCTGTAGAATCCATCGGACAGGAATTTCTCGTTATCGGGCAGCGCCTGCCAGTAAGGGTTCTGCTCCGCGAGGCGCTTGGAAAGGATCAAACGATAGTCCTGGAATTTCTGGAAGATAGTGCTCACTTCATTCGGCTCCACTTTTTTGAACAGGGTCTGGAATGAGATATACGTTACGCGGAAGCTACCGGCACTGTAAGGATTGAGCCTGGCGAAGTGCTGACCGGTTCCGGTAGTGTCCTTATACAATTCGGAGTAGCTCTTCCCAAATTGTTTATCGATGGTAAGATCGATCATCAGGTCGCGGATAGGTTGTAACTGTGCCGTGATATTGAATCGCTGCGTATAGTCCTGCCTGTTCTGGAAGTTGAAATTGGAATCGGCAGAGAGCCATCCTTTCTGCGCCATTGTATTGATGAAAGAAGTATCTGGTTGCTTACCGAAAATGAATGGCAGACCGGGTGCACCTGATCTGAAGTTCATGCCGATGGCCTTGGTAGAATCGGTATATCCATAGATGGTAGCGCTGGCCACTTCCGAGTATTCGATCTTGGCGCGTTTGAACATGGTGAGGAATCCGCCGGCGAATTTCGCACCGGGACTGAGCACCAGTGGTTCGTTCCTATCCTTCTTTTTCTTTGTTGTGTCCTGTGGATTGCGCGGCGGTTTTGGCCCGGCCGGCCCATCCTGTTCTATCGCCCGCAGGAACCTGCTCTTCGAGTATAGCTGGGTGAAGTCCATCTCGAAAGTGAGGGTCTTCCGCTGTTGGTTGTTCAGGGTATTGCCAAGGTCGCGGGCAATCAGTGAAGCGCCGATCCAATCGAAGTCCGCCGCATAGGAGGCGCGCATGGTGGTCCAGCTAAGCGCAGGGATCTTGGCCAACGGCACATTGTAACTGGCTTCCGCATGCTGGGTATAGGAAATGGTGCGACCACCTTTCCAGAACTTATCCCACATCCTTTTCTTCTCGGCCTGATCCAATCTTCCGGAGTCCTCATCTATCCATGCTTTGTTCACGGCAGTGAAGTCGAGGTTCAGAGACCTGGTAAGGTCCCAACGGAGATTATAGTAACGGTCGAACGTAAAGAATTTATCGTAGGTCTCTGGCAGGCCACCCTTCGGTCCACCCACATTACGTGGCCTGAAAGCCCCGAACTGGCGATTCACATCGGCTCTGAACCCAAGCAAGGATGGGATCGGGTTCACATTGAAATCCTTGAACAGGGCCAGCCAGGGCGATTTGGATTTGATCATCCGTTTGGCAGGCTCCCAGAATTTCGGTGTGCTGGTATAGTTGTAGCCCAATGCTGCGCGATGACGGATCAGCTCATTGTTCTCGATCAGCGGGCTATGTTGCTCTTCTTTATAATAGGAGTAGCTCACATCGATATTCTCGATACTCCATATCTGTTGTTTCTTACCACTGGTATTGTTCTTCCTCACGTTCGTGAAGGCGAAGGAGCGGATGGTCTTCACATCCACGGCATCTTCGCGGATCGAGTCTTTCTGACTGCCCGGCGCTCCCTTGAGCTTATCCTTCAGTTTCACGTCCAGATCATACGGATCGTATTCGGGAGTGGAAACAGCTTTGGAGTAGCTGGCATAGAATGGGATGCTCATGCCTGCTTTTTGCGGGATCATCTTACCCAGCTCCAGGTTCACGGCCGCATCAAATTGGGTGAAATTATCGCGGGAGCGCTCATTGATCCTTTGCTCCAGGGTACCGAAGCCAGCAGAATGCGCAGCGCCTGCCAGGTAGAGCGTACCGAGGTCGGCAAGCTGGATATCCACGCGGCCCAATGCAGCCCATCCGGCTTTCTCATCCAGATCGCTCAGGCGCAGTTCGTTGAACCAAACCTCCGTACAGGCTTCTTCACGGTTCCGGTTCTCGACACCCAGGAAGAAGATACGCACCTCGCCCAGGTTGGGATTACCTAAGATCGCATATTCCTTACCGTCAGCATCTGTCTCTTTATAGTAAGTAGATACCGATCCGGCATTATTGCGGGTCACTTTCAATTTGATCAGGCGATCCAGCGTGAGATCGAGCTCGTTGGCCAGCGGCCAGATCAGTTGTGCATCGCTGGTGAACCATGGCGTCATCTTCAGCGGGATCTTTATCTCATAATAGTTGTTGATGAGGTCAGCACCAAGGCGGATCACACCATACATCTCATTATCACGGATATCACTGCTGCTGTTCACAGACTCTGCGTGAATATATAATTGCATGCGGCCATACTGACGGAGATCGAGGTTCATGGTCTTGAACACACCCCTTGAATCCAGGCGCGCCAGGTTGCAGACCTTGAGGCTCATACTCTGTTCGTTGAGCAACAGGTTCACGTTGTTATTGCTCAGCGCCTGCTGGCGCTCAACGCCGGGCGGTGTGCGGTAGGGCACTGGCCTGCGGGCATTGTTCTCTTCCACATTCACCGCCAACTGATTGAATACAGTGGTTGAATTGGAAGGGATTGGTTTGTAGGTTCCCGTAGTATCCAGCTCAAAGCTGAAACGACGCCAGGTATTGCGCACCAATTCCAGTTTGGCGAAACGGAGGATCACGGAATCCTCGAAACCGGTGAGGAACATCCGGATGAAACGGATGGATTTGAAGTCGGGGATATTGCCCACTTTCTTCTCATACTGCGCAATGGGGATGCGGAACAGGTACCATTTCTCAGGGATACCGCCGCTGGGCGTTACACCGATACTGTCCGTAATGAAGTTCTGCCCCACATTGAATTGGCTGGACTTCAGCTCAACGCGGTATTGGAAATATTCTTCCAGCTCATTGAGCGTATTGTCGCGGTTGAATTCTTCCTGGTCGGGCAACATAGTGAAGGCCGCCACATTGGTTTGATTGGTAGCAACGGGAGAGTTGCCCTGGGGCCCGTTATATGCTTTATAACGGCCAAGGATACCCGTACGGCTCTGGTCGTAGTTGCCATCGCGGTAATTCAGGAAGTCATCGTTACTGGGGTCTTTCAATGCATTTTGATAGGCAGGGCTGTTCACACCAAAACGGTTGGCCAGTTCCTGCAGGTAAGCGGCAAACTTCACTCTTTCTGCATCATTGATGAGACCGTCGAAACCTGCATCCTGCAATTGCCTGTCGGCAGGATCGTTACTGAATGCCTGGGTAACCTGGATGGGGTTGCCCGGTACTTTACCCCATTCTGTATCGGGATCTTCGAGTGCTTTGGTAACGGCGCCGCTGATACCATTCTCGAAGAATCGTTTTCCATCTTTCAATACATCTTCGGAAATATTACCGAGGTTGAAATACAGTTGACCACCGGTGCTGGATGGGTTCTTGATATAGGGATCCTGCATCCAGAACTCGATGAACTCTACGTTGCCTGTCTCAAAGTCAACCTGGTCCAGGCCGCGCATGATACCGCCCCAGCGTTTCTGCGGGTCAAGCAGTTTGCCATCGGCCGTAATATTTTCAGCATCGAAGTTATAGGGGCCTTTTTCCGTTGGATAGTAGGCGATATCGAAGGTCACCAACTGGCTCTGCCCCAGGTCCGGAGTACGGTTGGGATAGATCTGCGTGAGGTTCACCGGGCGGATGCGCGGGTCGGTGAAGTCTTCGTATGATCTAACGGGGTTATTGCCGGAACGTTTGTCCTGCAAAACCGGCTCGATATTATACCAGGCGATCTTCGCACGGTTATAACCGTAAGGAAGAGAGTCGCGATAATTGGCTTCAGGGAAAAGTCCGTTATTGGCGGGCGTACTGGAGATGCCCCAGCCCACGAGCGGGAAACGGAGATCGATGGAATTGCGCGAGCCTTCGAAGTCATCGATGAAGATGAGACCTGCCTTACCCTTTCCGATCTGCGGCGGGTGGCCGGGCTTGAGCATGGCCGCTTCACCGTAGGCAGTGATGGTACTCATCACGTTGGTGGAATAGAAAGGTAATTTATCCAACCAGCGTGTAAGCCTGGGCGATTCCGTGCGATAGTTGAAATCCAGCCCGTACATGGTGTTCCGGATCGGATCGTCACTATATTGGGTTTTGGTGAAGAAAGGCCGTTCGCTGAGGCGCACCATGGTGGCGCCGATATTGAGCGATTCCCGGGCAGTATTCTTCACCTGGTACCCCAGCCGTACACCCATGAAGTTCCGCTGCTGTATCCCGATACTGGCATTGTTCTCGAATTGCACGCTCACGGGAACACCGGAAGCGAGGATGGCCGGGTTGATCACGCGGAGGGTCCCCACATTGTAATCGATGGTATAATCGATATCCTCCCGGAGGATCTGCCCGCCGGAAGTAACGGAAACAGACCCACGAGGAATATTGAAGGCATTGAGTGATATCTCTGAATTGGAGTTCCCTTTCGCATACCCACTGATGATATACCGGTCGAGGTTGGCATAGGTCTGTGCGATGGCCTTGATGGTATCGTACAATGGATAGTAGACATATTTATTCTTGAGGTCCTGCGAACTGTTCCGGAAGGCCACAGAGTCCAGGTCCCGCCCGAAAGGCTCGAGGAACGGAAAGATCACTCTCGCCTGCTGGCTGATGATCGTAAATCCTTCAATATAGTCGAACACCCCATCGGGCATGGGGTCATTCCTGGCATTGAGCCGGTCCAGGTTGAGCAGGGTGATGATCGGCACACCCGGTTTATCGCCTTCGGGCAGGAATCTTTTCTGACCGAGACTGGGTTGCTCATACAATACGTTCAGCTTGAAATCCTGTGGTTGCACACTGGAGAGGTAGCTGTTATCCTTACCTTTCAGAGCGTACACGTTCTTCATCATCAGGTCCCAGATGGGAAGATTGGTACGTTGTGAAGTAGCTTTCAGCAGTTTCAGGAAGAAGATCTTCTGGGTGCCACCTTTGTTGGCGGTAGTATCAGGTGTTATATCCTGGGAGAACTCACCCACCTGGAAGATGCGCCCGTTGTAACTGTACTGGTAAGCCACACCCAGCACCTCATCGGGTTGCAGGGGTTGGTTGAGCGAAAGGAAGCCTACCTGTGGATTGAAATAATATTCAGTGGGATTGAGCTTGCGGGCGAAAGTTTTCTCGAAGTCCTGCACAGGCTGCAATCCGAGTGAAGCCAGTTTGGAAGTGATCAATGCCGAGTTCCTGCTATTAGGATCGGAAGCGATCCGGGAATACAGGTTGTTGGCATCGTTGAACGGATAGGGCTGTGAAGCGGTGCCCTGGATGGCCGGGTTGAAAGGATTGGGCTCTGCCAGGTCCATCAGACCTACCACATCACGGGTATCCGTAGTGGATCCATTCCTGTTGGTAACCCATACCTCCATACGAAGTATCTGCACTTTGGAAGTGACCACGGGCAGTTTACTCATGGCGGTATTGTACTGCGCGCGGAAATATTGCGCCAGCAGGAAGTGACGGTTCTCCTCGTAATCGTTGGCCTTGAATTCGAAATACATATTGGAGCTGCCGCCGGCGATATTCATGCTTTGGCGCTGAGAGCGCTGATTGGCCATCAC
>JAGIAP010000409.1 GCA_017744805.1 Chitinophagaceae bacterium | reverse complement strand
CCACTGATAATGATCTATTACCGCTGGTGTAGCATAGGAAACCAACCTGTAACATCAGGGTACTTTTGTCGACTAAATTGGAAAATGAACCATTTCATGAGAAAGCTATTAATGACGATGATCACTGTGATAACCGGATTGGCATTCGCACAGGCACAGCAGATCAAGGGAGTTGTAAAGGATGATCAGGGTAAATCCCTCGCCGGAGCAACCATTCTTCTTAAAAAGATAAAAGATTCTTCCGTTGCAAAACTGAGTGTGACCAATGCAACAGGACAATATGAATTTGAAGGCATCCCCAGCGGCACTTATTTCCTCAATGCCACTTTCGTGGGACATACAGGGCAGAATTCACCAAAATTTGAAGTCAATGGCGGCGGGGAAGTCAATGCTCCGGACATCGTATTGACCAAGGCCACCGGTAATCTTAAAGAAGTAGTGGTGAGCACCCGTAAGCCGGTACTCGAAGTTCGCGCCGATAAAATGGTGATGAATGTAGAGAGCAGTGTGAACGCGGTAGGACAAGATGCCTTCGAGTTGCTGCGTAAAGCGCCCGGTGTAATGATCGATAAAGATGATAACCTCACCCTTAGTGGAAAGAACGGTATCCAGGTATATGTTGATGGCCGCCCTACGCCACTGGCAGGAAAGGACCTCGCTGACTACCTGAGAACGATGCAGTCCTCCACTGTTGAGTCCATCGAGATCATTACCAATCCCTCCGCCAAATATGAAGCGGCCGGTAATGCAGGTATCATCAATATCAAACTGAAAAAGAACAAGGCCTACGGTACCAATGGCTCCGTAACCGCCGGTTTCAACCAGGGTGTATACCCCAAATACAATGCAGGTCTGTCCCTGAACCATCGCAACAAGAATATCAACCTCTTCGGTAATTACAATTACAGCAGGAACAAGAACGAAAGCCCATTCAATCTGTACCGGGCCCAGGCAGACACCACTTTTGAGCAACATTCGAAAATGTTCAACCGTGGTGAATCCCATACATTCAAGGTTGGGGCAGATTATTCACTCAGTAGAACCAGCACTATCGGTGTGATGGTGAACGGTAACTTCAATGATTATGGGCTCAGGAACCCGGGCCGTACCGTGATCTCCGACGCTAAAGCGAAAGAGCCCGTGAAATTGCTGGAAGTACTGAACACTACTGATGGAAAAAGGAATAATGCCAATTTCAACCTGAACTATCGTTATGCAGATTCAGCACAGCGTGAACTGAACGTAGATGCTGACTATGGTCTCTACCGCATCACCAGCGATCAGTTCCAACCCAACTATTATTTCACGCCAGGTGGTACGCCCACATATAATACCATCTATAATATGGTGGCGCCCACGGATATCGATATCTATACATTGAAGGCGGATTATGAGCAGAACTTCCTGAAAGGCAGACTGGGACTGGGTGGTAAAGGATCGCTCGTAGAAACGAAGAACGATTTCCGTCGTTACGATGTATATCCCAATCAGAAAGAACTGGATACTGCGCGCAGCAACAAATTCGATTACAAGGAAAATGTGAATGCACTGTATGCCAATTATAACAGGCAACTCAAAGGTGGATTCCTGATCCAACTGGGTGTTCGTATGGAGAATACTCATAGCGAGGGTAGAAGCATCGGCAGAAAGATGGATGATGGATCCGGTGTGTATATTCCTTATGATTCTTCCTTCACCCGCAACTATACTGACTTCTTCCCCAGTGCATCCGTTACCTTCAACAAGAACCCGATGAGCCAGTGGACCCTGACCTATAGCAGGCGTATCGACCGCCCTGCTTACCAGGATCTCAATCCATTCGAATTCAAGATCGATGAGTACAGCTATATGAAAGGTAATACCGAGCTCACCCCTCAGTATACCAATAGCATTGGACTGACCCATATCTACAAATACACGCTCACCACTACCCTGAACTATAGCCATATTACCGATGTGTTCGGCTCTCCTGTGGATACCATCGAAAAGTCGAAGAGCTTCATGATGAAGAAGAACCTCGCCACACAGGATGTAGTGAGCCTGAACGTGAGCTATCCGTTCACCTACAAATGGTATACTGTGTTCGCCAACCTGAATGGTAACTATTCAAAATACAAAGCCAACCTGGGACCGGGCAAGAATATCGACCTCGATGCCTGGGCTTTCACTGGTTTTGCCCAGAACAGTTTCCGCTTTGGAAAAGGATGGACAGGTGAACTGACTGGTCTTTACATTTCTCCTTCTATCTGGCAGGCTGTGTTCAAGAGCAGTGAGATGTGGAGTATCGATGCCGGCTTGCTCAAAACGATCATGAAAGGAAAAGGGACCATCAAAGCTTCCGTGAGTGATATCTTCAAAACCATGAGATGGAGGGGCACTACCCCCAGCTATGCCGGTCAGACCGTTCTGGCCTACGGAAGCTGGGAAAGCCGTCAATTGAAACTCAATTTTACCTACCGTTTCGGTAGCAATACCGTAAAAGCGGCCCGCCAGCGCAAGGCCGGTCTGGAAGATGAGAACAAGCGCACCACCTCTGGCGGAGGCATTGGAGGCGGCCAGCAGTAAGCGTTTTCGAAAGTTTCGTCATATTAAAATGTGTAAAAGGAAGGCTGTCCCATCTGGGACGGCCTTGTTTTTTAGGGGAAGCTATTCGCCCCGGGGCAGACTACCCAATTCCCCCTGGAACAGCTTGTAATACCCCACCTACATGGGCTATCTGCCAATTCTGTATCTTTATGCCGTATTGACTTTATTCACCTAATGCTTTTAAGTTGAAGTTTACAGAGTTTGGATTAGAAGATAGTCTGATTGAAAGTATCGAGGCAACCGGCTATGAAGAGGCAACTCCCATTCAGGAGAAAGTGATCCCCATCATTTTGAAAGGCCATGACCTGATTGCATCTGCTCAGACCGGAACAGGCAAAACCGCCGCATTCCTGCTTCCTATCATACAGAAATTAATAAAACATAGTAACGACGGACAGGTAAATGCCATCGTGATCGTTCCAACCCGCGAACTGGCCATCCAGATATCGCAGAACCTGGAAGGCATGAGCTATTTTACCAATATCAGCTCCATCGCCATCTATGGTGGTAACGACGGCAATAACTTTTCCAACGAAAAGATGGCCCTCTCCAAAGGCGTCGACCTGGTAGTATGTACCCCCGGCAGAATGATCGCCCACCTCAATATGGGCTATGCAAAGCTGGACGGGTTGCAGTACCTGGTACTGGATGAAGCCGACCGTATGCTGGACATGGGATTCCATGACGATATCATGCGCATCATCGGCAAGCTGCCGGAAAAAAGGCAGACCCTTCTTTTTTCGGCTACCATGCCTGAAAAGATCCGCCAGTTGGCCAGGAAGATCCTGCATAATCCGGAGGAAGTGAATATCGCTATCTCCCGTCCTCCCGATAAGATCGTACAGGAAGCCTATGTAGTGTATGAGCCTCAGAAGCCTGCACTGCTGCAGCATATCCTGAAGCATACCAGTTGTAAGATGATCCTCATTTTCTGTTCAAGCAAACAGAACGTGAAGAGCCTTACCCGTGATCTGCGTCGCGCCAGGCTGCCGGCTTCCGAGATCCATTCAGACCTTGAGCAGGCTGCCCGCGAAGAAGTGCTGATGCAGTTCACCAGCGGCCGCATCCCCATCCTGGTAGCTACGGATATCCTTAGCCGTGGTATCCATATCGACAATATCGATCTGGTGATCAACTATGATGTGCCGCACGACGGCGAAGATTATGTACACCGTATCGGTCGTACCGCGCGCGCAGAATCCGATGGGATGGCTATCACCTTCATCAGTGAAAAGGAGCAAAATCGTTTTGCCGCCATCGAAGAACTGATCGGAAAAACAGTGAACAAAGGCAAGGTGCCTGATGAACTGGGACCTGCTCCGGAATACAGGCCAAGGACCAGGAAAAGGAATGGTGGTGGAGGCGGTGGTGGCAAATGGCGTGGCAATAACCGCAATGGCGGCGGTAATCGTAATGGCGGCGGCGGTGGAAATCGTCAGGGCGGTGGTAACAGAAATGGCGGCGGTGGTGGAAATCGCCAGGGTGGTGGCCAGCACCAGTCCAGGAATAAAAGCCCCAAGCCACAACAACCCAAACAATAATCATACGCCTTTCCGATACATGAAATGGGAGACCCTCTACAGTAATAAGCGCACAGGTTCAGAGAACAGATCATCCGGTAGCAATGATGCCGTTCGCACCTCTTTCCTGCGTGATTATGACCGCATCATATTTTCATCCGCCTTCAGAAGATTACAGAACAAGACACAGGTATTTCCGCTGCCTGGCCCTGTGTTCGTGCACAACCGCCTTACCCATAGCCTGGAAGTGGCTTCCGTTGGGCGTTCCCTCGGAAAGGCCGTGGGCGATGCTATTGCAGACAAGTATCCCAATAGCAGCGAAGATTTCCGGGAGTTCTATAAATACGAGCTCTCGGCGGTGATCGCCGCCGGTTGCCTGGCGCATGATATCGGTAACCCACCCTTCGGGCATTCAGGAGAAGATGCCATCCGCACTTTCTTCCGGGACCTGGAAGGAGAGGCCAAGAAGAAATTCGATACTCTCCTTACCCCCAATCAGCAGCGGGATTTTTTGTATTTCGAAGGGAATGCAAATGCTTTCAGGACCCTCACCCATCATTTCAATGAAGATGCGCCCGGTGGTTTCAGGTTGACCTATGCCACCCTGGCCAGCATCATCAAATATCCTTCGGACTCTTTGAATGGTTTCAACAAGAAACAACTGATCACCAAGAAGTCCGGCTTCTTCGATTCTGAGATCGAGACTTATAAAAAGATCGCTGCCGATCTGCAGATCCCCAAACGCGAAGAGAACGCCAATGT
>JAGIAP010000408.1 GCA_017744805.1 Chitinophagaceae bacterium | reverse complement strand
ACGCTAGATACAGCCCTTACGTGTATTCAATTGATGATCCAATTAACTATTATGATACTGATGGCGAAATTATTCGGGATAAAAAAGGGAATATTGTTTTTATTCCTATTGAAGACGGGGTGATGAATCATGGGGCAGATAAAGAGGGAGCCAAAGGTACATTCGGGTTTATCTATACTAACGATGGAACTGCGATAATGGTCTTTAAGAACAAGTCTTCTAAAAAGGGATTCGATACAGATTGTCATGGGCAAACTTTCACAAAGGGGAAGTATTGGATAAACAATTCAGAAGTAAGGAAGATATTAAAAGGGGATGGCTATAAGAAAATTAAGAAAAGTGAGATAAAGAAAGGAGATATTGTTATATATACAGATGGGAAGGATGGGGTTGAGGATTCAAGGGTAGTTGTTGTAATTGACCCTACGACAGGGGAAATTAAAGTATATGGGCAAGGTGGATTGGAAGAAGAGAACTATGAAAGTGGAATTGACGAAGCATGGGAAAGTGATGGGCAAGAGTATTATCGAAAAACGCAGAAAGATAGAGTTGTAGATGATCAATCTATTGCTGCCATGAAAAAGAAAATTCAGAAAATGGTTGATGACGAGAAAAAGAAGGCAGCATCAGAAAAGAAGAAGGAGCAGGAAAAAAAGAAAGCAGAAGAGAAAAAGAAGGATGAAGAAAAAAAGAAAACCAATAGCCTAAATACCTAATAAAATAGATAGTTATGAAAATCAGAAATACAGTAATAATTCCACTAATTCTATTGAAATGTTTAGATTGCAGTGCCCAATTAGATATTGGTAAATCCATTGATTCATTTACCGTTTTGAAAAAAGATTCGCTCTTTCATATCATCACATCCCCTGCGCAGTTTGAAAAAGGTTACGAAATTATTTTTGACTCTATAATGTATCATGTGGGTGTAAAAGACAATTCCATAATTTTTATTTCTACCACTGATCCGAAATTTAGAACCCAGGAAGGTGCATGTATCGGGATGCTATATAGTGCCATGGACACAACTAAATCAAAAATAAAGGACTTACGTGGGTGGGGTAAAGTGCTTCCATTGTCCTCTGGCTGGAATGCAGTTTTTGATTTTAAAGTGCCGCTTAGAGACAACTCTCCGATCCAATTTTTTTATAGAAAAAAATGAACTTAAGGTCATATAGCAAAGCTGGGTACTTGACCAGTCATGGTCGGAAGAAAAGTGGCTATAGCAAGTTCTCTTACTTCTGTGGCGAAGCGCCTTTTGGCCGTTTTATTTCCCAGGTTGTTTGCTTTTTTATAGATCAGTATAGTAAATAGCCAAGAGATAAAATACAAGCTTTTATAAAACTCAAAGTCAGGACGATTTTTCTTCCGACCATGACTGGTCAAGTACCCGGCTTCTCTATTTTATGATCATACAGGAATTTCGCCGATTGCGATATGAAGGTGGCTAATCCTTCGCCTTCCAAAGCGAGCTCCCTGATCTTGTCTACAATGGGTTGTCCGGCACGTGCGTAGCTGTAGGAATAAGAAGTGTCGTCGTTGTACCATACGGTGACCTTCTCGTCTTCGATAAGGAATTTGGTGATAGGGCTTTTTCCGCTTTTGTTCAGGTAATGTTCCATAAAGAACCATTTATATTAGGAATAAGGTTACAGAGATAGAAAAGCCCTCTTGTAACAAGAGGGCTCTGTTTGCCCTGGGTTAGGCTGAGCGAATATCTTTACCGGCTGCTATGCAGGTAATCTTTCAGTTGCGTAATGGTTTCCTCATGCGAAAGGATGGTTTCCTTCACCACATCATTGATGGAGATGATGCCGATCACATGTTCCATCTCGAATACCGGCAGGTACCGTATATTCTTGTCGGACATCAGTTGCATGCAATAATCTATCGAATCGGCCGGGGTCACCCTGGGATAATCCGATGTCATGATATCTTTCACAGTGGTATCGGTAGAGGATTTTCCTTTCAGGATGATCTTGCGGGAATAGTCGCGTTCCGTCATGATGCCCAGATATTTTCCATTTTCCATGACCATTACAGAACCAATATTCTTGTCGGCCATGATCTGCAATGCCTGCAACACAGAAGTACCGGGGTCTACGGTGGTGATATTACTGCCCTTTCTAAGTAAGATGTCGGTTACTTTTTTGTTCATACAGCATTGATGGTTTTGGTGAAGAATCGTTACTCGTAATTTACAAAAATTCATCGTATACTGCAAATGAATATGCCGCAAATCTGGGGGTAAATAGCACGAAGTTTTTTTGTAGATTTATGTTCTCATTCCGGGAATTTCCCCCCGGTAGCCGCTATTTTTCAACCCATTACTATGATTGCTGAGGACAAGGACTTTGATATGGCTGAATTCAGGCAGGGCAGTCCCCATGCTGTTTCCAGCCTTTTTGAAATGCTCTGGCGTCCCCTGGTGTATTTCGCTTCCGGCATCATCCATGACAGGGAGGAAGCCGAGGACATAGTAGTGGAATGTTTTGAAAAACTGATGGTCAAAAAAATGGATTTCGATAGTCTTCCCAATATCCGTTCCTTTTTATATATCACTACACGCAATGCCTGCTACAATTATCTAAGGTCCCTGAAAGTGGATGAACGCTCCCAGAGAGAATTGATGTACCTCCACGATCCGGTCCGGGAAAACAGTGATCATGCCCTCATTGAATCCGAAGTGCTGAACAGTATCCTGGCTGAAATAGAAGGGCTGCCCACCCAATGCAGGCAGATCTTCAAACTCCTGTATTTCCGGCAACTGGATACCCGTGCCATTGCGGAACAACTGGGCCTGAGCGTCAAGACCGTCCGTAACCAGAAGTCCAGGGCCATCCAATTGCTGCAAAGCCGCCTTCTCCGGAAAGGCTTGCTGCCTGCCCTGTTGATGCTGGAAATGATGATACAGGAAAAGGCCCTCAGTGGGGTGTCCGTCCCGGTGCTTTCCTAAGGAGAAAAAAATCCGGGATCGCTTTGGGCGTTCCGGTGTTCTCATTGTTACATTCTAAGATGATCCATTGAAACGATGCAGATCCAGGGCCATAGCCCCGGGCAATGCCGTTCTATTAAAACTATTGCATGACCAGAACCGCCTATCTGATCCAGCGGCTCCTGAAGGATGAACTGACCCCTGAAGAAAGCAGGGAGCTGGAAGCCTGGCGCCTGGCCGACCCTGCCAACCAGGAATTCCTGGAAAGGTTCGAATCGCCCCTGGTAGATCAGAACCTCGCCCGCATGAATTCCATCGACTGGCATACCGGGTACGATAAATTCGTTCAAAAGCACCCTGAATACCGCACCCCGCTGCCAACCAATATCAACAGATCCTTTCACTGGTTCCGCTGGGCTGCTGCGGCAGCCATATTGCTGTCCTTATCGCTACTTACCTGGCTCACCCTGCAAAGGCGATCCGACCAGCCCGTTGCCGTGCAGGGATCACAGCAGCAACGCTATGCGCAGGATGTTCAACCCGGCGGCAATAAAGCCATACTTACTATCGGCAATAACCAACCGATCCTGCTGGACACTCTGCAGTCCGCCCTGCGGTCTGGTAGCACATTACTCAGCAACCAGGACGGATTGCTCCAATACCAGTCCAATCATTCCGATAAGGACATTTCCATCAACACAGTAACCACTCCCAATGGCGGCACCTACCGGGTGATATTGCCCGATGGCACCCGCGTATGGCTCAACGCCGCTTCCAGCATCAGTTTCCCATCGGCATTCAATGGCAAAGAACGACTGGTCACCACCGAGGGCGAGCTCTACTTCGAAGTGGCAAAGGACCCGGCCCGGCCATTCATCGTGCAAAGCAAACATACACGAACCGAGGTACTGGGAACCGATCTCAACGTTTCAGATTATGACAATGATCCACAAACGAGAACCACGCTGCTGGCAGGAAGCGTGGCAGTCAACAATGCCGGTAACCGGGTATTGCTGCAACCCGGTACCGAGGCCATTATCAGCCGTTCAGGAAAAATAGACACAAAGCCTGCAGACATTGAGTCCACCATCGCCTGGAAGAATGGCTATTTCATTTTCAACGGCGTTCCATTGCAAATGATCATGCGGCAACTGGAAAGATGGTACGATGTAAAAGTGATACAGGAGGCAGCTATACCTGAAAATTTTGTGGCCGCCATCAATCGTGACGAACCCCTGAGCAAAGTGCTGAAGCTCCTGGAACTGACCGGTGAAGTGAAATTCAGCATCGATAAAAAGACCATCAGGGTTTTCAAGTGACCCTTTTGAATACTGATCTCGCAGACCATTGCAACCATGAACCAATCCTTTCTGTGCCGGCATTCCGGTACTGCAGTATCCTATTTCTGAAAATGCCGTAACAACATTTACAACCCAAAACAACGCTACGATGAACTGTTGTATTCATTCTGGCGGTGGACGTAGCTGCATGCATGCCCGGAAAGGAGGCATTTTGCAACTGGTTGCCCGTTCACTGCAAAGAAGGCATCTGAGTATAGCCATGATGATCGCTTTCTTCTTTTTATCCATTCACCAGGTTGCTGCCAACGTACAGGAACAACCGATCACTATCTCCCTTAAGAACGCCCCCCTCGAAACGGTCTTTGCCGAGATCCGCAAACAGACCGGCATCAATTTCATTTACACGAAAGATCTCCTGCAACGTACATCCAAAGTAAGCATCGATGTACACAACGAGTCCCTGCAGCGCGTGATGGAGCTCATCATGAAAGACCAGCCATTGAGTTACACCCTGCTGGATGAATATGTAGTGATCAAGAAAAAACAGTCATTGCCCGCGTCATGGCCGGTCCCCGAAAAAGAAGTACATGGCCGGGTCACCAACCAGAAAGGGGAAGCCGTAATGGGCGCAACGGTGGGCGTGAA
>JAGIAP010000407.1:2114-4898 GCA_017744805.1 Chitinophagaceae bacterium | reverse complement strand
CGGTAGCCCTGCTCCAGGAAAAAGAATAACTGCACATCCCAGTCGTCCGAAGAAAGCGGCCATCCATGATGGAAAACGATAGGCTGACCTGTACCCCAATCTTTGTAGAATATCTCGGTACCGTCCTTGACTTTGATCTTGCTCATTTGATTAGATTTTGAATTATTGTAAAGATTGAAATGAAGACAGCGAAACAACCGGCAAGCATCGCAAAATACCGCCGGAACAAGATCATAGGGCAAGAAAAAAATGGACAAAAACAAGACTGTTCAGAGACTAAAAGAAAAGAGGTTAACTGACAATAACAAGGGATGGACAAAGCACATTGAAGGTAAAAAAGAGAAAAGAATAGATAAAATTTATTTTATTCCTGAAAACAGTAATGCTCCGCTCATCATGCCAGATGAACGGAGCATTACGGGATCAGGCATTTATTTGGGTTGCAGAACCAGTGTCACTTTATTGAAATCTGCCGAAGCATTGATGATCTTTTTGAAATCCTCATACTGGGATAATGGATAGAAGATATTACAATACTGCTCCATCACAGTCACTCTCAGAATATTCCCTTCCAATTTGTAAGAAGACTCGAACCCCATGGTCACCTGGCCGTTATCCTTCACCACTTTACTGATATTGAGATCCCCGGCATTCTTTATGGTATAGCCATCGGGGATGATGAATTCGATATTCCTCAACAGAACATGCGGATAAACCACATCGATATCGAACTGTCTGGGTTTCTCCTGGTACATTTCAGACTGCTGTCCGATGATCTCACCGATCTTCACCAATATCTTATCCCCCGCCCTGTCTACCAGCTCACTGGCATTAACGGTAACATCGAAGATGAATGGTTTGTTCTCGTTGATACTTTCCATTTCCTTGTTCTCGATCTTCGAATTGATGATCCGCTCGGATTTTGTTCCGAATTTTGCCATATCCTTGATCAGCGCCTGCTGTTGCTCGGCCTGGCTAAAATAGAAACTGGCCCTGTAGAAAACGGCAGAGTAACCGGTATACACCTGCTTGCTTTGTACAACCAAAGTGTCCATGGTGGCATCCAGCTTCAACTTCGCCTCGATATTACTGCCGGAATATTGATGATCCTCACCCCTGATATTGCGGATCTCTGCAATGGCTGTATTGAAATTCCCGATAGTGGTAGACTTACAGAACACGCCCAAAGAGCCGGTCCATTGCGGATCGATCAGCGGGTAACGCATCTCCCCTTCGGTAGGCGCAATATACTTTTTCAGTTTCGGGAAATAGATCACCTGGTTATCGCAGTTATTCCAGTTCTCGAAGGAGCGGTCCACGGAGAATTTATCCCTCGATCCGCAAAGCACGAACTCATGATCCACATTCAACTGCTTGAAAATAGCGCCGAACAAGCGGTTGATGCCACGGTGATTGGAAATTTTGGTCTTGATCACCTGCTCCAGGTTCTCGGCAGCCTCATCGTTGTTCTCCCCAATGCTCAGATTCGTTTTCAGGTAATGCTCAACGGTAGTGACGATGGTATAATCATTGCCTTTGAGCTTAGCCCAACCCTGATCGTTGATCAGGTCGTTCACACGCTTCAGCTCCTTATCGGTATGATTGGCATAAATGCTGTGAACCCGCTTGGCCAGTTCATTCCAGGTGAACAGTCTTTCCGTTTTGTTACGGCTTGCATTGTAAGACAGTTTATACTCCACTCTTTTGAGATTGGAGCTATAGGATGCATATTTTTCATCATCCACTCCGGGAATATCCGACTGGCGGACAGTGACAAACCGTTTGGTATTGATGATGGTATCCGTTGCTGGGCTCACCTGGTTATACCCCTTCGTTTCAAAGATCAACCTGGCAGGAGCCACAATGGTCACCTGGCATTCCTTTACCGGATAATTATTCTGTATTACTTCACGGCCAAAGAAGGCCATATCCGACCTGTAGGTATAATAGAATTCCACCTCGCAACCTTTCACCAGGCCTTCCATGGCAAAGATCTTGTATAGCTGCTCCCCTTCTTTCAGGTCGCGGATATTCTTGCTGTCAACCGTAATGATCTTACCATCCGGCAAGATAGTGCGTGCCATGATATCCACTATTTCCTTGTTTGAGCTAACGGGTAGGTATACCTTATTATATCTTTCGATGCCCTTATCGTCCATGATATGGATACGCCTGTGCAGGGTCTTGAATGCGACCAACTGGTCCTTCTCGTCAATATACTCCGTACGACGGCTATCGAACAATACTATGGCCGATTCATTTTTGTATTTTTCGTCGGGCCTTTGAACGGTATTGCTGCTGCTCCACTGTTCGCGTTCGATACCCGTTTGGGCAAACGACTGTGCACTGCCAACAAGCAGGAGGAGTAAGAGCAGTGGCTGCAGGGACTTATACATGGGGGTTATTTTTTTGAGATGCATATTGATTCTTTGTAAAGGGGGAAAAGATGCTCCAGCACTTCATTCCAGGCCTTGAACTGGTCAGGTTGCAGCAGCAGATGGTCGTTATAGAACTCCTGGGCCAGGGTCACCATATTACCCTGCTGGCTATAGTTCATGGAAAATCCCCACACACCGTTTTGGAAGGATTTGCTCTTCGGCAGGTTATTCACTTTATACCCATCCGGGATCGCCAACTGGATCACATAGCGGTGAATATACCTGAAATCGAGATCGATAGGCGATCTGCGCTTGGGATAATCGATCTCTTCATGCTCATACAGCTTATGCATTGAAAGGAAAACTGTGCGGGGTAATTTTTACTTCCACAGCAGTATCGAAATAC
>JAGIAP010000407.1:0-2104 GCA_017744805.1 Chitinophagaceae bacterium | reverse complement strand
CATACAGCTTATGCAGGTTCAGGTTCAGGTACCATTCATCTCCCAGTTTCCTGGCATAATCCTGCAATTCGAATTTTGCAGACAGGGTCACCTGGTCATTGCTGATCTTGTCTGCCACCTGGTAATTGATCAGGTTGAATTTATTGGAGCCACGGCTCAGCTTGCCCTTCATATACCGCTCCTTATCCTTTTCGTTCACATAGCCCAGTGCCCCATTGGTGTTCATGGCAAAATAACCGGTGAGCTGTTGCTTGATATTTCCGGTGATCCCTTTATCCGTGAACTGCAGAAAACAGGAATCTGTTTTTACACTTATCTCTTTTTTGATAGAAGGTACGGTCACGATCCTGTATTGATCCGGCCCCATACCTATCATGGCCTCCTTTTCCTGGATGCCTGCAGGCGGCAGTCCGAAAACGCAGGTAGGATCCGTACCGTCCAGGAAGATGAATTCATCCTTTTTCAATTGGATGGCGCAGATCATGTGATTGCTCACTAACGGAAGAGGCGTTTCCCGGTACGAGTAAGGAAGGGATCTTGTTCCGATCCAGGTGTAATAGGCCGGTACACCGGCAGTATTCAACATCAGGGTAAGGATGCTGCTCATATCCTTACAATCTCCGTAACGACGGTCGCAAACGAAATTGGCATCGCGGGGAATGAACCCTTCCATGCCATGTTCAAAAGCCACATACTTGATATGCGACTGCACCCATTGATAGATATTGCGCGCTTTCTGTTCCTGTGAGCTCACACCTTTGGTGAGGGAATCCACCAATCGCTTCAGCTCAGGGCCTGCTTCTTTGTTGATATCCTTCACAAAACTACTGTTCAACCTGTACAGGGAATTGGTGTCGGACAAATATTCCACCTCCTCTCCTTTTTCATTTTTATACTTTTCTATGTAAAAGATCACATGCGGGGCGTAATAAGCAAAAGAAGGCGCATCGGGATAGCGCTGAAAAGGCTCCACATCGTTCATTTCAAACTTGTAGCTGATCTCTCCACCACGTTTTTCCTGTGTGAAGAGGACCCTCGCAGGATCCTGCCCCTTGATGATATACCTGACTGCCATATCCTTCGGAAAGCTGACCACCAGTTCGTTGTGGATCACGGGCACACTGCTTCCGAAATAATGGGGCGACAATAAATAAGCTTTTTTATGCACCAGTTTCTGGTTCAGGATACCGATGGCTCCCTGGCCAATGGACGGGAAATCGAATACCGTTTCCTTCACATCATCATAGAATACGGATCCCGACTGGCGATCGCTGGTCTTGAAATTAGTGACCTTCACTTTCTTGTTGTCTGCCGTGCGGGTATAGGCCTCGTACTCTGTCACTTCATGAAAGCCACTATTGGAAAAACCATATTTACCCAGGAAAGAGGCCGCATTGGCGGAAAGGAACATCAATTGTTCATTTTCTTTGCTTTCCACATAAGGCTCTCCGTTTTTGACGGAGATCTTGTATTGAACGGACATATTGAGCAGCACAGCATCTTGTCCGGGGAATTTCTTCTGTATCTCTTCTACTTTTTGAGCGGAGGCAGCAATGGATGCGGACAATCCTGTCATCAGCATCCATGATCCGATAAGTTTCATATCTTTCATTTCACTTCCAGCAATGTACCGTAATAATAGACCCTCACCTGTTTGAGCTTGCCCTTCTCGTCATAGAAGCGTTGCTCTCCGTGTAAGTCGTCATTGTAATAATTTCCCTCTTCGATCAGAACGCCCTTTTCGTCGTATTCCTTGTAAGGGCCATGATAGTTGTTATGATTATTGTTGTAGACGGACCTGAGCTTTCCATCAGCGTAGTATTCCTTACGAGGGCCTTCCGTATCGCCCCATGATTGCTTATCCTCGATGTACACTTTCCCATTGGGATGATAGCGGATATAATCCCCATTCAATACACCATCCGCATATTCGAGCACACAGGATACATTCCCGTTGGCAAAATAGCTTTTCATTTTTCCACTTCCATACACAAACGGGATTTCCGGAACCAGTTTGCCGTCTTTGCCGAAATAGCTGTATCCCATCTGTTCGCCGTACTCGTAGCGGATCTGGTACATGAAGGAGCCATCCTGAGCGTAACGC
>JAGIAP010000406.1 GCA_017744805.1 Chitinophagaceae bacterium | reverse complement strand
TCAATGTTGAAAAGAGCATGGCCAATGTATGGCGCTCACCCTCCAATCCCGGCGATGGCAAAACTCCCCGTACGCTCGTGAACTCCACAGAGCTTTACCGTTTGGCCAATTCCAACTGGGTATTTGATGCAGACTATATCACCATCAGGAATATCACACTCGGTTATACATTGCCGGTAAACAGGATCAAGTACCTGAGATCCGTTCGCCTGTATGCTGCAGCAAACAATATGTGGGTGATCACCAAATATCCTGGTCAGAACCCTGAAGGGAACGATGCCAGAAGCAACTCCCTCGCCTTCGGTATCGACAATGGCAACTTCCCCGTTCCCAGGTCTGTACAGGTTGGAGCAAATATCAATTTCTAAACGCCTGCCGGCATTACAATTGTTTATCGTATGAAACTGAAATATTTTTCTTTCGTGATCGCAGGTATGGCCATCGCCAGTTCCTGCAAAAAAGGGACCCTGGATCTATATCCTGAAGGAAGCGTTACCACCAGTAATTTCTATAAATCCACCGCAGACTTCCAACAAGCCGTAACAGGCGCTTATGTTCCGCTGCGGAATATCGCGGAATATGCTTTCTTCATAGACGAGATGAGGTCTGACAATACGCACTACGAATACAATAGCAAAGACCGTGGTGGCCTGGGTTACGAGCAACTGGCCGATTTCATGGATGATTCCCAGAATGGCATCACCGGACAGAGATGGCAATACTGCTACCAGGGTATCGCGAGATGCAATACCATCCTGAGCAGGCTGCCCGGCATAACGTTCACCATGAGCGATGCAGACAAGAACCAGATCACCGGCGAAGCCAAAGCACTCCGCGCCCACTATTACTTTGACCTGGTCCGTCATTTCGGAGCCGTGCCCCTGGTAGTGGAAGAGATCACTGACCCCAACAAGATCGCCAGGCCACGCACAGGTGTGGATTCTATCTACAACCAGATCATTACAGACTTCACAGAAGCTATTCCCCTGCTGGGCGCTCCTACCGTGAAAAGCTCCGTGAAGATCAACAAGGCCTCTGCTTCCGCTGAGCTCGCTCTCGCATACATGACCAGGAAACAGTGGGACAAAGCAGTTCCCCTTCTCCAGTTTGTGTACACGGCAGGATACGATCTCGTTCCCAGCTACCGCAATATTTTCGACCCGGGCAATAAGGCCAATGTGGAAGCCATCTGGGAAGTACAGTACAAAGCAGGTAACGAAGGTCACCAGAGCTATTTCATCTATCGTTTCATTCCCGTGATGCCCAGCACCAAGGTGATGCTCGGTATCGAATACAATAACGTGAATGGCGGCTGGAATATCCCTACGGAAGATCTCATCAGCCAGTATGATCCCGCCGATGCCCGCCTTAATTATTCCGTCGGCATTGTGGAAGGGAAGATGAACGGCAACGTCGAGTTTGTGGTGGACAGTGTGATCCAGCGTGATATCAGGACCTACACCACGCCCGCCGGATCCGTGAGCCAGCGCTTTGTGAAAAAATATTACTATCCCCCTTACACCTTGCCTGGCTACAATACCGGGCAGAACTGGCCCCTCTTCCGCTTTGGTGGTGTTTGCCTCCTGCTGGCAGAAGCCCTCAATGAGAACAACCAGTCCGGTGATGCACTGGCTCCCCTCAACAGGGTAAGGGCCCGCGCAGGACTGACAACGCCGATCACCGAAACCAACAAAGACCTGCTTCGCGAGATCATCTTCAAAGAGCAACGCCTGGAGCTGGCTTTCGAGAACTACCGCTGGATGGACCTGGTGCGCACAGACAGGGCAGCTACCGTGATGACGGCGCATGGCCTGGACATGAAAGCCAGGTATCCTTATCTCAGTGCAAACTCCTATAATGTGACCCCAAAAAAATATATCTATCCGGTACCTTTCCGCGAAATGCAATTGAATCCTACATGGAATCAAAATGATTACTAACTTATCGGAGAGTAGCCCGCCGCCGCCTGCCGGTGAGCGGCGGGCTCTCCGATAAAACAACACTACCACGTATTCCTAAAAATTTGTTTGCGCATGAACTACCACCTCACCAAAGAACAGATTGAATTTTACCAGACCAACGGATTTATCGTGATCGATAATTTCCTTTCCCCCGAAGAACTGGAGGAATGGCGCAAAGCCGTTGGTACTGCCGTGAAAGAAAGGGCCGGACAAAAGATGCCCGGCAAAGACGCGAAGACAGGAGAAGATGATGGCATCAATGAAGATGCTGCCTACTTCGGAAAGGTCTTCGATCAACTGCTCAATCTCTGGCAAACCAATGAGGATGTGAAGAAGATCATGACCGATCCCCGCATCGGGCAAATGGCCGCACAGCTCGCAGGCGTGGACGGCATCCGCATCTGGCACGATCAGGCCCTCTTCAAACGCCCATGGGCCAATCCTACCTCCTGGCACCTGGACACTCCCTTCTGGAGCTTCAGTGATCGCAAGGCCCTCTCCATTTGGGTAGCGCTGGATGATGCCACCCTCGAAAATGGCTGCCTCTATTTCATCCCCGGTTCTTATCATCAGACAAGCTTTGAAAATAAAGGCATCGGAAAGAACATGGATGGTATATTTGAAGTGTATCCGCAATTCGCTACCGTGAAGTCAGTAGCTGCCCCCATGAAGGCGGGTAGCTGTTCCTTCCACAATGGCCTTACCATCCATGGCGCAGGCGCCAATATGACCAGCGGTTACCGCCGTGCCATGACCTGTGCGTATATGCCTGACGGTAATGTTTTCAATGGTATCGCCAATATCCTGCCTGAGCCCTATCTCAGCAGCCTGAAACCTGGTGACCCATTGCAAAACGACGAACAGAATCCGGTGATCTACCATAAATAGACCGAAGCTGACTGATGAGAATAAAATTCTTCTGTCCCCGCTGGGGCTCGGAACAGATCCCCTGGCCTGTATTTCTGCAAAAGGTTCAGGAAGCCGGCTATGCAGGCATCGAATGGTTCCCTTTTGGTGAGGACTGTGATCATGAAGAAGTGATCGCACAGCTCAAAGAAAAGGGCCTCCAATGGTGCATCGTTACGGCCATCATCGATATACCTTCTTCATTTGAAGGCTATATGTCCGCATTCCATCAACAACTGGAACAACTTGCCTCCATGGGCAAGGCTGACTGGCCGCCCCGGTTCATCAGCACGCAAACAGGGAGGGAATATTTTTCAGAGGATCAGGTGGCCGCCTGCCTGGCCATTTGTGAGCAGGTATCCAGGCAATCCGGCATGCCCATTTACCAGGAAACACATCGTAATAAATGGTCGTACGCTGCACATGTGGTGAAGCCTATCCTGGAAAAATATCCTGACACCCTGCTCACCTTCGACGTGAGCCATTGGTTCTGTGTTTCAGAAAGCTATCTCGAAGATCAGCAGCCTGCAGTTGAAAAAGCGCTCATGCATACACGTCATATCCATGCCCGTATCGGCCATACCGAAGGGCCACAGGTGTACGAACCTGGCTCCCCGGAATATGCCGTTGCGCTGAATGCCCATTTGGCTATCTGGGATCGTTATGTTCAACTGCGTAAGGAGGCAGGTGCAACCAACTGCACCATCACACCGGAATTCGGTCCACCACCTTACCTCGTATTCGCCAACAGAAGCGGTAACCCGCAGCAGGAGCAATGGAGATTGAACCTCTGGATGAAGGACCTCCTGCAACAACGGTATGCCGCACACCATTAACAACATCGCTGCAACTATAAAAACCCCATTTGACAGGATGAAAAGAAGAACGTTCTTATTACAGGGAGGCTTACTCACTACCGGGTATGCCATCCTCAGCAGTTCGCCTTCCTGGGCTGCCAATGCGCTGAACGATATGGCAGGAAAAGATGAGCTCTATGATCTGTTCAGGAATCCGCCATCCATCTATCGCCCCTTCGTTCGCTGGTGGTGGAATGGCGATAAAGTGGAAAAAGCAGAGCTGATCCGCGAGCTGCATGTAATGAAAGAAGCCGGTATCGGCGGTGTAGAGATCAACCCGATCAAATTCCCCAACAAAGCGGACGATATGGGCAAGCCTACCCTTCGCTGGCTCAGCCCTGAATGGACAGACGCTTTGGAATCCACTGTGAAGGAAGCGAAGAATATCGGTATCACCTGCGACCTGATCGTTGGCTCCGGCTGGCCATTCGGTGCAGAATACCTCGAAGGTGAGGAAAGATGTCAACTGATGGTGATCGGCACCAAAAAACTGGAAGGCCCGCTCGAATACGAAGTATCCGAGTTCGACCTCCTCAAAGAAGCCGATCCCCCGTTGCAATCCCCCTTCAGCGGAAGGACCCTGGAATTCATTTCGCTCAAACTGGCGCCCGCCACTATGAGCAGCCTGGATGAAGTGAAGGACCTTTCACAACATATCGGAAAGAAAACCATCAAACTCAATATACCCAACGGCAAATGGGTGCTATACACCCAGGTGAAGATCATCGGCTTCATGGAAGTGATCAACGGAGCGCCAGGTGCTGAAGGCCCTGTGCTCAACCACCTGGATGAAAAGGCCGTGAAGAAATACCTCAACCATATGACCGATTCCATCCAAAGCAGGATGGGACCGCTTGCGCCATGGATACGATCCTTCTTCTCGGACAGTATGGAACAGGAAGGCGCCAACTGGACCTCGGATATGGCCGAACAATTCAGGAAGCGTCGCGGCTACGACCTCATGCCTTACCTGCCCTTCACCATGTTCAAGACCGGGGGCATGGGCAATACCATCGATTACAATTATGGCGCGTCCTTTACGCCTGAATTCAATGATATCATCCAACGTGTTCGGTACGATTACGATCTCACCAAATCTGAACTGCTGGAAGAGCGCTTCATCAAACCTTTTACGGAATGGTGCAGGCAGAACAAAGTGAAATCACGCGCGCAAGCATACGGCCGTTGCTTCTTCCCGCTGGAAGGCAG
>JAGIAP010000405.1 GCA_017744805.1 Chitinophagaceae bacterium | reverse complement strand
GGCATGCAGGCGTTGAAGAATACTGCTGGCCTGAAAACACAGGAGGTGGACACGGATCAGGCCATTGCCTGGAAAAATGGAGTATTCAATTTCAATCAAAGCAGCCTGCCATCGGCCATGAGACAGATCGCCAGGTGGTATGATGTGGAGATCGTGTATGAGAAGAATATTCCCAGTATAACATTTGCGGGAAAGATCCAGCGAAGCCTGAGCCTGCAACAGATCCTGAAAGGACTGGAAGATGACCAGGTTCATTTCAGGATCGAGGGGAAGAAACTGATCGTTATGCCATAATAAAAATAAAAAACTGCTCCGGGTAGTGACCGGAACAGTCGGAATTCTGAGCTCGTTCATAAATAAGTCCGGCAAGACTTGTATTTATTAGTTAACCCAAAACTGTTACAAAAGTATGCAATTAAATGTTGCAAAATCCCGGGCATCTGCGGGATGGCTTTGTAATTCAACTGCTTTACTGAGAATTGCTCAAACGCTCTCTGGCATTGGATTATCCGGCTCTCACCGCGGCCTCCACCAAACTTTGCGCATAATGAGACTAACTGCTTTACTGCTGCTCTCCCTGGCCCTGCATGTGAGTGCAAAGAGCATTTCGCAAACCGTCACCTTCTCCGGTAAGGAGGTGAGTATCGACAAAGTATTTGCTGCTATAGAAAAGCAGACAGGTTATTTTGTGGTTTGGAAAACGAATATGCTCCCGTTCAGCAAGCCTGTTTCCATCAATGCCAACAACCAGCCCTTGCAGTTGTTCCTGCAAGATGCGCTCAGGGATCAGCCCTTCGATTTCACCATCGAGAACCAGACCATCTTCATCCGCATGATGGCCGTCAGGGCCATGGCCATTCCCCGACTGAGCCTGTCCACCACGCCCGTTCCTCCCGCTACCGGTAAGGTTACGGACGATAAGGGCAAGCCGCTCCCCGGCGTGAACGTACTGGTGAAAGGCACTACCCGCGGCGCTACCACCGATGCAGATGGCAATTTCAAACTGATGGCCAATGCCGGTGATATCCTGGTGGTATCCTTCATCGGTTATCAAACCAAACATGTTACTGTACCTGCCAGCCTTACCATCAATATCACCCTCACCAAAATGGCGATGGAACTGACCGATGTGGTGGTGAGTGGTTTCCAGGACAGGAAGAAAGCCGTGATGGTGGGCTCCGTATCCACCGCTACTGCCAAAGACCTGGAGAATGCAGGCATCACCACTTTTGAAAAAGCATTGTCGGGAAAACTGTCGGGCGTATACGTGCGCAGCGCCTCAGGCCGCCCCGGTGAAACAGGCAATATCATCATCCGCGGTATCAATACCCTCACAGGAAATACAGAACCACTCTATGTGCTGGACGGCATGCCTCTGCAGACAGGAGAAGTGAGCGGTGGTATGAATAGCCTTATCACCAATGGTATCGGCAATATCCCTCCTGAGAATATCGAGAGCATCACCATCCTCAAAGACGCTACCGCCGCCTCCATATACGGTGCCCGCGCTGCCAACGGCGTGATCGTGATCACTACAAAAAATGGAAAGATCGGTAACGACTATGTGAACTACTCCGGCAAATACGGCATCACCCTTCGTCCTGAGAACAAATTCAACTTCATGAACTCCCGGGAGAAAGTGGCCTTTGAAAGAGGACTGATGCAAGATTACGAACCGCCCTACGAAAAAGGTGGCCGTGTGATCCAACTGCTCAACCTCGCCAGCAAAGGCGTGATCAGTTATGAACAAGCTGAACAAAAGATCAAAGAGCTGGAAGGTACCAATACCAACTGGATCAATGAGCTCTATCGGGTGGCCCAAAGCCAGAGCCATAATATCAGCTTCAGCGGCGGCAATAACAAAACCACTTATTTCGCCAGCTTCAATTACCAGGATGCACAGGGAAGCCTGATCCGGAACAGGTTCCAGACAGGCGGCCTCAATATGAAGCTGAGCCGCTTCATCACCAATGACCTGCTCTTCCGCGTAAATGTATATTCCACCATCAAGAAGAATGAAGAAGGCAAGTCCGACATGGATCCCTTTAAATACGCAGTATTCGCCAATCCATACGAAAAGCCCTACAATGCTGACGGGACCTATGCTTCAGACATGACCTACCGCGAGATCCCCTACACCGTTGGAACTGCTTCTTCCCTTTACTACAGCACTTTCAATATCATCCGCGAGCTGAATCAGAACAAGCTGAGCAATACCTACGGCAATATCCGCGGTCAACTCAGCCTGGAATATACTTTTCTCCGCAATTTCAAATACACGGGTAATGTAGCCGCCAGTTATACTTCCGTACAGGACAAGGATGAATCCTATGGAGGCACATATCGTTCCTGGGTCAGGAACTGGCTCAACGGATCAGCCATGGCGCCCGGCGTATTGCCTGAATACAACAGGGGCTTCCTGGAAGAGAGCAGCGGCCGTACTCTTGACTATACCGTCCGCAATACCCTCGAGTACAACAACACTTTTGCAGGCAAGCATTTTGTACAGGGCTTCTTCGCCAATGAGTTCGGCGCCGTGAAGAACGATCAGTTCAGGCATTTCAACCCCATCTACCTGCAGGAATATGCCATTGCAGGCTATCCCAGTTGGGACCTGGTGCCCGACACCCGTTTCATGAACCTGGACCTGGGCAAACTGGGCGGTACCGGTACCCGTGAGAACAGGACAGCCAGCTTCATCGGCTCTGCTGCCTATGCTTACGATAACCGGTATGTGCTGAATGGCAACGTCCGTTATGACGGCGTGGACATCATCGGATCGGATAACCAGTTCTCCCCCCTCTGGTCTGCGGGCGTTAAATGGAACGCCCATAACGAAAGCTTTTTGAAAGGATATGAAGATGTGTTGAGCAGGCTGGTACTTTCACTGGGTTATGGCTACAGGGGCAGTATCAACAGAAGTGTATTGCCTTTCCATACCTATACCCTGGGCACCAGCGTATATGCCGGAACGCCGGTGGCCGTGGACTTCAGGTATGGTAACCCCGTGATCAAATGGGAACAGAAAAAAGAAACCAATCTCGGACTGGAGCTCTCCCTCTACAAAGGCCGCTTCAATACCGAGTTCCGTTACTTCAATGAGAAAGTGTCCGACCTGCTGGATCAAACCAAAACGCCTCCTTCCGTTGGCCGTCAGTCTGCTACCGTGAACGTAGGCGATCTCACCAACAAAGGTTACGAGGTGAGCTTCCGCGTGGAAGTGGTGAAATCGAAGGATTGGCTATGGGAAGTAGGTGGCAACTTCACCAAAGTGAATAATACTTTGACGAATGTATTCCAGAAAGATCTCCCTACCCTGTCAGATTCCTCCGCATTGAAGATCCAGGGTTATCCGGTAGATAGTTGGTTCGGTTATAAATTCTCCAATGTGGATGCACAAACGGGAGACATGATGGTGTATGCGCAAAGAGCCAACACTAAAGTAGTGGGAGGCAATGTGCAAACCAGCTATGAAGATGCGCTGATCAACCTCAGCAAGATCACCGACGCTGAACTGAAAGCGAACTATCGCCCCTACTATCTCGGTCATTACAATGCTGATTTCTACGGCGGCTTCAATACCCGGCTCACCTACAAGGCCCTTGAATTCACAGCGAGCTTTGTATATGCGGGCGGCAATATGATCGAGAGCTTCCGCGACAGGCGTGAGGGCCCCAGCAAAGCAGCCGATGATATCACGGTCAGCAGGACCAACCGCCTGAAAGAGAATCTCTATCGCTGGCACCAGGCAGGTGATATCACCAATATCCCTGTTTACAAGAACAGCTCCAGCAACTATACCCGGATGCTGATCAGCACCGATATCGAGAAAGGCGATTATATCAAATGCAATGAAATGAGCATCAGTTGGAGAGCACCCAAATCCATTATCGGAAGAACGGCCATGAAGACTCTGAAAGCCACACTGGTAGCAGGAAATCTCTTCATCATCAGTCCATATTCCGGCACTGATCCTGAAAGTCGCCTGCCCTTCGGCTATCCCAATACCAGGAATTTCGCCTTGTCATTAACTGTTGGATTCTAAAATGACTGTAATGAAAAGAAATAAGATCATCATATGCTTTACGCTGCTCTGCCTGGTGGCATCCACAGGTTGTAAGCGTTATCTCGACCTGGCCCCCAAGAACCAGCGGACCGTCACTAATCTGCAGGATGTAAAATCCTTACTCGCCGGGTATCTCCGCGGCGTCACTACATTCGGCGCGGCTCCGAGGTATGGCCTCACCAACGGCTCCATGAACCCCATGCTGCCCGTGTATGCCAACCTCATGTTTGAATCCTATTCAGACAATATCGACTTCGATATCGCATTGACGCAATGCTACCTGAAACCAAACAACCTCCATATGGCGCAACCGCAGGAAAAGAATTATGCGGACCTGCTGCTATGGAACGATTACAATTCGCCCACTAAGATCTGGACCGATTTCTATGAGATCATCGGCTTCCTTAACGCCCTCATCGATCAGACCAATGAGGAAGTGAAGGATGGGACTACGGAGCAGCGCGACCAACTCCTCGGAGAAATGTATGCCACCCGCGCATATTATTTCTTCAAGCTCCTGCAATACTTCGGGCAATATCAAAATGCAGCCATGGGCATTCCCGTGTACCTGCATTCTGGGAAAGAGGTGCTGGCCGTGAACATGGCCAGGAAATCGAATGCCGAAGTATTCCAGACCATTCTCGAAGACCTGGGAACGGCCCTGGAAATGACGAAAAGATCACAGCCACTCGTTGGGTTCAATGTGCTTTACAATAGCCGTTTCCTGCACCATCTCACTGCCCAGGTGTATTGGTACAAGGCGGAATCCGCCGCCAAAGAAACTACCGATTACGAGCAGGTGAAAACTCATGCCTCCATCGCCATCGAGAATACGGAAAGCGTGATCCCCGTTACTGGTCCGGATATCATCCTGGCC
>JAGIAP010000404.1 GCA_017744805.1 Chitinophagaceae bacterium | reverse complement strand
ATTCAGAGTGGCTTCCATATCCTTCAGTATCTCGAGCGGGTCCTCACTGCGGGGATTATCCGAAGTGAAGATCGCTTTGTCACTGTGCTCACAGGCGATCTCGCCCATCTCGGGCCGCTTGGTCTTATCGCGGTCACCGCCACATCCTACCACGGTAATGATCTGTTCATGACCTTTCCGCAGTTTCTTGATAGTGGTGAGCACATTCAGCAGGGCATCCGGTGTATGGGCATAGTCCACGATACCGATCACCTGTCCGTTCTTAGATATGATATAGTCAAATCTTCCTTCTGCACCGGTGAGCATGCTGAGTACACGCAGCACTTCTTGTTTGTCTTCTCCCAGGCAGATGGCAGCGCCATACACAGCCAGGAGATTGTAGGCGTTGAACTCACCAATCAGGCGGAAATGCACTTCCTGGTCGTTGATGGTCATCACCAGGCCTGTCAGGGCATTCTCGATGATCTTTCCCTTGAAGTCTGCGAGGGTACGCAGGCTATAGAAATATTTGCTGGCGGAAGTGTTCTGCAACATCACACCCCCACGCTTGTCATCGGCATTGCTGATGGCAAATGCATCGGAGGGTAGTCCGTCGAAGAAGGCTTTCTTCACGCGGATATATTCATCGAAGGTTTTGTGATAGTCCAGGTGATCATGTGTGATATTGCTGAAGAGCCCGCCGGCATAGCGGAGGCCAGCGATGCGATGTTGATGGATGGCATGAGAGCTGGTTTCCATGAATACATAGGTACAGCCGGCATCCACCATTTGTTTCAGCAAGGCATTGAGACTTACAGCATCAGGCGTGGTATGGGTAGCAGGCACTATCTGTTCACCGATATGATTGTCTACGGTACTGAGCAGACCGCATTTATGACCCAGTCCGGAAAAGAGTTTGAATAATAAGGTAGCGATGGTGGTTTTCCCGTTGGTGCCGGTAACGCCTACCAGTTTCAGTTTTTCAGATGGCTGTCCGTAGAAATTATGTGCGAGGAATCCGGCAGCGATATGGCTGTTCTCCACCTCGATGTAAGTGACACCTTCTTTGATCTCCGCAGGCATTGTTTCACAGATCACTGCTACAGCGCCCTGCTCCACTACTTTAGCAATATAGTCATGACCGTCGGAAGCAACTCCCTTCAGTGCGATGAAAGCATCACCCGCGCTCACTTTGCGCGAATCCAGTTGAAGCGCCTTCACATTTACACGGGTATCACCGTGAACGGAACGGATCCGCACCTTATACAAGATGTCCTGCAGAATTGCCATGCCTGGGTTAGTCTATAATTATTAATTCAATCCTATCGTTACTGCCTGCCCCTTTGTTATCGGGGTTCCGGGCAGTATGTTTTGCATACTTACTTTTCCTCTTCCCTGCACATTCACTTTCATCTGCATGTTCTCCAGGAGATAGAGGGCATCTTTCAGTCCCAATCCCCTGAGATCCGGCATCGTTTTCCTGGAAACCGGATTGCCATCCATGACAGGCTGATAGTTCACCGCGTACATCCTGCTCCATTCATCTTTCTTCACTGAATCTTTGTACTTCCACTGCATCGCGTCCATGATCAGCCTCAGTTCTTCCGCCTGTCCGGCATAGAGATAATTGCTGCTGTCTTTTTTGATGCGGGCAATCCGGTAACTCTCATTGCTTTTATCCTCATCCGCACTCAAGGCATAGAGCTTGTCTGCGATCTCTTTGAACACCGGCCCGGCGATAGCCGCACCATAATATTTTACAGCAAAAGGCTTGTTTACTACTACCACTATCACACTGTACTTTGGATCACGTGCCGGGAAATACCCGGCGAAGCTACTCTGGTGGATATGATCCGCATATCCCCTGTTTCCGTTGGCCACCTGTGAGGTTCCGGTTTTTCCGGCCACTTCATAAGGCGTTCCTAAAAAGAGCTTGTATCCTGTTCCTCCCGGTGTGGCGCACACGGAGCGGAGACAGCTTTGTAATTGTTTCAGTGTTTGTGGACTGCAGATAGCTTCTTCCAGCACTTCCGGCTCATTCTGTTTGATCACCTGCCCGTTCTCTTCGATGGAGTTCACCAGGTATGGCTTCATCATCTTGCCATCATTGGCCACTGCATTGTACAGCATCAGTGACTGGAGCGGGCTGATCAGTACTTCATATCCGAAGGCCATCCAGGGTAATGTGGTGCCGCTCCATGTTCTCGATTTCGGTGTTTTCACTACCGGCGGTGTTTCGCCAAGCAGATCGATACCGGAATATTTATCGAAGCGCAGTTTCTTCAGGTGGTTCACAAACTGGTTAGGATTCTTACTGTAATAGGCCGTTGCCAGTTTCGCCATTCCCACGTTGGAGCTGGCGTCGAAAGCTTGTTTCACCGTTACATCGTGCTTGCCATGTTCTTCAGAATCGAATACGGTGCGCGTCATATACTTCCAGGCGCCGCCTTCGAGGTCCACATGCTGATCCAGTGTGATGTATTTGTCTTCCAGCAAACTGAGCATGGTAGCGAGTTTGAAGGTGGATCCCGGTTCAGAGGCGCGGAGCGCGTAGTTGAGATCCTCCCAGTAAGAACCGTCCGGCCTTCTGCCCAGGTTGGCGATGGCCTTGATCTTACCGGTCTTCACTTCCATCACGATGCAGGTGCCATTGGTACACTCGTTCTGCTCCATCACTTTTAAAAGAGCGTTCTCGGCAATATCCTGGATATTCACGTCCAGGGTAGTTACGAGGTCCTTACCATTCCTTGGTTCTATCACACTTCCATCTACCGGAACATAAACACCTGCTGCGATCTTCTGCATCAGTTTTTTTCCGGCCTCTCCTTTCAACAAAGAATCGTAGGTTTTTTCAAGGCCTACGTTGGTGCTTTTGATCTCTCCGTCACTATCCACATATTCCCTGCTCAACCCGATGGTACGGTTGGCAAGGAGTACGAATGGGTTCAGTCTTTTATCTTTTACTTCTGCAATGAATCCGCTCTTGTCTTTTCCCTGTTTCACCAGGGGCAGTGAGCGGAGGATCTTGTATTGCTGGAAGCTGATATTCTTCTTGAGCAAGTAATAGCGATTCTTCTTTCTGTACCCGTTCTGCAGGAGTGTTTTGTATTCCTGCGTGGTCATATCACCGAACAAACCTGAAAGCCCCATGGACAGGGAGTCGATATTATCCTTGAACCTGGCGCCGTTCTTGGCTCTCAGCCCTTCTGCCGCGAAATCGATATAGATATCGAAGTAAGGGATGGAGGTGCTGAGCATGGCTCCGTCTTCGGAGTAGATGGTGCCGCGTTCGGCATCGGTTTCCATATATCGCTGCTGCTGCTCTTTGGCTTCAGCGAGCCAATGGGCGCCCTGGAATTGCTGGATATACACTGCGCGACCAAGAATAGTGATGCTGAACACCACTATCAGAATGAATGCGAGGTATACCCTCCATAATATGTCGCGTTTTACTTCCACTTTCGCTTATTCCTCTTTTATCTTTTTTTCAATGAGTCTGCCATATAAGCCGAGTCCCGTATCACATAAGGAGGAATGGTCAGTTCTTTCAATCCGAATGTGTCCACTTCTTTGGCGATCTCGCTTTGTTTGCTGCGGAACATCACTTCACTCTTCAATGTTTTGTATTCGTGATTCAGCTCCTTCAGTTCTTTTGAAACGTCTTTGATGCTGCGCATTGTTTTGACGGCATAGTGGCCATTATAGATATAGATCACGGCCAGTCCTGCCAGAAAAAGGAAATAAGGGATATTCCTGGTGATCCAGCGATAGCTGAAGATCTTCAGCCATTCTCTTCTGGCTTCTCTCGCCTCCTTCGCTTCCTTTATTTCTTTTTCGTCACTCATATATTCTTTCAGCTACCCTCAGTTTGGCACTGCGGGAGCGGGGGTTTCTTTTTAGTTCGGCCTCTGAAGCGGTCACCGGTTTTTTGGTGATGATCCTGAATACCTGTTCGGCTGGTTTGATGCCGAAGGGATCGGTGAGATCTTCGTCTTCGAATGAGCCTTTGCGGAAAAAATTTTTGACTATCCTGTCTTCCAGCGAGTGGAACGTGATGATCGCAACACGGCCACCTGGTTTCAGTAGAGAAGGAACTTGCTGCAGCATTTCTTTCAATGCTCCCAATTCATCATTCACTTCAATGCGCAACGCCTGGAAAACCTGGGCAAAGTACTTGTTGGGATTTCCTTTCACCACGGAATGCAGTGCCTGTTTGAAATTGGCGATGGTGCGCATGGACTGGGTTTGCCTGGCCTGAACGATAGTTCTGGCGAGGGTTTTGGCATTGGTCACTTCTCCGTACTGTTCAAACATCTTATGCAGTTGTTGTTCGGAGAAAGTGTTCAGCACATCAAAAGCGGTGAGTGCCTGCCTGGTATCCATTCGCATATCCATATCACCATCAAAACGGGTGGAGAATCCGCGTTCTGCTTCATCGAACTGGTGGCTGCTGACGCCGAGGTCAGCGAGGATGCCGTCAACGGGAATGGCATTGTTCAGGCGGAGAAAGCGCTGGAGGTGCCGGAAGTTATGGGGAACGAAGATGACCCTGGGGTCGTCCGGAAGATTCTGCCGGGCATCGGCATCCTGGTCGAATGCGATGAGCTTACCTTGTGGGCCCAGTTGCTGAAGGATCTCGCGGGAATGCCCGCCTCCACCAAAAGTGCAGTCCACATAAGTGCCATCAGGCTGAATATTCAATCCCTGCAGTACTTCCTGCAGCAGAACGGGCACATGGTATGAACTATTTTCCTGCTCATTTATCATAACTCAAGGTCGGATGGGGCACTATCGGCGCCTGCCATCACCTGATGTGCCAGTTGACTGAAATTGTCAGATGAAGAAGATTCAAAGAACTGTTGGTACTTAACTTTATCCCAGATCTCGATTTTGTTTACGGCAGAAACCACCACAATGTCTTTATCCAATCCTGCATGATCTTTCAGATTGGGTGGAACAAGTAACCGACCCGCAG
>JAGIAP010000403.1 GCA_017744805.1 Chitinophagaceae bacterium | reverse complement strand
GGCCTACCGGTTTCGGATAGGCAGAACCGTAAGGATTGATAGCCAGATCGGAAACTACGTGGTCAGTGGCGGTCTGTGCAGCCAGGGCGGCGGTTTGTCCGTTGGCGAGCGCTTTGTTGCGCAGGGCCTCCCAGTATAGTTCGAAGTATTGATCGGTGCCGATCTTATCATAGTCCTTAACGGCGCGACTGCTCCAGCCCTGGTTGAGGGTGGCATTCACGGCGATATCTTCTCCTTTCTTTCCCTGTTTGGTAGTGATGATGATCACCCCATTGGCAGCCCTTGACCCGTAAAGGTTGGCTGCGGCGGCATCTTTGAGGATATTGACAGATGCGATATCAGCAGGATCTAAAGCATTGATATCACCATCGTAGGGAGCGCCATCGATCACGAAGAGCGGGGAGCTGCTGGCATTGATGGATCCCACACCACGGATACGGATGGCGGAGTTATTGCCGGGTTGTCCGTTCGCGGAGGTGGTCTGAATACCGGGAGCCAGTCCCTGCAGGGCATTGGTAAGATTGGGCGTAAGCCTGTTATTGAGCTTATCGGCCCCGATCACGCTTACCGCTCCGGGATAACCTGAACGCTTGACGGTGGTATAGGCCACTGCCACCACTTCTTCCAGGGCACCGGCAGTAACCAGTTGGATCGTTACATTTTCGCTGGTCAGTTCCACATTCTTCGTTTCCCTGCCAACAAATGAAACGGTTATGGTGATGGGCAATTTCGCTACATCCAGCCGGAACCTCCCCTGGGCATCCGTAGTGGTTACCCTGTTTGTGTTGCTATTGTAGGAAATGGTAGCTCCTTCGAGCGGTTGCTTGCTTTCGGCAGTCAGCACAACACCGTGAATGGTCTTATTCTGTGCATATAGCCCGGTGCTGATGAGCAATGTCAGCAAGATGGTTACATTTTTTGTAAGCATACGTATATAGATTAATAATAGACATGATATTCCCTGTCCGGCCATTGCGCAAGATCATGGGCAATGAACGGTTATACAGACCCGTTAGGCCTGTGTCAGTTTTTTACTTTGTGTTCAGTTGAGATGGGTAGTAATTACCCCATACAGCAGCAACAACAACAGCGTTGCATGCGGTTGGGTGTGGTGTATAACAGTGGCAGTGAGGAAAAAACAGTTTTCATTTCTATGTGACTTTAATTAAGACAACAATCAGCCAGAAAATGATGCAATGGAAGCAAAACAGATATACAGGAGTATTCAACTACCTCATCTTTCTCCTTTTCAGGAGCAGGAATTAGCACCTTATACAATGGGTGTGTACAGGTTGCCAAGACGTCTCAGGGCCCTTCCCTCGGTCTTTTCTGGATAAGTTGTTGTGAAAGAACTCTCGTTTGAGGATGCAAATATAGAATGGAATAATTAGTCCACCAAAAAAGTAGGATAATGTTTGCTGAAAAGATTTTTGAATGCTCATATTCACCGATGCAGTGTTGATTGTCTGCATTGAAACCAACAAAATTGGGATTGAATAGTTTTGGGTATTCCTTACCGGGCCTGATGCGTCAGGGAAGCAAGGGCCTGGTGTTTTGCCCATTTACCCATTGCTTCTGCAAAGAATTCTTTCACCGCGGTTCTCTTTCCATTTACGAAAACCTTGAACCTGGATCTGTCTTTCCTTGTTACAAGAAGATAGGGACAATTGCTGGATGGAACGTCTGTAGTGGAATCTATGGAAAGGATGTCATCGTAGTATGCAGAGGCGATCTCGTTCTTTGCGCTGTCATTTTTATCTATCCAATATTTGGCAATGCGTTGATCGGTGAAGAAATTACCGGCATTTCTGAATTTATAGTTGGAGTAGAATTTGATGATCTGCTCATGGTCCTGTAATAACCCGAGGCTGCGGATATAGGAGGTTTCTTTTTCCATTAATTCATTCCCTGATTTTATCTTGTTGCAGGCAAGAAAAAGAATGGTTGTAAGAGTGAGTATGCATTTGTTGTTCATGGTTATCAGGTTGTTCAGGTTATGGCTATCAATCGTTTTCAATCTCAGTTCAGTTGATCGAAATATTTCAGCATGGTTTCAATGGTTGTATCTTTTTTATCTTTTCGCGAGATCAGCAATTCCATTTCATACTTATTCTCTGCTTCATTCCAGGTGGATTCGCCGATTATAGCTCCTTTTTCTATCATATCCCCTTTTTTGATATTGAGGCTTTTGATGCTAGCCAAAACAATGAAATATTCTCCATCGGTTTCCAGCATTACTGCCCAATCACCTTCAATCTCAAAAACGTTGAAAACCTTTGCGCGGACAGGACTGTAAATCAAACCTGCCTGCGATTGCAGCACTATACCCGGAACCTGACGATCCGGTCCGCAGGAGAAATTCAATTTATCAGAATGCTTTGCAAGTGGTTTGATGGTTCCATTCACCAGGAAAAACCGGATACTGTCTATGGGCGACTTTGCAGCCTGAGCATTTGACGGCTGCGCTGTCAGCAGGATAAGCAGTATTCCAATGCAGGTACTATGGTTCATGTTTGAATGCTAAATATGAATGCCCTGTTAATTCCAATATCAACGTTGAGAACCTCAAAAATTGTATGTCTGCTCTCATAGTTGGAAAAAACAAAATATAAAAGACTGTGCATTTGTGCAAGCCCCGATCTGGAATTGGGATTTTTTTAAAGAACGGCGGTATTGGTTTGCATCAAGGCAGTTCCTCCAGGAACTTGAGGGCTTCTGCAGCAGGCAGGGGGCTTTTCTTTTGGAGCACCATGCAATAAAGTTTGAATTGCCTGTCTCCCGGAAATAATTTCACTGTACCGAGAACGCTGCCTTTCTCAACCTTGCTCCCCTTGGTCCAATTGCCCGGTTGCAGGCCTCCGATCAATACAGTATTCTTTCCATTCACCTTCAGTTTCAGAATAAGATGTTCATTTACCGTAAATGTGTCCATGATGGTGACGTTGAACGGAGCGTAGATCGTGGAAGAGCTGTCCGAGCAGATCTTCAGCCAGTTGGTTTCCAGCCTGTGCCAGCCCATCGTCTTGAAACTAACAGGCTGCCCTCCGGGCAGGAAAAGCCGGATAGGATCTGTATTCACCAATTGTTGGGCAGCAGCTTCGAAACTTACGAGGAGGATAAGAACACCAATACATCTCATTGGTGAAAAATACTGATCCCATGAAGGCTTTGCAAGTCATCACTATTGAATTGGGTTTTATTTCACAAGATAGTGGCAACAAAAAAAGGCGCCGTTAAGCGCCCTTTCGATATAGTATGTTTGAACTATTACAGGTGGATGGCTTCGCCATAAGCAACCTCGATAGCATCTTTCACGCTCTCGCTGATGGTCGGATGCGGGTGGATGCTGTTGAGCACTTCATGGTAAGTTGTTTCCAGTTTGCGGCCTACAACGGTTTCGATGATCATTTCCGTTACGTTGTAACCGATCATATGGGTACCGAGCCATTCGCCGTATTTGGCATCGAAGATCACTTTTACGAAACCTTCGGTATGACCGGCAGCAGAAGCCTTACCGGAAGCACTGAGCGGGAATTTGCCCACTTTGATCTCGTATCCTGCTTCTTTGGCTTGTTTCTCGGTGAAACCAACAGATGCGATCTCGGGTGTGCAATAAGTACATCCAGGTACATTGCCGTAATCGAGCGCTTCGGGCTGGTGATTGTATTTTTTCTCGTTGTATGCGATGTTCTCCACGCAGATGATACCTTCTTTGCTGGCAACGTGTGCGAGGGCCTGGCCGGGGGCGCAGTCGCCGATCGCATATACACCGGGAACATTGGTTTGATAATATTTGTCAACAGACACACGGCCTTTATCGGTCTTGATGCCGAGTGTTTCGAGGCCGATGCCTTCGATATTGGCGGCAACGCCTACCGCGCTGAGGAGCACGTCGGCTTCGAGAACCACTTCGCCATTGGCGGTCTTCACTTTGGCTTTAACGCCATTGCCGGAAGTGTCCACGGAGGTCACTTCAGCATTGGTCATTATATCGATGCCTTGTTTCTTGAAATTCTTTTCCAGTTCTTTAGATACATCCTCATCTTCCACAGGCACGATGCGGGGCAGGAACTCAACAATGGTAACCTTTGTTCCGAGCGCATTGTAGAAGTATCCGAACTCAACGCCGATAGCGCCGGAGCCTACCACAATGATGCTCTTGGGTTGGGTGGGAAGGGTCATGGCTTCGCGATAGCCGATGATCTTCTTGCCATCCTGTTTCAGGGCAGGCAGTTCGCGGCTGCGACCGCCGGTTGCTATGATCACATGTTTTCCTTCAACGATCTGTTTCTTACCATCGGCTCCCGTAACTTCTACCTGGCCTTTGGCTTTCAGCACGCCGTTGCCCATGATAACGTCGATCTTATTTTTTTTCATGAGGAACTGAACGCCCTTGCTCATCTTATCGGCCACACCGCGGCTGCGTTTGATCACAGCGGCAAAGTCGTGCTGACCTGTTGCTTCAATACCAAAATCTTTCGCATGCTTGATATATTCCATTACCGATGCGCTCTTGAGGAGTGCCTTGGTAGGGATACAGCCCCAGTTGAGGCAGATACCACCCAGGCTTTCCCTTTCAATGACTGCGGTCTTTAATCCAAGCTGAGATGCACGGATAGCCGCCACATATCCACCAGGGCCGCTACCGATAACTATTACGTCGTATGCCATATTCGGTTCGAGATTTTTATAATGATGATTTCAGATCCGTTCGATAAGCTCCTGTCCCTCATGGGTCAGTTCTACTTTCTTACGACCCGCGAAACTAGTCCAAAAAGCCAAAAAACCCAAAAACGAGTGAAAGGCCGTTCTATTGCGGACGAATTAATAACATATGAAGGGGCATTGGGTTGAATGGCTGTTATATTGACCTGGAATTAATCCGTATCAGACTGAAATAAAGTGTATTACAATAAAAGCCCGGAAAGATCGCTCTCTCCCGGGCCTTTATTGGTTCT
>JAGIAP010000402.1 GCA_017744805.1 Chitinophagaceae bacterium | reverse complement strand
ACTTATGAGCCTATCGACCCTGTGCGGTTTATTGGTAATCATTCGTCGGGTAAGATGGGTTTGGCCATTGCTGAAGAGCTGGCCAAAAGGGGGGCGCAGGTGCACCTGGTATTGGGACCTTCTTCGTTGCATTCGGACATGGCGGGTATCAAAATTCACCGGGTGCAAACGGCTGAGCAGATGTATGAGGCGTGTGTACGTGAGTTTGTGAACACTGATATTGCCGTTATGTCGGCTGCTGTAGCGGATTATACGCCTACTGTCACCAATCCTGAGAAGATCAAGAAGGCTTCGGGTTCTCTCACAGTGGAGCTTACCAAGACCAGGGATATTCTGAAATCGCTGGGGCAGGAGAAGCGCAAGGGGCAGTTGCTGGTGGGGTTTGCCCTGGAAACCAATAATGAAAGGGCTTATGCGCAGGAAAAGCTAACGGGCAAGAATGCGGATATGATCGTGCTGAACTCGCTTAATGATGAGGGAGCGGGCTTTGGTCATGATACCAATAAGATCACTATTTTTGAAAGGAGTGGTCAGGAAACAGCCTACGAGCGGAAACCTAAACAACAAGTGGCTCGTGATATCGTTGATAGAATTGTAAATATGTTGTATGCGCAATAAGTTTTTTTTACTGGCTATAATATGTGGTGGCCTGCTGGTGCAGGGTACTGCACAGGAATTGCAGGCTCGTATTAGTATTAATTCCAGTCGCGTCAGTTCTCAAACTGATAAGAAGATCTTCCAAACCTTGCAGAATTCGTTGAATACATTCCTGAATAATCGCAAGTGGACGAATGAAGCTTTTCAGGCGAATGAAAAGATCGTTTGTCATTTTCTGATCAATATCAGTGAAGCGGTTGGGGGGAATGTTTACCGGGCGGCCTTAACTGTGCAGGCGGCAAGGCCGGTATTCAATTCGAGTTATGAGACGCCATTGATCAATTTCCAGGACGAGTCTTTTGCTTTTAAATATGTAGAGTTCCAGCCTGTTGAGTTTAATGAAAACCGGGTGTCGGGCTCTGATCCGCTGGTGTCTAATCTTACTGCTACGCTGGCTTATTATGTGTATGTAATTTTGGGTCTTGATTTCGATTCTTTCGCTTTGCGTGGTGGTGATCCGTATTTCCAAAGGGCTCAGGCGATCGTTAACAATGCGCCGGAAAACAGGGATATTTCGGGCTGGAAAGCTTTTGATGGTTTGCGTAATCGTTACTGGCTTTTGGAGAACCTTACCAATAACCGGTATACGCTGATCCACGATGCTATTTATAATTATTACCGGCTGGGCCTGGATGTGATGTATGAAAATGAAGCGAATGGCCGGAATGCGATCTTAAATACACTGAATATCATCAATACGTTGAATACGGATATTCCCAATACGATGATCATTCCTTTCTTCTTTCAGGGCAAGGCGAATGAATTGTCAAGAATATTCAAGAAGGGCTCTCCGGAAGAGAAACAAAAGGCGCGGGAGATCCTGATGAAGGTAGATATTACGAATGCCAATACTTACAAACAGGAGTTGAAATGAGGGGGAGAATACAGTATTTAGCATACAGCATACAGCATTCAGGATTAAGGAAGCGATTTCCTGGACTTTCAGCCCTGCAAATGTTGTTGCTGATTTTCGGACTTTGTGCTTTTGTTGCTTGTATGAATAAGGGCAAGATACCTTCTGATGTGTTGCAGCGTGATGAGATGGAGAAGGTAATGTGGGATATGATCCAGGCTGACCGTTTTTCTTCTCAGTTCATGGAACGTGATTCCAATCTTCAGAAAAATATTAAAATTGAAAACCTGAAGCAGTATGAACGGGTATTCCAAATTCATAAGATTACGAAGGATGAGTTTGTTCGCAGTTTCAAGTTTTATCTTAGTCACCCCGAGATCAACCAGGTTCTGTTCGACACAATGTCTGCCCGTGCCAACCGCCGGCGGAATGATGTGTATACCGGTAAGACAGATACGGCCAAGTAAGTAGTGCTATAGATACCGTCGCCTTCTTTCATGACGAATTAAGACTTTATGAATAAAGTTGTTGCTAACGCTGATGCTGCCATCCAGGATATTCCCAATAGCGCCACCATTATGTTGGGTGGTTTTGGTCTATGTGGAATTCCTGAGAATTGTATTGCTGCGCTTGTCCGCAAAGGGATCAATGATCTTACCTGTATTTCCAATAATGCCGGCGTGGATGATTTTGGGCTGGGTATGTTGTTGAAGACGCGGCAGATCAGGAAGATGATGAGTTCTTATGTGGGCGAGAATGCAGAATTCGAACGTCAATTGCTGAGTGGTGAGCTGGAGGTAGATCTGATCCCTCAGGGTACGCTCGCTACGCGCATTCAAATGGCTGGTATGGGCATCCCCGCCTTTTTTACGCCGGCCGGTTATGGTACTGAGATCGCTGCCGGTAAAGAGGTGCGCGAGTTCAATGGTAAGATGTACCTGATGGAGCGTGCGCTGTATGCCGACTTTGCTATTGTGAAAGCCTGGAAGGGCGACCGGTTCGGTAATCTTCTATTCCGCAAAACTACCCGTAACTTCTCTACTTCTATGGCCAAGGCCGGCACTATTACCATCGCAGAGGTGGAACATTTAGTGGAACCCGGCGAACTCGAACCTGATCAAATTCATGTGGCCGGTATTTATGTTCACCGCATTTTTGAAGGCAAGGATTATGAGAAGCGTATCGAGCGGAGAACGGTCAAAATTAGTTGATAGGTTAACAAGTTGACAAGTTGAAAAGGGGAAACAGATTTTCTGCACTGCACTTTAAACAGACATTTTATGGCTTTAGATAAATTCGGTATTGCCAAACGTATTGCGCAGGAATTGCGTGACGGGATGTATGTAAATCTCGGTATTGGTATTCCTACACTGGTGTCCAATTATGTTCCTGCCGGGATCTCTATTATGCTGCAATCTGAAAATGGCATGCTTGGCATGGGGCCTTATCCTGTAGCTGAAGAGATCGATGCCGACCTCATCAATGCGGGAAAGGAAACGGTGACTGTTCTGCCGGGGGGTGTTTTTTTCGATAGTGCCGAAAGTTTCGGGATGATCCGTGCGGGTAAAGTTGATCTCACCGTATTGGGGGCGATGGAAGTATCTGAAGAGGGGGATATTGCCAACTGGAAGATTCCGGGTAAGATGGTAAAGGGCATGGGTGGTGCCATGGACCTCGTGGCCAGTGCCAAGAATATCATTGTGGCCATGATGCATACCAATCCCAAGGGTGAATCGAAAGTGTTACCTGCCTGTACCTTGCCGTTGACAGGGGTTCGTTGTGTAAAGCGTATCGTATCGGACCTGGCTGTGATGGATGTGTTGCCGCAAGGTGGTTTTAAGCTAATCGAGCGTGCGCCGGGTGTATCTGTCGAGGAAATCCGTTCCAAAACGCTGGGCAAGCTGCTTATCGAGGGTGATATTCCTGAGATGAGGATATAGGATCTTTCTTTGGCTGGGCAATGTATGCTGCTATTATAAAGAAGATCATGCGTATATCGTTGATCACTGATAGCAGGATCATCTTCTCCTGTTGCAGTGCCTGTGTTCCTCTCCCTACAAATCCTGTAAGTATAAACATGCTGAAGTAGCAGATGCTGCCTCCTGCCACCCAGAAAAGGGGTGACTGGAAAATGAATACTTGTTTTTCCCTTATCAGTTGTAGTAATGCGATTACTGCTGTCAATAAAAGGAGGAAGGCAGCAATCATGTTCAGTACAAGGGAGTGGGCTTCTGTGCCGCGTAGTATATAGGTAGTAATGGTTACGGATGCAAAGGCAATGAGTATCGTGTGCATCACTTCTTTTACCCACCCCGTGTCTATCACCATTTTGAAGAGGTATAACAGTAAGGTGAATTCGCCGAGGCCAAAGATGCTGTTGATGAAGGTGGTGTTTACCGGCACCAACTTGGGAACGTATACCATCAGGTGCTGCATAAAGGAAAGCAGGCAGATAGTACCGAGAAAGATCATAATGTCCTGCTGCCAGGTGCGCCGGATGAAGATGATCAAAATAGGAATAACAGGCAACAGAATTGCCACTAAGGAAAGTATTTCTGGTATGCTAACACCGGTTTTTACCATCGTAATAGGTTCGGAAACCGGTTTTCCATAGAAGAAACTATCTATTAGTCAATTAAGTTGTTTTTCACTGCAAAGAAAACAAGTCCTGCTGTGTTTTTTGCTCCGAACCGTTCCATCAGACGGTCTTTGATGGCTTCAACGGTACGGGGACTCACTTCCAGTTTTTGGGCAATTTCATGGGCTGTGAACTCCATGCAGATGTATTTGATCACATCGCGTTCGCGGTCGCTCAGCGTGATCTCGCTGGTTAGTGTGGGCACCACTTTCTGGCGGGCGTGTGATTTTTTCAGTAAAATCCTGTTAACGAAGTTGTTGAGGTAGTATCCTTTGCTCATCACTTCCATGATGGCTTTTTTGATCTCTGCAGGATCGGCGCTTTTGAGGAGGTAGCCATTGGCGCCAATTTCCATCATGTGGCTCACGAATCGCTCGTCTTCATACATCGTCAATGCGATGACATGTATCTGGGGGTATTGTTTAGCTACTACTTTTGTTGTTTCAATACCATCTTTCTGGGGCATACGCAGGTCCATCAGGATCACATCGGGCTGTTCCGGTGCTGAAGGGAGGGTATCTAATAGTTCCTGGCCATTCTCTGCTTCAAAAACAAACTTGATATTGGTATATGGACGTAATGATAGTATAACCCCCTTCCGGAATATTTTGTGATCATCAGCGATAGCAACTTTAATGGGTCCCATTGTTTTTATGATATTGGCAACTACAATTTACTGAAAATCTTCCGTTATCTCTATTTCCTGTGTTCTCTAAATCTGTAAGATGGTGTTGATTTTCAATGATTCACTTACTGATAACGGAACACAAATGTACTCAGATTTTACTGCTTCAATTACCGATTATTATATTC
>JAGIAP010000401.1 GCA_017744805.1 Chitinophagaceae bacterium | reverse complement strand
TTATTTGCCCGATCAGCATCTTTCTATTTTTATTATTTTTTACTGCTAATTCCCGCTATCGGCTCAAATGCTGAGAATTATGCGGATGCTTACTTTCTTTCTCTTTGCGGCTTTCCTTTCGGCCTCTGCAAATGGCAATGCGCAGAGCATCACGATGTCGGCAAAGAATATTCCCTTGAAACAGGTCTTTACTGTTATCAAAAAACAAACGGGATATGTGGTGCTCTACAATGAGCAGACCATTTCACAGACCAGGCCTGTTTCTGTGAATGCACAGGATATGCCACTGGAAGAGTTCCTTTCCACCATTTTGAAAAACCAATCCATCGAATTCACCATACAAGGCAAAACGATTGTATTGTCGCGCAAAGCGGCTTCCAAACTCTATGAGCCTGCGCCTGAGCTGAACCTACAGGCTGATCTTATGCAGGATCCCATCAAGATCCGCATAACCGACTCTACTGGTGCTCCGCTCGCCGGCGCATCAGTTTCTACCAGGAACGGGAAAGTATCAGCCGTAACGGATGCCGATGGAATGGTGAGCCTGAATGTTCGTGCAGGAGATGTATTGCATATCTCCTTTATCGGCCACGAAACACGAACGGTGATGGTTACACCGGCACAATTTGCGGCCGGCAAATTCACGGTGGCGCTAAATAGATCCGATAGCCAGTTGTCTGTGGTGGAAGTGTCTGTGAGTACCGGCTATCAGAAGATGCCAACCTACCAGATGACGGGCGCCGCATCGGTGATGTCTGAAAAGGACTATCAGCAGCGTGTAGCCGTAACCGGGAATTTCCTGGAAAGCCTGGAAGGGAAAGTGCCTGGCCTGGTGTACAACGGACAGACCGGTGAGTTGACCATCCGCGGCGTATCCACTTTCGATGCGGTAAAGAAACCGTTGATCGTGCTGGATGGATTCCCTACAGAGATAGATCTTAGAACGATCAATCCGCTGGATATCGTTTCAGTTAGCGTATTGCGCGATGCGGCGGCTGCCTCCATTTACGGTGTACGCGCATCCAATGGTGTGATTGTAGTGGAAACCAGGAGAGGGAAATCCGGCAAGCCCGTCTTCAATGTTCGCGCCACGCAGGCCTTCCAGCCTAAACCGGACTTCGGATACCTCAACTATGCCCCTGCCAATGAATTTGTGCAGTTGCAAAAAGAGAATTTCAAGATCGCCCAAACCTCTTACTCTCTTTTCGACTGGGGCTTCTATAAAATGAACCCGGTAGAGAAGATAATGTTCGGGCTTACCGAGCTGGCGGTATCCAATCCATTGCTCTCGCAGGAACAGGCCGATCAGAAACTGGCCGCCCTCGGCTCTTACGATAATCTGAAAGAATACGAACGCATCTTCTATCAAAACCGCCAAACTTCCAACCTCAATGTGGACGTAAGCGGTGGTAACGACAGAAGCACTTATATGATGGGTGTCAACTATATTGCAGAAACGCCCGTCAATCGCAGGTCTGAGAACAAACAGATCGTTCTTAACCTGGCCAATACTTTCAAGTTCACGGACTGGCTGAAATTCGATTTCAGGGGAACCTACCTCAATACCCGGGATGTGAAAGGAAGTACACCGGGCTATTCCGACTTCTTCCCTTATGAGCACCTGGTGGATGCCAATGGAAAAGCGCTGCCGGTGGCATTGGACCCCGGTCGGGATTATCTCTCACGGGCCATCTCCGATGAGAAGAACCAGACACTGATGGCTGCTGGTTTATATGATCAGCAGTATTATCCTTACAAAGAATTATACGGTAATACCTATACTACCAAAGGCTCTTCCACCCGCTTCCAGGGCAGGTTCAACGTGAAGCTCACCAACTGGATGAATATGGACATTGGTGGCAACTACGAAAACCAGAACGCCCTGCTGGACCAATTGCAGTCGGAAGAGACATATGCCACACGTGTACTGGTTTCCTCCATGGCGCAAAAGGATCTCGCTACCGGCAAAGCCGTGTTTGCCAATATGCCTAAAGGCGATATCCTGATGAAGACCAATCAACGCATCACCAATTATACGGCCAGGCTGCAACTGAACCTGAATAAGCGTTTCGGCGACCACGATCTCTCTGGCATCCTCGGTCTGGAAAGTAAGCAAACCCTCACTCAGTCTTATAAGACCAGCTATTTCGGATACGACGGGCAGACCCTGATCAGCAAGCCCATCAATATGTCTGCACTCAACGGTACGTCTACTCCCGCTTTCGATGAGATGGGCATTTCAGCCCCGCGTTTCAGAAGCACGGATTATTTCAATGAAAAGGAGATCGATAACCGGTTCATGTCGTACTATGGACAGGGCACATATATCTATCGTGGCAAATATGTATTGACAGGAAGTTTCAGGATCGACCAGTCGAATCTTTTTGGCGTTGATCCCAAGTACAAATACAAACCACTCTGGTCTGCCGGCGTCAACTGGCGATTGAGTGAAGAAGAATTTGCCAAAGACTGGGATTTTGTGAAGAACCTGCAAGTGCGCGCTGCCACTGGTTTCAATGGTAATGTACCCAGTAGCAATAATGGAGCTTTCCTGATCCTGTCCACCGGTCTCAACACCGTGCTGAACACGCCGCTAACTTATAATGATGTACTCACGCCCGAAAACCAAAGCCTCCGTTGGGAAACCACCCAGAACTACAATGTAGGCATGGATTACACTTTATTGGGGAACAGGATCTCCGGCTCTGTCGATTACTACGTGAAAAAATCGACCGATGTTTTCGGTCAACTAGATGCCGACCCTACCACCGGTTTCAACCAGTACAATGCCAATACCGCTTCCATTCGTAACAGTGGCCTTGAATTCCTGATCAGCAGCCAACTGATGAAGAAAAAAGGATTTGAATGGAGATTGCAGGTCACCAGCTCTTTCAACTACAACAAAGTGCTGGCAGTAAAAGCCACCGAGTATGATAACTCGCAAATGATCACCAGCGGTAATATCTTTATCCAGGGACTACCCATGAACGCATTGTTCAGTTACAATTACGGTGGCCTGAATGCAATGGGACAGCCTTTTGTATATGACCGGAAAGGCAACCAGAACGTTCTTGCTTTTTACGGAAATGCAAAAGTGGACGTAACCAAGGAGGATCTTATCTATAATGGCACCACTACGCCCAAATATGTGCTGGGACTGAATAACCAATTCAGCATCGGCGCTTTCGATCTTTCTTTCCTCTTCATGTATTATGGTGGGCACGTGATGAGAGTGGAACAACCTAATCCGAACAATATCGATTTCATGTCGAACAATCCTTTGAAAGGATCCACCAATTTCTGGAGAAAACCAGGTGATGAGCAATTCACCAATATCCCCGGTTATGTAAGGGCCAGCAGTGCTGCCCCCGGTTATTATCAGTCTTACGCTTTGTATGGATACCAGTATTCCTCGCAATATGTGCGCAGGGCAGATTATATCCGGTTGAGGGATCTGATCCTTACCTATAATGCGAAAGGAGCGATTTTCCGCAAGCTTGGACTGAATAACCCGCAGGTGCGTATGCAGGCACAGAATCTTTTCCGTTACACTTTCAGTGGCAATGATATCGACCCCGATGCCATCGATCGCGTATCGGGCATCCGTACATTGGAAACACAACCATTTTACAGCATCACCATTTCCACTGCTTTCTAAAACGACAATCATGAAGAACGGATTTTTCATAACCATGCTTTCCCTGGCAGTTTCACTCACTGCCTGCGATAAATACCTGGATGTAAAGCCCAAGGGCCTTATCATCCCTGAAAAATTGACGGACTATGAAGGGATGTTGAACTCCCCTACAATGACCCGAACATTCCCGATCAATCTCCTGGATTTTACAGATGATGTTTTCAATAAAGTGGACGCCTTGAATCAATCGCCCACTGCCAATGGTTATTATTGGAGGCCAATGATCACGGTGAATGAGAAAGCAAGCCCCGATATCTGGGGATCCGGTTACCGCTGCATCTACGATGCCAATGTGGTGATCAATGGTGCGCCCAAAGTAACGGATGGAACACAGGAAAAGAAGGATCAGGTAATTGCCGAAGCCAAAGTGATCCGCGCGAATAATTACCTGGAGCTCCTCACCGTTTTTGCCAAAGGATATGATCCCGCTACTGCTGCCACTGATCCTGGTGTGCCGATGGTCACCAGCATCGATGTAACGGATAAAGTGCCCGGCCGCACGCCACTCAAAACTGTGCTGGAATCGATGATCACAGACGTGAAAGCTGCTGCCGGGGTGCTTCCTGCTTCTAACGTGAACAGGTATCGCGTTACAAAGTATGCAGCTTATGGATTGCTCAGTCGCATCTATTTGTATATGGGTGATTTTCCCAATGCTGCAGTGTATACAGATAAGGCATTGGAAGCAACGCATGCCATTCTGGATTACAATACATACGCCAATAAGAACCAGATCCCTGTTTATGATCTCAACCCCGAAGTGTTGTGGCAGCGTGGCGCTTTCTCCGGTTCTCCCACTTTCATGATCTATTCCGATGATCTGAAGACTTACTTCAACAGTTCGGATATACGTTACAGTTTTCTCACCGTTACCAATAATGATGGCCTTGGCCGTTCTTCCCTCCCTGGCCGGTATAGTTTCGGTATCGGATTCCCTGAAATGTATCTCACTAAAGCGGAGCTGCTGGCTCGCGGCGGACAGTTCAATGAGGCTATGAACATCGTGAATATGCTCCGGAAAAAACGGATCAAAACGGCTTCTTATGCAGATCAGTCCGCTTCAACCGGGGAGGAAGCGTTGGTGAAGGTACTCGCAGAACGCAGGAGGGAACTGGCTTTCAGCGGCCTGAGATGGTTCGATATGAAAAGGCTGGACCGTGAAGGACGTATGCCTGAAATAAAAAGGATCAATAAAGACAACAATAAAGTGGAAGCTACACTGGCCCCTCATGGTGCCGGTTATACATTCGAGATCCCGGTAAGGGTGCAAATA
>JAGIAP010000400.1 GCA_017744805.1 Chitinophagaceae bacterium | reverse complement strand
CCATTATCCAGATCGGGGTACTTATTTTGATAGCTACTCCCATTGCACGGATCATTTTTTCCATTATCGGCTTCATCAAAGAAAAAGATGTACTATATATCGGGATTACGCTGTTTGTGTTAGGAGTGATCATTGCCAGCCTGCTATAAGTATGGAGTGGTCCGGCGATTATTTTTTATTTTTACTAAAAAGGATCAAACGATGGCTGTTTCACCGAAGATCGATTTTGATGAGCTGTACGATATAGAGAATATTTCCGAGGACCTTCGATACAGTTATTTCAATTCAAAGCTTGAGAATGGGAGGGATATTTCACTCAGTGTGAAGATCAGCAACCAGTGCCACGCACTGTTGCCGAATGTGTACAATATCAGTTTCGGCCCCCTGAATGCAAAAGGCAAGATCAATGATAAGGCCGAGCTTACACATTCCGATTACTCGAAAGTGTTTTCCACTATTCTATTTTCAGCTTACGCTTACCTCAAGAACAATCCTGATCATTACCTGGGCATCGACGGCTCAGATAATGCCAGGGCCTATTTTTATTACCGGGCCCTGCAGCGGAACTTTAACTTTCTGGACAAATATTTCAGGATGTTCGGCGTGAAATACTATGTCCGGATCACCCGTTTTGGTAAGACGCAATACGATAATCCATTTGATTTTGAGGATATTATGCCTTATCCGTTCCGGATCCGGAAAGGAGAGCAGATATCCCAGGACCATATGTACAACTATTTCATCTTTAACCTGAAACAAAAGGGTGGAAATACACATTAATTGAAAAAAGCCGTACATTTGAACTGAACCCATACATTTTTGGCATGAAACAAACAATAGCTCGAAAGGTAGCTGCGCTTACTAAAAAAGCGAAGCAAGAGGGGAAGAAGTCTGAGCCCAAGGCCGTTGTAGCCACCTCTTCACTCCACCAGGTGATCAAAACCAAGGAGCAGGCTGCATTGTTCATGAAGCTATTGAAAGAAGCCTGATAACTTTTCTATAATATTTTGAATGAAAGGACCTGCTGTTTGGCGGGTCTTTTTTATTTGCCGGACAAAAACTGTATCATTGAATTTAAATACCACTAATGATCTTTATCCCCGGGCTATTCCGGTTTCTGAAACGCGTAATAGAGAATGATATGACCGGTTCTCCGGTTAGTGATGAGCCGGATGAATTAAATACTGTGGCGGATATCGCCAGGTATTTGTGGGCCAAAGGCGAGCAATTACGGCCTGCCGGTATGAATGATATCAGGCGGGTGGAAGCTTCATACAATCATAAATTGCCTTTCGCTTACCTTGAATTCCTGAAATATATGGGAAGAGGAACAAGCCGATTCATGGTAGGTTCTTCCGTGTTCATGGATGAATTATTGGAATTGTATGATTGGGCCCAGGAGCTTTGTTTGGAAAATGATATCCCATCCATCCCTGATAATGCATTCGTATTTTGGATGCATCAGGGATACCAGGCCTTGTATTTTTTGCCGGATGAAGGTGATGATCCTGCTATTTATTATTACCACGAAGGAAGTGGAGCAAAAAGGTTTGAAAAACAGAAACTCAGCTTCATTGATTTCCTTAAGACAGAGCTGCTATTACATTACCCTGAAGTTATGAATAAGATCAAGGACGAAGAGGTCCTCAAGCGTCTCCATGAAAATAAGGAAATGAATAAACAGGGACATCATTTTTGACTACCCGGGTAACTGGATGGGGATCTTGTTTTTCTCGATGATGCTTTGGAAATTGATCTGGTCGTTTTGGTCGAACAGATCATCCATGGTAGAATACACTAATTTTCTTTGTCCATCTTTTTCATACATATTGATCCGGAAACCAAGAGGGGCAGCATATTGTACTTTATCCTTGTCAGCCACGAACACCATTTCCGTGATCACTTCATTGCCGTATTCCTCTTCACGGTAAGCGATAAAATGGAGATGGAAAAATGTTTCGAGCATCAGGAAATCTTCATGATAACTTGTGATCATAAGGCATCTCCTGCGGGGGATGGAAATGATCAGTTTATCTGTGTTCAACACTTTGCATGCTTCTGCGAGGAAGGCGGCGGATAGGATCTTTTCTGCGGAGTGGTCCTGGCCGGAGGCAAAGATCACGCGGTTCCTGAGGTCTTCCGCAATTTCTATTTCAAAGGGATAGTGGTTGATATTTTCCTGCCAATTGTGGAAATTCTTGTTGATCTCTTCGTTCAGCATATCGTCTTTGGTGAGATATTCAAATTTGTCGCCCGCATCCTGGGCAAAGACGATCGCCAGCTCAAGCGCTTCTCCCAATTGAACAAAAGGATAGTGCATGGCGTATGGAGTTCCCTTCCATCGCGCATCTTTGATCATGGGATAAACAGGTACTTTATCTTTTTCTATTTTTTGAGGAACCGGAGTAGAAGATTTTCTAAAGAGTTTCTTGAAAATACCCATAAATAAGGTTGGTTTTATGTTACGAATTAAATCCCGATCTTGAAGGTGCAGGGGAAGGTAAATTCCCAATGTTGAATTGGAGTTCCTTCCTGTGAAAATTTAATGAAGTGTATAAATAGTGTGCCAGAAATGGATTTCAGGTTTCGATCCAGGAAACACTAGGTACAAATACTTAACCGCTAAAAAACATTTATATATCATTGTTATATTTTTTTGCTACTTAATAAGTTCCTCTTAATATTGTATTCTTACTGGCCCACCCCCTAAACCAATCTGCTGATGAACCTTATACCAATACTGGCAACGGTAAAGTTGTCATATTCAAAAAAGCTTTGCGCAAGCCACAATGATCAGGCTTATCTGATCAGCTCCATTTCTACTAATGAGCTCGCTTTTCTTATTTCTACTCATTCATAAAGCTTTTACTTCCAAAAACGGTCTGATTGGTCATGGTAGCTTTGACAATTACGTGATCTATCCTCCTGGATTAATTGACAGAAAATTAATACGATGAAACTATTTATCAGGTTGGCATTATTATGTCTTCTTCTTTGCAACTATTCTTTTGGTCAGAGCTCCCACCCGGTTGCAATTCAAGTTATGAAACAAATGATGGAAAGATATAAGGCTCCCGGGTTCATCAGCTTTGAAATGAATTGTAAGTATTCTCCTGAGGCCAGCCCAAATGAATACCTGGATTCACTCAAAGGAGCTGTAAAGATGAGCGGTAATAAATACTGGTATAGGATGCAGGAATCTGAGTTTGTATATAACGGCGAATATCTCATCACCGTTTTTAACGGAGAGAAATTGATCCATCTCTACAAAACGCCTTCCAGCAAAGGAGGCCAGACTGGTGGGGTTGTACCTGTGGATAATCCGGTTCTGTATCAATTGGATAGTCTCATCCGGCAGAAGTTGATCGATATTGAGTTGAACGACTTGAATAGTATGTATATAGTATCAATTAACTTCTTATCTCATCCTTCCTATAAAAAGATGATTTATACAATCGATAAAAAAAGCAAACTCTTGCATAAGGTCGTGTATATAGTCAGAACAGCGGAGCTGATGGGAGCGGAATTTCAGGCTTCTGGAAATGATGGAGGCTTTGCTATTGTGCAGACAATCTTTGATCATCATTCTACTGAGAGGTTCGATGAGGATATTTTCTCTGGGGATAGATTTTTTCAGAAAAAAAATGATCGGTTCGTTGTTTCTCCTTTTTATGAGGGATACCGGATAGTTACTCCTAATGAGTCCGGGCGGTAGGATAGAGCTTTCTGACCAGTTCCATCCAAATTAAGTTTTCAAGACAAATAATCTTTCTCACATGTTACTTCGATTGGCACAAAAGCCCAGGGCAATTGCCTGGTTTTTTATTTCCTTATTCTATTTGGAATTGACACTCATACCGGTAATATCGAAAGCGGCGACCCCATATCCGAAACTTCATGCATTTCGTGTGGGAGCGGTTAATGGTCTTCCAAAGTCAAATACTTTGCCCCAGGCATTTGATAACAGTACAACGGTTGCCCCTGTAGACACTAAAAACTTGCAGGATTTAAACAGGAACATTCCGGAGCCAGAGATCGGTGGTCCGACTCAACCGGAAATGACGAGTTTTTCCAGTGTGAATGGTGGGAATATGGTAGACCTTTTCACAGGGGATTTCAGCTATACAATTCCCTTGCTGGATGTTGGCGGCTATCCGGTTGCGTTAGGATATAATGCCGGTTCTTCCATGGATCAGGAAGCAAGTTGGGTTGGTTTGGGATGGAATATCAACCCCGGTACCATTTCAAGGAACCTGCGTGGGCTGCCTGATGATTTCAAGGGAGATACAGTAGTGAAAACACTGAATGTTAAAGAAAATAAGACCATTGGTGTAACTGCTGGAGCGGATATTGAGCTGGCAGGTTTTCCGGCTGGCACAGAGCCTAAACAAATGGTTGATAGTAATGCCAAATATCAGGGGGTAACATTTGGGGCCAGTTATGGTATTACCCATAACAACTATAAAGGATGGGGAATTGAACATGGTATTAGTGTTGGTATCAATGCTGGTACGGGCGCAAAAGGGCCTTTTTCAGGCAGCCTGAGTCTTTCCAACGGAACAATGGACGGGCTGACAGTGAGCCCTTCTATGAGTTTTGCAGGTGGAGTCATGAGCAACAATGAAAAAACAAGTCTGAACTATTTTGGTGCCCTTAGCATGCCTTACAATTCAAGGGCAGGTTTAGGAAGTCTTCAATTGTCGACAGGAGTTACCTTTGCCTGGAGTATCAGTAATAATTTTAGGACAGCAGTTTCATTCAAACCAAAGGGGGCTCTGATTTCCTTTGCAACTCCTGCAGGAGCTCCGGAAATACAAATTCCATATACAAGCACCCAGTTCACTTTCACTACAAAAGTAGGACTGTTGAACAAGCTTTATCATCCTGACTTTTATGTAAGGGGATATGTTTCCAAGCAGTTTATTGATCCGCAAGATAGAACCTTGTATCAACCATCTTTTGGATATTTGCATTATCAGGATGCCGCGCCGGACGGTTCTTCTTTGTTGGATTTCAATAAAGAGAAAGAGCTGCCCTATAGAGAAAAGCCGGCCTATCCACATATTGGT
>JAGIAP010000003.1:20877-48650 GCA_017744805.1 Chitinophagaceae bacterium | reverse complement strand
AAACAGCTCATCTAAGATCACGAAGAGCTGTTTGCCCATCGATAATTCTACTGCCACTTCCTTTACTCGCAACACTTCGGCATAGTAATGACTTGCGCCCATGCTCAGGTTATCGGAGAGATTGATACTGGTATAAATGCCATCCCTGACCGAAAATTCAAATTGTTTAGCCGCCACGGGGAATCCCATATGCGCCAGATAGAGTGCAATGCCGATACTTTTCATCAGGGTGGATTTACCGGCCATATTGGCCCCGGTAAGGAAGAGTATATTCTGACTGGCGTTCAGGTGCAGGTCATTGGCAATGGCTCCCTCCACATGCGGGTGATAGACCTGTTGGTAATGCAGCGTGCCGGTACCGGAGGGCATAGCTTTGGCAAAATGAAATCCCTGTGCCCTGGTGACCTTCCCTACTGCGATGAATACATCCAGCTCAAAAAGAAGCTGTAGCAGCTCCAGCATCTTCTCCCTTTCTTCAAAGCGGATCAGCTTATCCAGTTCACTCAACTGGATATGGCTGAGCCTTGCTTCCCGGGCATTTTTCGTGTAGGGATGCAAGGGGGTAAAGGCATTATCCTGTATGAGCTTTTCCAATTGCCCGAAGATCTGTTCGCCGGGCCCTTTTACGGCGATCGTTTTCCATTTTTCCAGGAAGGCCAGCAACTTGCTGAAAAGACGGAGAGCGGCCTGCACCCCATCATTGATGAAATTCACTTCGGCATCGGTTGCCACCATATCCCTGAACCTTTGACCGATATGTTGTTTCCCCAGTTGGATTTGCGTTCGCACATCATCATTCTTAAGATAATGGTTCAACATGCCGATGACCTCCGACTCAACGGGGAACTCAAATTCCTGCTGGCTGAAAAACTGGTAGATGCCAGCCCTGCGATTGATCTCCGTTTCATCCGCCAGGGGAAGTTTGAACAATTCGTTGAGAAGGGCAGCTCCTCCCTGGGTGCGCGTTCTGTTGAAAAGCGCATACACCGAGGCCTTCCCCTGTTTACCCAGGATCGACAGATCGCTGAGTGTTTGCTCATCCACTTTCAAGTATTTCACAGTATATTATTTTCGTTTTCGTCTAATCAATATGAAAGATCCTGCCAGGGCGATGAGGATCGGGATCACCCAGACCATTATCTTTTTTTGTACCAGGATATTTTTGGCATCGATGCGGAATTTATTATCCTTTGCCAGGGGCCGCACAGTATTGGCAGGATAGCGGCCATAAGAGAACTGACTAAGGCACCAGAACCCAAATTTGAAATTATACTGTTTGGGGTTGAAGATATTCGTATAATTACTGGTTGGGAAATCAGCGTCCGCCACTACGAAGATCCTTTGCTCCCTTCCCTTCACCGTCCTCTTCAGTTTCAGGGCAGGAATGAATGTACCGGTCTCATCATCCGGCAATTTGGTCAGTTTGAAATGCATGGAATCCGGCTTCACTGGTTGTAACCTGTTCCAGCATAGTTTGGGATCCGTCCTCAGCAAGGGTTCCATGAGAAAGCCATCCTTTTGAACATAATCGAAACTACCTGATCCTCCGAGTATGACCCGGTAAACACTGTCGAGGAATGCCCTGTGATCCTCATAAATGGTCCGCTCGAACCTGGGAGAAAGATGGATGGCCTGATCCGTCAGATAGGTATTGATAACGTCGCTGGAATTGTTATCCTGTGGCTGGATCAGCATGCCATCCCGGTATTTCAGGCCCAGTTTCTCCAGTATGGGCGCCACGGCCTGTTTTCGGTCTGGCTCTACTGTTAGAAAAAGGTTTCCACCATTTTCGATATATTGATTGATCCTCTCCAGGCAAGTTGGGCTCAGCGGTTTTCTCACATCGGCAATAACAAGCCCGGCAATATTCTGCGGGACAGGTTGTTTCTCCAGGGAAACCGTATCGAATCGATATCCCTGATTGATCAAAGATTCCCTCGACTTCTTGCGACCGGCCAAATCCGTGTAATCCCTTACCTGTTCTGAAAATGGTCTACGGGTAATACCATCAGACAGAAAAGCTATCAGTGGTTGCTCCATGAGCATCGACTTAAATCCTGCGGTCATCTCATCTTCCAATGGCCAGAAATCATTGTCGTCATACGTTCTGACGATGGCAGACCTATCCTTGTATTTGAACACCATGAAATTGTCCAGGCTCTCCGATTCAATATCCACCTGTTTCCTGATCTCCTCCGGTGTCAGGAACCTGTTGATATCGATCCGCATACTGCCCGCTACTTTTTCCGCTATTTGCCTGAGCGTACATCCCTTATAAATATTAAAATTGTAGGAATCGGGAGCTACCGCATAGTAATAGACGAAATTCACTTTTATATCATGTTTGAACCTGCTATAACGCTCAAACAAGTTTGAGCTGGTCTCATTCTCCATGCTGGGTTTGAAATTGCTGGCAAATGCAAAATTCAGGAGATTGGCATAAATAGTGACCTCCAGCGGCCCTTCATTCATTTTCGCCAATACCTCCTGCGTGGGCGGTGTAATGGTATGGAATTGATCCCTGGTGAGATCGAGATAAGCATTCACGGATGGGCGGGATGTAATATAGCCTGCAAAAAGGCCCAGCAGGATCACTATACCATATCGCATTACTTTTTTCCAGGAGGGAATGGATTCGGTAGCGGCCATGGTCCTGAATATGGTGAAGCATATAAATCCAATGCTGATGATCAGCAGATAACAAATATTTCTTACGCTGAATAGACCACCGATGAGTGGCATCGATCTTTTTCCAATGTTCAGGTAATAGGTGATATCGCGCACCATATCCATTTCCTGCCATAGGCTATCTGCCTTGGACAGGAATGCCAGGCATGCAAATGTGAAGATCGCAGCCACTATCTGATAAGGTGTGAGGGAAGAAAAAAAGAGACCAATGGCGGCGTATGTACTCAGCAAGAGGAACAAAGCTATCAAGCTCCCGGTCAGTTGAACATAATCCGGGTTTTCAATACTGAAGGACATCGCCATCATTGTAATGGCGCATATGATAATGAAACAAAGGGTGACCACCATCATAGCCAGGTATTTACCCAGGATGATATCCCTGATCTTCACCGGTGAAGAATATAGCAGCTTGATGGTGCCATTGTTTTTTTCCCGACTGATCAAACCCATCGTCAATAAGGGGAAGAAAACATACAATGTCTGCAATTCCCAGGTCAGGTAGCCTACTGCACCGTGGACCGTTATATCATGGGTCAGGTGCTCTACAAAGAATAAAGAGAAACCTCCCTGCTTTTCTGCCACAAAGAACATATCCAATACCCGGATATAACTGACACCGATCATCACCATGAAGATCACGAACATGATCCAGGCGATGGGTGAATAAAAAAGCGAATACAGTTCGTTCTTGGCTATACTCCAGATTTTCTTCATCGATCAAATATTTTTTGAGTTCTTGCTTAACTGTTTAAAGATCTCGTCGATGGAATTCTTTTCCACGGCCAGTTCTGTAAGTCGCCAGCCTTTTTCCACACTCCTTGAAATGATGGCCTCATTCACGGCTCTTTCTCCGTTGAAGAACATCCTGAACGAGCGGGAGGATAGTTTTTCCACCCTGTTGACGCCCTGGAAATTGCCCAGGAATTCTGCAGCAGGCGGGTTCTCAAAATCCACCAGCAGACTTTGCGGAGCGATATAGTTGTTGAATGCTTCCATGCTATCGGAAAACACCAACCTGCCCTGTTCAATCATGATGATCTCCTGGCATAATACCTGTATCTCGCTGAGGATATGGGAAGAGAGCACAACGGTCCTTTCTTCGGAAATCTCCCTGATGAGGTTTCTTACCTCCACTATCTGAACGGGGTCAAGCCCATTGGTAGGCTCATCCAATACCACCAGCTTGGGTTTGTGGATGATGGCCTGTGCAATCCCCACGCGTTGCCGGTAACCACCTGAAAGGTTCTTGAGCAAGCGGTCCTGCATATGCGTAACGCCGCATTTTTCCATCACCTCTTCCAAAGCTGATTTGAGCGCACCTGCTTCCAGTGATCTTAATTTGCCGGTATAATTGAGATACTCTCGCACGGTGAGGTCCAGATAGAGCGGCGCCACCTGTGGCAGGAATCCGATCTGCATTTTAGCGGCGAGTGGATCCTTCTTCTTATCGATCCCGTTGATGAATACATCTCCCTGCGTTTGTTTCAGCACGCCACAGATGATATTCATGGTAGTGGATTTGCCTGCTCCATTGGATCCGAGCAGGCCGAAGATCCCTTTCTTTTTGATGTCGATATTGATGTCTTTGATGGCCCAGGCCGTTGCATAACGGTGGCACAATCCTACAGTCTGAACAATTGACTCCATAGAACTTCTGGTTGATAAGTAATAGAAAATATGTTTTAGGATGGGGTATGGGCAAAGAAATCCCATACCCCGTTTTCAAGGAATTGAGGGGTTACAAAAAAGAATAAAGAAAGAGGATGCTGATCAGCGCCTGGCGCTGTTTTGTCAATACCCTTTGTTCTGGATCAGGTTCTTGTTCCGGTCGATATCAATTGCGCTGAGGGGAAACAATGCCTTGTCCGGATCCCAGGTAATCCCTTTTGCCTGGCAAATAGCGGGCATCAGGTCATCGATCTTACCAAGTCTTTTCATATCATAGAACCTGGCGCCGAATTCTGTGAACATCTCCACCTGTCTTTCCTTCAGGATAGCATCTTTGAGTGCGGCTTTGCCCATAGAAGTGAGATCAATCAAACCGGCCCTGTGGCGAACCTGATTGATATCATCGATGGCATCCTGCAGTTTATCCTGCTGCATCCTGGCTTCCGCACGGCAGAGGAATATATCTGCCAACCGGAAGATCGTCAATGCTTCTTTTGGATCGGCAGAAGCTTCTTTGCTCTTGTATTTGAAAGGGAAATAGTACAATTTGTTATCAGCCCTTACGGTATCTATCCATTTGGCTTTTCGTTGATCGCCCGTTTCGAAACTGTTCAATAGCATGGAACTGATGAAGAAAGGATAGCTGTTGGAAGGGCCTTCAGCCGGCATGATGAATCTGTTGGCATCTTCCAACGGTGTATAGGAACGAACTGTTTGCAGTTGCCAGATCGCTTCCGGGGTGTTGGTGAGGAAGCAGCCATTCAAGGTATCCAGCTTGAAGAGCGCAGTGTTCGCGATCAGGTCCCCTGCTGCCGTTTCTGCCTCAGTCCAATCACCGGTCATCAGGCAAACCTTTGCCAGTAAAGCTGCAGCGGCATGCGTTGAAACACGGTACCTGTTTTTGATGGCAGGTTTCAATAAAGTGCCATCCAGGAACTGATCGCTGAGCAATTCCCTGGCCTCGCGGAGATCGTTCCGGATATTCCTGAGCACGTCGATAGCTGGCGTCCGGGCAACCTGGGAATTGACCGAGTAATCAGTAGTGGTAACCCAGGGTGCATCACCATACAGGTTCACGATATGATAATAGAAGAAAGCGCGCAGGAATTTCAACTCGCCCAATAATTGTTTCTTTACAGAAGGCGTGAGCGATTGAGCATTGCTGATACCATCCAAAGCAGCATTGCAATTGAAGATCTGGCCATATGCAACGGCCCAGTACTCAGATCCGAAAGTGGTGCTGGTAAGTTTGTTGGTATAGAATGCAACCACATTACTGTTTATCAGTGGATCTTTAAAATAACTCAGTTCATCTGTATAAAGTGATGCATATAGATTGAGAGTGCCGATATTTCCGGCAAAATCCAAAAAGTAGTCGCTCATTCCCGAATAAATGCTTGCCACTACAGATATGGCGGCAATATCCGTAGCATACACTTTATCTTTTGTAAGTTTTGTAACCGGAGGAGCCACTTCTACCAGTTTGGAGCAGGAGCCATGAACTATGATAAAAACAGGGAGCAGTATCCAAAGAACCCTTTTCATTTTATATGTATTAGCGTTCAAAATTTTGGTTCAAAAGTTTAGAAGGAAACCTGTAACCCGAAGACGATCGTTGTCCTCAGGGGTAGGTTATCCGGCAGGCCGGGGTTTTCAGGATCGAGCCCATGATAATTGCTCCATACTTTGAGGTTTTGCGCCTGGGCAAAGATCCTTGCACTTGTTATCCCCGCCCTGGAAACGATTGAGGCCGGGATCGAGTAAGCAAGATTCACATTTTTGAGGCGTACAAAAAAAGTATTGGTATAGGCCTTATCGGATAAGAAGGCATACAGGTAGGTGTAGGCGGTCTGACTTTCATTGGCCAGTTTCATCATGCCCGCATCATCACCGGGTTTACGCCATCTGTCCAGTACTGTGGTTAGCATATTGCCGAAATTACCCGGCGGACGGCGACCGCCGGTAATAGCCAGATCATTCAACATGCCCTTTTTGAAATAAAGGAAAAAATCGAATGAGAAGTTTTTGAAAGAGATCGTGTTCTGCAACCCTCCCGAGAAAGCGGGATCCAGTTTGATGATGCCCACATTATCTACATTTCGATTCGGGAAGTCCACTACCGCTCCGTTCTTGTCGTAAAACTGATAAAGCCCTGTTTCCTTGTTCAATCCTGCAAACCCGTAAACCCGTACAATATTGATAGGCATTCCTATAACCAAATCTCTTGCATAAGAGGATTCCTCCAGGTTGTCGAAGCGAACCAATTTACTTTTGGGGATAGTAAGATTCAGGTTGCTGGACCATTTCCAGGCCCCTTTGCCAAGGTTGATTGAGCCCAATGTAAATTCCCATTGAGTATTCTGTACCAGGCCGGGGAAATTCTTAAGAACATTTGCGGCCCCTGTGGTGGAAGGGAGGTTATAATTCACCAATTGATTGCCGGACCTGTTCAAGGCGTATGAGATCCCGCCTGTGATACGATTTTTGAGTAAGGAGAAATCGAAGCCCATCGATAATTTCCTGGTCACTTCCCATTGCAGGTAAGGGTTGGGGATCCGGGACACGCCGGTAGACCGGACTCCCTGGTAAGGAAGATCCTCGTAGCCCGGCTGGTAGAGGTCCATATAATTGTAATCCCCGATCTGATCATTACCGGTAGTACCGTAGTTGGCCCGGATCTTGGCAAAGTCGATGAATCGAATGGCCTTCCTGAACCAGTTCTCTTCAGAGAATATCAACCGGCACCTGCAGACCAGAAATCGTGGTAACGATTCTCAGGCCCGAAACGGGAACTGGCATCCCTGCGAATGGCCAGGTTGAGCATATAGGTGTTCAGCAATAGATAGTTCAGTTTACCAAAACCTGCATTGTACCGGTATTCATTGACGTTAGTAATGAGTGAAGTTGTTTTGGCCTGGCTCATATCCCAGAGACTTTGATCATCTTTGAAGCCGTCGCCACGAATATTGGTGCCAACTCTATTCTCTCTTTGATAATTGAAGCCTGCCATAGCTTCCACCGTACCTTTCCACAGATTCCCTTTATAGGTGAGTAATGGCTCCAGCACCAGGTTCCTGATATTGTAGTTACCTTTATAGGCAAGCAGCACAAGCGACTTCCGCCGTTCCGGATAAGCAGACAATGAGGAGTTGAACATGTAATCATCCGACTGCAAATTGTTGAAACCGATCCTGCCGCTGAGTGTCAATCCTTTTACCAGATCGTATCCCATTTCGAAATTAGAGACCAGGTTGGCCGTGTTGTTGGAATACATGGTGTACCTGCCTGCCAAAGGGTTGTAGAATGTGGCAGCGCCGGCTTTGTTCAACCCCCAGTTCAGGCTACCATCGGCATTGTACAATGCCGGCGCATTGGGCGACAAGTTGACTGCTTGATTGGTGGGATCGGAATTCGGCAACCGGTTCATATCATACATGTACATGATGGATACGCCAGTACGGAATCGTTTATTATCGGAAGTGGAATTCAGGGCTATCAGGGTGGCTATCTTCTTATCATTATCATATCCATATGCTGATTTGAAGGGACTATTCTGTTGATCATAAGTAGCGGACACGCGATAGTTGATATTATTGTTACCACCAGATATCGATACCTGTGAGCTCATATAAGAAACAGGTTTGCCCAAAAGCTCTTTCTGCCAGTTGGTATACCTGGTAGTGTCCCATACCATAAGGTCCACTGCATATTCAGAACTGGAAGGATCAGCGCTGGGCGTAAGGCCGAAATTGCTGAATGCCTCTTTTCTCACCTCCAGGTATTGTTTCGTGTTCAGCAATTTTGCCTGCGAACTGAAAAAGGATATACCGGCCCGCATGTTCACATCTACCACCATTTTTCCAGATTTCCCTTTTTTGGTAGTGATGAGGATAGCACCGTGTGCTGCACGTGAGCCGTAGATAGCCGTTGCATCTGCATCCTTCAGTACGTCTATTCTCTCGATGTCCATAGGATTGATGAAGCTTAACGGACTACCAGATGAACCGGCCCTCGTTTCTGTGCCGGAGTATCCCAGGATATTGCCCCAGTTGAACATCAGGTTGGAGGCATAGGGAATGCCATCGATCACGATCAGCGGATCATTCTTTGTATTGAGATCAATGACGCTGGTTCCCTGGATGGTCACTTTCACTCCCCCATTGTTGAGACCTGTGCTTTGTGTGATCTGCAAACCCGGGATCCTGCCCTGCAGGGCCAGCATGGGATTTGATACCGGTTGATTGGCAATATCATTTGCTTTGATACTGCCGGAATTACTCACGCTGAATCTCCTGGTGGTAGAGCCATAAGCCATCACCACCATTTCATCGAGTTTGCTTTCGCTGGCCGCTAACCGGATGATCAAAGGTAAAGTACCGGCAATATGATCGGCATTCAGTTTGATCATTTGTTGCAGGAACCCGATAGAGGAGATCATGAGGATATCTCCCGCTTCGGCCCTGATGGAAAAATTTCCATCGGCCGCAGTGGATGTGCCTTTACTGGTGCCCCTGATCAGGATGCTCACCCCTGCCAGTGGCGCTCCTTTGGCATCGGTCACTTTTCCCTGAATGGCTGAAGGCGCTGGTGGTCCGGAGGGTGATCCGATCAATGTCAGCTCTTCCGAATAGAGCACGGGCTTGCGGGAGATCACAATGGTCTTGTTCCTGATGGAGAATTGGAGTCCTTCTCCTGCCAGCAATCTTTCCAGGAATTTTTCCAATGGCTCATTCTTCGCTTCGATGGTAACAGGTTTGCAGGCCCTGACCAGGCTGGCGTTGGCAGCAATTGAAAAACCGGTTTGTTTTTCTATGGCTTCGAATACTTTCTCGATAGCCACCTCTTTGCCGGTGAAGCTGATGGTTTGGGAAGAAACAGAGGCACTCACATGCATGCAGAGTAACAAGATCAATGCTGTGGTTAGTTTCATGATGAGCAATATTGGGTGTTGCATCCGTCCTTTCCTGAAAGGCGGAATTGCCGGGGTTAACTGATCCTGCCGCCGGTTAGTTTTGGCAATAAAATTCCCGGGGCAGCAATAAGCAATCAATTGCATATTTTTGCACTAATTTTTGGGTTGAGAAAACAATTGGATCTTCAGCGTTTTGATTGAAGGCAACTCAAAAAATCCGCCGGGAGTGTTACAAGCGCTTCCGGCTTTTTTTGATGCCTAAAAGGAGTAGTTATTTAAGCACCATGTTTTTTCGATTTTAGATGTGAATAGTATGTAATTGGAATGTCTTATTTCAGGATAATTATTGTCCTTCCATCCAGCCTGCACTTCACATCCATCTCATTCAGCGATTGCAGTAATTGCATCAGGCTCAGATCCCTTCCCAGTTTACCGAATAATTTCGTTTGTGGGATACCGGCAGGATATTCCACTTCGATATCGTACCACCTGGCTATCTCCGGCATTACCTCTTCCAGGCTTTTATCTTTCAGGTAGAAAATTCCATTTTTCCAGGCAAGAACGCCGGAAAGATCTACGCCATCCCTTACCTGTACAGTGCCGGCACTATTACCACCGGTATTCACCAGTGCCTGCTGGCCGGGTTTGATCAGGGTTCCCGTATTTTCGTTGGCATTGCCAACCATTACCTTACCTTCGAGCAGGGTCACACTCGTTTTCTCTGTGGGATCGTTGGCATTCATATTGAAACTGGTTCCCAGTACCTGGGTAATGGCATTCCCCGATTGCACACTGAATTGCCTGGATGCATCTTTGGCCACTTCAAAATAGGCTTCACCTTTCAGCTTTATCTTCCTCGATGTACCGGTGAAAGATGCAGGATATTCAATGGAAGCTCCCGCATTGAGCCATACACGGGTACCGTCTGCGAGGCGGACGTCTATCACCCTGCTGCCCTTCGGGTTGATCAATGTATTGATGGATGGAGCCCTGGAATTGCTCTCTCCTTCTGACTGGTATTGGATACTCCCGTTCTCCAGTTTGCTCACCTGCGTATTTCCCTGCAAGGCAAGCGTGCCTGCGGTCATACTATCGAGGTACAGCACTTCGCCACTGGCCAATGTAATAGTGGCGCGATTGCCGGCAGGTGCTGTAATATCTTCCGGCTTTTTGCCGGCAACTGGTTGCGATCCCCCATCATTACCCGGACGAAGCACCAGCCAGTATACAGCAAAGGTCAGTAACACCAGCACAGAAGCAGCGGCCAGCCAGGGCCTCCAGGTTTTCCTGGATGGCATTTGTACCAGCTTTGCAGAAGGATCTGCTAAGCCTGCGGCCTTGTGAATATTACGCAGGAGTGACTGTGCATGCGCCAGATCATGAGGCTGGGTTTGCGAAAGATTCGACAAGAATTCTCCCTGGAAAAACGGCTGCAATGCTGCAGGCCCCATTTCTTCCAATAATTTCAGGAATAAGGCATGCTCCTCATCGGACCATTCTTCTTTACTGAACAGGATCTCAAGTTGTGTTTCGAAGTTTTCCAATAGAAAGGTCTTTCACTAAAAACCCGACGACCAGCAAAAAGGGTGGTTGATCTGAAAAAAAATTATTCGTGCTGCCAGAGGGAGAGCAGGGTAATGGTGAGGATAGACAAGGCAGGACTGCTTCCACCCTGCTGTGTTATATAATTATGAATGGAGGCTGAGGCGTGGGAAAGATGGTCCTTCACGGTATTTTTTGAGATGGACAGTTCCTGCGCGGCCTGGTCGTAGGTAAATCCTTTGAACTTGCAGAGCTCGAAAACTTTCCGTCGTTGCGGGGGAAGCTGGGCGATGGCTTCTTCCAGAAGTCGGAGCTGCATTTCCTGCAAAGCTTCTTCAGCGGGCCAGTCAGTTACTATTTGAAGCCCTGGCGACTGCTGTTTCAGTCGTTCAGTGCTTATCTTCCTGAGATGGTTCAGCGACCGGTTATAGCTCACAACAAATAGCCATCCACTGACCTTTTCGCGATCAGCCAGTTGCTTGCGTCGTTCCCAAAGCTGTATGAATACTTCCTGTAATATATCGTCGGTGGCGGTCTCATTCCTTGTAATGCGGAGAATGTTCGCTCTTACAGATTCAAAATACCTGTAGTAAAGAGTATCGAAAGCCAGGGAGGATCCCGCAGCCATTTGATGGAGTAAATCGGTATCGGAATAGTTGTAATGCAGAGCCGCCAATATTATTTTCCGGAAACGAATTTATATCTTTTTATGGTTCCGGCAACGGTTCGATCAAGGGCGATAAAAAAGAATTATGATGAAATGTTGAACCTCTATGACTCCTACCCCCGATCCCTCATTTGATAATTTTGATTAGTTTGCGGAGGGTAATCTCAATCACCCTCCATTGAAAGGCTCTCAACCATACGAAGAAAAACAATTGCTGCTTCAGATAGCCAATGCTGATCAGGCTTCCTTCTCGCTGCTGATGAAGAACCATTGGTCATCGGTATATGTATTTGCGCTGATGTACCTGAAGGTGGCCGAAACCGCAGAAGAAATTACCCAGGATGTATTTGTGGATATCTGGAATAATCGACAAAAACTTCCGGATCTGGATAATTTCCGGAATTATCTTTTCATCATTGCCCGCAACAAAACCTATTCAAGGCTCCGCAAGCGTCTGGCAGTATTGGTAGAAAGCAATTCCGACAAAATAAAAGAAGAATTATACAATCCGGATGCTCAGCTTATCTACAAAGAACTGTATAATGAACTGAACAACGCCATCGATCAACTGCCTCCCAGAAGGAAGCAGGTTTTTATGATGAGCAGGTTTGAAGGTCTCAGTCATGCCGCTATCGCAGATAAACTAGGCATCAGTAAACAAACTGTAAACGAGCATATTGTGGAGGCTTTACAGTTTCTCAGGACCGCACTTCGTAGCCACTCAGGTCTCTCCTTACTCCTATACTGGTTGACAAATTCTTTCAAATACTAATTTTTTTTCTTACCTACCCCCTATCCTTTCTCATTACCGCGACTTTATATCCAAAGCAGGTTTAACCCAACCAACTTTATCAGCATGTATAACGCCGAGCTTCAGGAACTGGTTGATAAATATCTTTCCGGATCATTGGATCTGAAGGAAGCCCATATATTGCATCAGCTCCTCGGTGACCCGCAGCAGGAAGAAGAGCTGAAAACGCTGATGATGGATCACCTGGAGAGGATCGCCACTATCGATTATCATTATCCTGAAACCGGTTCCAGGATAATGCAAGCCGTGGAGTCCAGGTTGTTTGGTTCTGAAGTAATGCCCGGGCCGGTCCCAGCTCCTGTTGTTCCATTCTTCAGGCGCTCCTGGATCCGTTATGCAGCATCCGTGATGGTCATCGTTGGCCTCGGTACCTATTTTCTTTTCAGGTTCCAACCCGGTTCAGGAACAACACCTCAAAAAGAACTACCAGCCGCACCACTCGCCAGGGATATTGCCCCTGGCAAAGCAGGTGCTGTCCTTACGTTATCAGATGGCAGGCAGTTACTGCTCGACAGCCTGGGCAATGGCCTCATTGCCGAACAAAGCGGCACTACCGCTACGCTCCGGGAAGGCCGGCTGATCTATAGTTCTGGAAAAGAAGAAAAAGTTAAACCTCAATACAATATCATGTCAACACCCCGGGGCCGTCAATTTCAGTTGACTTTGCCTGACGGCACGCGGGTATGGTTGAATGCAGAAAGCTCTATCCGGTTCCCCATTTCTTTTTCAGAAAAAGAGCGACAGGTGGAGATCACCGGCGAAGCGTATTTTGAAGTGACAAAAAATGCCCATGCCCCATTCAATGTAACCGTTCCCGGCAAAGCTGAAATAGTGGTACTGGGCACCAGTTTCAATATCAATGCCTACAGCAATGAGAGTAGTTTGAATACAACTCTGATTGATGGAAAAGTGAAAGTGAATGGAAAAGTGCTCAACCCCGGTCAACAGATCAGGACCGGTACCGGAGAAAGCATTGTCGGACAAGCCGACCTGGAAAAAGTACTGGCCTGGAAAAATGGATTGTTCAATTTCAACAATGCCAGTTTACCAGAAGTGATGAGACAGCTCGAGCGTTGGTACGATATCGAGGTGGTATATGAAAAACAAATACCTGTTATCGAATTCGGTGGCGAAATGTCCAAAGAAATGACGCTGGTGAATCTGCTGGAAACCCTGAAAGCATCAAATGTTCATTTCAGGTTGGAAGACAATCGCCGCCTGATCGTCACACCATAATCATTAAACCTTCTCTTTGAATGGACCGATGGCTGTTATCATACAGCCCTTCGATGATCCATATTGCCTGATAAAATTCCATTGACAATGTAAACATCAAACCAGTTCATAAAAAAACCGGAAGTGTTGGAGCACTTCCGGCAGAAAGTTGAGCTGGTCTTAAAACGGTCTCACTAACCAATTTTAATTACAAACTAAACTTACCTAAAGGTATGTCAAAATCCCTTTCCCGGCGAATATTCCCGTCGGCCCATGACCGCATGCGGCCATCCGGAGAGCGCCTTTACACCAAAATGATGCTGGTTATGAAACTAACCACAATACTGCTGACAGTAGCGATCTTACAGGCAAGTGCCACAGGCATTGCACAGGAAATAACTTTATCAGGTAAGGATCTCCCTTTGCAAAAAGCGTTCGCTGTTATCAAAAAACAAACAGGCTATGTTGTTTTCTACAACAAGGAGCTGCTCACCAACACCAGGCCCGTTTCCCTGCATGTTCAAAAGATGCCTTTGGAAAAATTCCTGGATATCATTTTCCAGGAACAGCCTTTGGGATTCATCATCAGGAATAAGACCATCGTGCTTGCGCCGAAAAAGAAAACGGAACAACAACTGATTTTTTCTGTAAGCGCAACAATGCCAGTTACCGGAATATTGATGGATGAAAAGGAACAACCGGTACCCGGCGCCAGCATTGTTGTGAAAGGCAGTAAGCGTGGCGCTACAAGCGGCTATGACGGGAAGTTCAGGATTGATGCCAATCCGGGAGACCGGCTGATCATATCCTCAATAGGATTCATAGATGAAGAGATCATCGTAAACAAAGAGGGTGCTCTCGGTACCATCGTATTGAAATTATCCGCCAGTAAGCTGGATGAAGTTCAATTCATCGCTTACGGAACCACCACTAAAAGACTGAGTACCGGAAATATTTCAACCATAAAAGGAGACGATATTGCCAAACAACCCGTAACCAATCCTCTTCTTGCCATGCAGGGAAGAGTTCCGGGATTACATATCGTTCAAAGAAGCGGCATCAAAGGTGCATCCGTAGATGTACAGGTACAGGGAAGGAATAGCATTGGAAATGGAAGTCAGCCACTCTATATTATCGATGGAGTGCCTTATAACAATGACCTCACCATTATGGGCAGTAGTGCTATTGGGGCTGGCAATCCTTTCAGTTATATCAACCCCAATGATATAGAAAGTGTAGATATCCTGAAAGATGCGGATGCTACTTCCATTTACGGCTCCAGGGCAGCGAGCGGGGCTATTATCATCACCACCAAAAAAGGGAAAGCAGGAAAGAACAATATAAATATCGTTTTTCAGCAAGGAGTATCCCAACTAACCAGAAAATACAAATTGCTGAATACAGAACAATACCTCGTTATGCGGGAAGAGGCAAAAGCAAATGATCATGATCCGGTCGGTCCTTCCGATTATGACCTGAATGGTACATGGGACCGTAATAGGTATACAGACTGGCAAAAGGCCCTTCTGAATGGAAAGGCGAAGTATACAGATGCCAACCTCTCCTTCTCTGGAGGGAGCGCCAATACTCAATATCTTATTTCTGGTACCTATCACCGTGAAACTTCCATATTCCCCGACTATTTTGCTGGCCAAACCGGCGCCACGCATTTCAATATAAGCTCGGTTTCATCAAACAATAAATTCAAGATCCAACTCACAGGCTCGTACCTGGTGGATGAATCGAAAAATATGAGTGCCGATCTTACCTCGATCGCCATTTCGCTCGCTCCCAATGCGCCGGCGCTCTACAATGAAGATGGAACTTTGAACTGGCAGTTGGATGAAAATGGGAAATCTACTTTCTACAATCCATTAGCTTACCGGGAACTGAAGTATAACAACAAAACTTCCAACCTGGTATCCAACCTCACCCTCTCCTACCTGTTGACGAAAAACATTGAACTGAAGAATTCATTTGGGTTCAACAAGATCAATGTTAGTGAAGTGGATAAACAACCTGCCTCCTCCAACTCTCCCGATCTGCGTCCTTACATCCCCAGGATCTCATCATTCGGCAACACGCGGAACAGCTCCTGGATCATCGAACCACAAATCAATTATTATGGAAAATTCCGGGCAGGTACTCTCCAGGCTACAGTGGGCGGCACCATCGATCAACGTTCAAAAGAAATGCAAGGCCTGATGGCCATGGGTTATACCAGCGATATCCTGATGGACGATCCAACTGCAGCACCGAATAGTTTTGCCACCGGATTCAACTATAATCAATACAAATATGCAGGCGCTTTTGCCAGGTTGAATGCCAATTGGGATAACAGGTATATCATCAGCTTAAATGGCAGACGGGATGGGAGTTCCAGGTTCGGCCACGAGAACCAGTTTCACAATTTTGCCTCTGCTTCAGCCGTATGGATCTTCTCCAATGAGGATATCGTCAAAGACAAAATCCCCTTCCTCAGTTTCGGGAAACTGAAAATAGGATATGGTTCTACGGGTACAGATCAGATCAACGATTATGAATACATGACATTGTATTCTACGCAGTACACAATTCTAGGCTATCAGGGAGTAAAAGGCCTGGAACCTACCCGCTTGTCCAATCCCTATTTGCAATGGGAACAAACAAACAAATTCGACCTTGGGATGGATTTTGGGTTTTTTAACGACAGGATACTGATCCAAAGCAGGTTTTACGTAAACCGATCGAACAATCAACTCCTGAATTTCCCTTTGTCCAATGTTACCGGTTTTCCCGGTATTCGAAGCAACTCTCCAGCAACCTTGCAAAACAAAGGGATAGAGATCACACTCAATACCGCCAACATCCGGAAAAAATATTTTACCTGGAAAACTGATCTCAATTTCACCCTGAACAAAAACAAACTGGTCAAATTTCCCGGGCTCGAATCTTCAGGGTATGCCAACGACTATGTAATCGGGCTTCCTGTCAATATCAAGCGCGTATTTGATTTTGCTGGTGTTGATCCGCAAAATGGTTTGTATGTATTCAGAGACCGAAATGGAAAACTCACCTCCACACCTGATCAACTCTCAGATAGGGTTGTGAATATTGCAATGGATCCCACTTTCTACGGCGGTCTGGGAAACAGCTTCCGTTACAAAGGACTGCAACTTGATATTCTCTTGCAATTCGTTAAACAAAAAGGAGAAGGTTATTATCAATACGGAGATCTGCCGGGCTTCTTCTATTCCAGGGCTGGAAACCAGCCTGTAACCGTGCTTGACCGATGGAGAAAGCCTGGAGATATCTCTCCGGTTCAATATTTTTCTTCTACCCAGTCGAACGCCCTTCAATTCCTTTCCATGAGAGGATCCGTTTATGAAAATGCCTCTTTCATTCGTGTAAAGAATGTATCGATATCATGGAGCCTTCCGGCACCCTGGTTAAAAAAATGTAATCTGGCCAATGCTCAATTGTTCGTGAATGCTCAAAACCTGGCCACGATTTCCGATTATTCCGGGCTCGATCCCGAAACCAGGTCAAGCAAATCCCTCCCACCACTGAGAACCATTACAGGAGGATTCAAACTCACTTTATAAGCTTATAGTATGCAAACAAATCATAAATCTATCTTATTTCTGACGCTCTTCATTACAAGCTTCTCTTCATGCCAGAAACTGGTAGAGGTGGATGCTCCAAAGAATGCCATCAGTGATAAAACCGTTTTTGAGAATGATGGAACTGCCATTGCCGTAATGAATGGAATTTATAGCAAGATGAATAAAATGGAAAATGGATCTACCAGCAGCGTCACGCTTTATGCTGCTCTTTCCGCTGATGAGCTTGCCTTATATCCCGGTTCTCCTGATCCTAAAATACCAGCCTATTACAAGAACGACCTGAACTACAACAATATCACTTCAGGCAGTATCTGGGATGGAGCTTACAATAATATTTATGTAGCCAACTCGGTGTTGGAAGGAATGGAGGGAAGCAAAGGATTATCACCTGCCGTTAAAGTACAATTATCAGGAGAAGCCTATTTTATACGTGCATTGAATTATTTCTTTCTTGTAAACCTGTATGGAAACGTTCCCCTTGCACTCAGTACCAATTATGCCGAAAACTCAGCACTGGAAAGAGCCCCGAAAGATAAGGTCTGGAATCGGATCGAGATCGATCTCAAAAAAGCAAAGGATCTTCTGTCGGAAAAATTCCTTGATGGTTCTCTGCTGAGTGAATCTTCAGAACGTGTAAGACCCTCAAAATGGACGGCTGCAGCAGCGCTCGCCAGGACCTACCTCTACATGAAAAAATACCAGGAAGCGGAATCTGCATCATCGGCTCTTATCGAAAATCCCCTGTTTTCCCTGGAACCCCTCGATAAAGTCTTCCTGAAAAATTCCGGCGAATGTATCTGGAGCCTGCAGCCTGCCGATAACGGATTGGCTTCAAATGCAGAAGAAGGAAGATATTTTATTTTACCCGCAGAAGGCCCGGGACTGGCATCGGGTAAACTTTATTTTCTCAGCAAATCCTTCTACGATCTCTTTGGTAATGCCGATCAGCGAAAATATCATTGGATCAACAGTGTAACGGTCATCGAAAATGGAGCCCCTGCCATTTATTATTACCCATACAAATACAAAATTGGTATCGAAGATGTACCGGCAATGGAATACAGTCAGGTTTTCAGGCTGGCGGAACAGTATCTTATTCGTGCAGAGGCCAGGGCTGAACAAGGTAACTTTTCAGGCGCAGTGGACGATCTCAACCAAATCAGGAACCGGGCGGGATTATCCGATACAACCCTCAGTGGGAAACAGGAAATACTGGATGCGCTCATGAAAGAGCGCAGGCTGGAATTATTCCTGGAATATGGGCACAGATGGCTCGATCTTAAAAGGACCAATCGGGTAGATGACGTAATGATTACCGCCTCCATACTAAAGGGCGGTAGTTGGGAATCCTATAAGGCTTTGTTTCCTTTATCCGGAACTGAGCTAAAGAAAAGTCTTGCTTTGAAACAGACAGAAGGTTACTGATCAACATCCTTTCTAAACAGCAATAACGCAAATGAAAAAAGTATTATTGATATTATCTCTCTGCACAATTGGAATCACTCTCTATGCACAGGAAATAGTATTTACCACCGCCCGCAACCTGGATCAAATAAGGAAAAAAGCAAAAAAGGAGAAAAAGCTGATCTTCATCGACATCTATGCTTCCTGGTGTGGCCCTTGTAAACAAATGGATAAAGAAGTATATACTGATCCGTTAGTTGGAAATTATATGAATGAAAAATTCATATCCGTAAAACTGCTGAATGATAGTAATACCACAGACAAAAAGGCCTTTCAACAGGATATCGGACTTGCCCGGCAACTTACCGCAAGATTTGGGATCGATGGATATCCTGCCTATTATTTCATCGATGCGGAAGGCAGGCTGCTGTCCCGTTCTGGAGGATTCCAACCAGCCGCAGAATTCCTCAGGACCGCTGTAGCTGCACAGGATCCAACCACCAACCTGGCAGGCAGGCTCATAAAATTTGAAGCCGCCCAGTTGAAGCAAAATGAGATCCTGCAACTGGCCCTGGATCTTGCCGCTGCAAAGCAGCTACCGACTGCCATGAAAATAATGCAGCAATACAAGAAAGAATATCTTGATGGGAAAGCACTCATTGACATTCTCAACAATGATTTCCTGATCATTGTGAGGCATTTTGCCGACCTCTTTCATGCAGACGATCCGATTGTGAAATATATCCATTCAAATCAGGCACTCACAGATAGCCTGATGAAATTGGACGGTTTTTCTACAAAACTGTTAGTCCTGCTCATCAATAAGGACTATATCGATCCGGTCTTTTTCCGAAAGGGGCAGGCCACCGGCAATATTTCCGACCTTAAGAATCTTGAAAGAAATATCGCCCGTCAATTTGATGCAAGAACAGCTTATAGGATTGCAGTAGAGGCCCGGTGCAGATGGTATAGCCAGAGAAAGGATATCCCGAATTTTCTCGACGCCTGGTTTGAGAAATTCGATTCGATCGGAATAGACATGACAGATGTTTTCGGCGGCAGTAACGTAAATAATACTATTTATGATATCGTTTTTAAGCAAACGGATGACCCCAGGTACCTGAAGAAATCGATCGTATGCATGGAGGCTCTGTTGAAGATAACACCAGACTCCTATTCAAGGATGGATACCTATGCAGGCATACTTTATAAATCCGGTCAAAAAGAAAAAGCATTGGAAGTTGAAAAGCAGGCTTTGACACTGGCTGAAAAAAGGAATGACGATGAATCCGCAAAAATTTTCAGGGAAATGATCCTCCGAATGGAAAAAGGTGAACCCACCTGGTTGAATTGATGATCCACACAAAAGAAATTATGAATAAAATATTGATCTATGTCGTAACCAGCCTGAATTTTCTGATCTTTCTGAATGCCGCTGCTCAATCGAAAAAAAATATAGACCTGGACGCTCTCGATCACTGGCCCGGGATCAGCAGTCCCCGGCTTACGGCTGATGGGAAATATGCAAGCTTCCTGATCGGTAAAGACGATAAGTCCAACAAGGTCATCTTGCTCACTGCTACGGACAAAAGCTGGACTGAAAAAATATCGATCGAAGATACGGCATACGGTAGCCTGGTATTTACAACTGACAGTAAGTATGCTGTGTTCAGGACAGAAGACAGCTTACATATCCTTCGCTTAGGTACATCTGATAAAAAGATCATACCTGGCATTAGTTGGTTTGAGGCATACGAACCCGATCTTCCTTTCCTGGTATTTACTCTCAAAGGGATCCCTGCCGTAACGGTGTTTTATGACATCGACAACAATCAGCAGCTTCTCCGGGTGCCATTAAACCACTGGATTACCAGTCCTGATCATTCAAAGCTTATTTATTCAATCGCGGAGGGATCAGGTGAGCGCTTATATTGGTATGATTGTAAAAACAAATTGAACAAAATGATCTGGTCAGGGAAACAAATCACTATCATGAAATTCGATAAAACCGGAAACCAGTTGGCATTTATTGCCAGTGGGGGAACCGGAAAGAAGCCGTCCATTTTCCTGTTCCGGGTTACAGATACAATGGCAAAAGAAATCCTGGCTCACGGAACAATTCCATTGAAGGGTGAATTTGAATTTTCAGACATTGAACGTTTCTCACAGAATGGGACCCGCCTTTTCTGTAAAGTCAAAGCAGATCCGCCGGCCAGGCATCCATCTCCCCAAATGGCAAGTGTGGATATCTGGAATTTTAATGACCCGGTATTGCAGTCCATGCAACAGCCGGCCGCCGATCCCAATGAATATGCCGCCGTATTGGATCTGACGAGCGGTAAGATGAATATGCAGGGCTGCACCAGGGATCTGTGGCGGGATATCGTGAATGAGTTCTCTGATGATTGGCGTTTGTTCGCAATAAATGGATATGATAACGGAGAAGGCTACTGGAACCGCTATTCTAATTTTAAGGTGATTGCCGTCAATAACACCAATGGAGAAGAAAGGGTTCTCACCAATGATGGAGATCGATTTGCCAGTTCTTTTAACTTTTCACCAGATGGCAGGTACGTCCTTTATTTCGATTGGGTGTGTGGCAATTATTTTAGTTATGAGCTTTCCACTGGTCAAAAAAAGAACCTGACAGGAAGGATCAGGGACGATTTTTCTGCTCCGGACAATTTCCGCATTATTCCTTTCTGGTCAGGAGGTGGAGAAAGAATGGCTGGTTGGATAAAGACAGGCGATAGTTTCCATGCACTCTTGAAAGCAAGGAAAGGTATTTGGAGAATAAGTCTGGACGGTAACTTCGAGCCTGTCTGTATCAATAAACAGGAAGGGAAACAACAACCCTTAAGGTTCAAGAAGCCCGATATTTTCCTGGAAAACTCATCTCCCGAAGCGACTGTGTTTGAAGATGGGAAGCCCATCATCATGTGCGCATTCGATCCTGCAATAAAGGAAAACGGCTTTTATTTAATAGATCCAACAGGTAAGAGTGCACCGCAGCAATTATTCATGGGCAACTATGTTTTTCAATTGATAGGTCCCACCTTTCATTCCTGGGGGCATAAACAAATAGTGAAAGCCCGCAATGCGGATATTTTCCTGGTGTGCAGGCAAAGTAGTACTATATCTGAAAACTATTTCGTCACGAAGGATTTCAAAACATTTCAGGAAATTACGGATCTCCATCCGGAAAAAGGATACAACTGGCTTAGCACAGAGCTGGTGAACTGGACATTGCCCAATGGAAAGGTCTCCCAAGGCATTTTATATAAACCGGAAGATTTCGATCCGTCAAAAAAATACCCAATCATTTTCCATTATTATGAATTGATGTCCGATTTCCTTAATTTATATATGCCACCTGAAAGATCAACCTGTGTTATCAATATCCCTTATTACGTTAGCAATGGTTACCTGGTGTTCACCCCGGATATTTTGCCAACCAATGCGGGAGCGGGATGGGATGCATTGAATACAATGGTTTCGGCAGCCAATTACCTGACAAGGAAATACCCGTTCATAGATGCAAAACGGATGGGATTGTCTGGCCATAGCATGGGAGGTTATAAAACCAATTTCATCATAACGCATTCAACTTTATTTGCTGCGGCAGAAGGACATGCCGGTACGGCCAATGTTTCGTCCTGGAGCCTCAACCTTTGGAACAATGGAGGATCACAGTCGCATACGGAAATAGGTCAATACTATCTTGGCCACTCCATAGCTGAGCGGCCTGATCTGTATGTATCCAATAGCCCTGTTTTCTATGTGAGCAAGATCCAAACACCGCTATTGATGATGTATAACAAATTGGACAAAGGCCCATGGGAGGAAGGAGTGGCCATGTTCAAAGCTATGCGTCGCGCGGGAAAAAGGGCATGGATGCTTCAATACGATGGCAATGGACATGCCCTGAATTCAGGAGATACGCTCGCAACAAAAGATTACACCATCAGACAAAGGCAGTTTTTCGATCATTACCTCATGGGCAAACCAGCTCCTGTGTGGATGACAAGAGGCATTCCCCTGAATCGTAAAGGCCTCGATGATGGACTGGAATTGGATGAGCATATTAGAACACCTGTAGGTACCTTGCTTTCCGGTGATGCCAGAGAAAGGCAGTGGCAATTGGGGATGCAAGGAGATAGTTTGTTGAAAAGATCACTCTCTACACAATAATATCCAACTTCCCTTTCCATAGTTTTTCACATAATAATGCCGTCCAACTCCGGGCGGCATTTTGCCAACTTTACATAATCAAAGATGCCGAAAGCTCATGAAAGGGCATTGCAGGCCTTTGATATTATCCCCTATTTCTTATACATCCCCACTTTTGAATTCACCTGTTTGGGGCTGGACGATAATATATCTTTCAATGGCCCTTCTTCAAAATTCCATCCGGAATGAATACCCAGCGTATACCCCACTTCCTGGCTACCTTCATTCGTGATCTTCAATGGGCTCTCCGGAGCCGAATTACTGGCTTCTGCCGTGGCCGTTACACCTGCTGTGAATTTGATGCCCGCATCCGTGACCTCATTGTTGGCGCCAAACGTGATGAATAAAGATTGCTTGATCTCTCCTTTCATTTCCAGTTTTCCAAGCAGCTCGTCTTCGTAGCCAATCGCCTTATCGATCCCCGCAGAGATACTGAGAGTAGACTGCTTGCTCTTGAAATTCTTCTTATAGTTCAGGGTCAGGCCCTCCCCTCCCTCGATCTCCAGTTCTTCACAATTCAGTTTCACCTTCACGGCAAACAAGGTGAAATTCACATCGATCGGACATTCAGGGGTTGGGTTGGCATCGCTGTTATCTGTTCTGCTCAGATCATCCTGCGGCTTGCAATAGGGAGAAATATAGATGGGCATCACCAGCTCCTTAACACGAATGATATACCCTTCCGCAGCCTGATAATATGCCGCATTGGCCAATTCCTGGTTGCCGGCAGCCATGGGACCATAACGACTCGCAAAGAAGAATTCCTCCCTGGCAAACTGCATTTGGCTCTCATAATAGGCATCAGCAGCCAACGCACATGCCTGCAGATAGGTATTGCCTCTTTCATCGATAGCCTTGCATCTTTCTTTTGAAAGCCGGTCCAGCTCTGCACAATCTTTCGCCCTTCCTTCCCCGCAATCATATTTGCTCATTTGCTTTTCAAACTGGTCCATGATACCCTGCAGGTCCTCATCGTATTTTGCTTTCTCCTGTTCCAGGGCATTGTTATACCGATCCTTTTCCTTTGCCAGGTCCGTCAACCGGTGATTGCGTGAAAGCTTGATCAGCACCCGCATTCCTACCATCGAGAAGGGACGCTTGAATGCTTTGCCTTCAGCGATCATTTTTACAGGATCCTTCATCTGTTCGTTCATCTCACGCTCGAGACGCGCAGCACCGGCCTCCTGGAAATGATTGCTAAGCCCGTTCAGCTTGTAACTGATCTTCTCCATTGCTTCGAGAAAGGCAGCGTGTTCAGCCTTGACTATCTTTTCTTCATCCACTTTCATCTGATGCCTGGGCTTTTTGAACCCGAACAGATTGAAATAGTCGGGCATATTGGCCCCTTTACGAAAATAAGATCCCACCTTGATGGAGGGAACATCCTTGTCCTCCAGATCAGATGCTGATTCATTGAAAGCTCCTTTCAGGGATTGTTCTATGTATTCTGCTGCTTTTGCTTTATTGCCTTTTGCATGCTGGATATGCGCCGCCGTATTATTGGCTTCAGGATGATTGGGCTCACGCTTTATACAAGCTGCCAGGTACACCATGGCGCTGTCCTGCGCACCCAATCCTGCAAATGCCTGGCCCATATTGTTCAGCACCATGGCATTGTTGGGGTATTTCGCAGACAAGGTCCTCAGTATCGGAAAAGCCTGCCAGGGAGCGCCGGTGCAAACCAGCATAGCAGCAAGATTGTTCAGGTTAAGATCGTGGGAGGGTGATTGGATAGCAGCTTTGGTGGCCAGCAATACCGCTTCCTGCGGAGCGCCCTTGTAATACAATGCCACAGCGGTTTGAGCGAGCTTACCAGTGTTGTTTTCCAGTTTGGCAGCCATGGAAAGCGCTTCCTGCACCTGCTTTTTATCGATGCCATCACAGAGCTCTTTGTACAATTGTTCTATATGCCCCTTCAATGCTTCAGCACTGAGTGGCTTCTTTGGCAATGCGGCCAGTACTGCCGGGTTGGGCTTTGGAAAGCCTGCCATATCAGTGGCTTGCAGTTCTTTCAGATCTTTGGATGATATACCGGGCACCATTTTTTTGAGGGAATTGTCGAGCTCCTCATCCGAAAACTCTTCGCCGGATGCGGCTCGCTTCTGCACTTCTTTGATCATTTTCTCTATCTCTTCCTTGTTGGATTTGCTGCTTGTCTTTTTCTGTGCCAGGGAAGAAAAAGAGCAGGCTGAGAGCAGTATGAGAAGGAGGCTGTATTTCATCCTTCAATATTAGAGAAAAGGGTACCCTGAAAGATCAGGAAACCTCTGAAGAGCAGAAACAGCCTGTTGTACCAGAGGAATAACAAAGTCAACCACAGGGCCATGTTCCTGAATTGCTTAAAAAGATTACTGAGCTCACAAAGTGAGTGCCCATCGCTCGGAGGGCGGGAACGACGGGCACACCGAAATAAAGAGTAATCTTCTTCTTACCTGAATATCTCTTTCAATTTTTGATTGAGCGCTTCACCCCGCAGGTCCTGCGCAATGATGGTGCCAGACGGATCTATCAGGAAATTGGCCGGCACTGCTTTCACGCCATATGCCACTGCAATTTCATTGTTCCATCCTTTGAGGTCAGACACCTGTGTCCAGGTGAGCCCATCTTTTTCAATGGCCTTCACCCAAGGATCGCGGGCCTTATCCAACGATACGCCCAGTACATTGAATCCTTTGGCGCCGAACAATTCCACCTGCTTGCGGAGATTAGGATTCTCCGCCCTGCAGGGGCCGCACCAGGAGGCCCAGAATTCCAGTAGTACATATTTCCCCTTGTAGGTTTCCTGAGAGATCTTCTTACCGTCAACGGAGGTCTGAGCAAAAGGCAATGCTTTATGCCCTGTCCTGATCTTGTTGAGCAATTCCATACGTCGCGTGAGCTCCTGTCCCTGCAGAGAAGCTTTCACGGATGCATCCAGCGCTTCATACATCGGAGTACATTCCGCCAGGGTCTTGTTGTTCACATACATCAATAGTTCACGGGCGCTGATGGGGCTGGATGGATGATTCCTGATATAGTTCTTGCGGATCTCGGCTTCATACGCATAATATTTGTTGCCATCGGCTTCCATCATCCTTGCCCTGGCTGTGTCCCCAGCCTGCTTAGCGTTGTAAACCTCCGTGAATATCGTGTTCACCCATTTCCGGTTGGTCATGATGGCCCGGTTGAACAAGGCGTATTCGTTCACCACGGCGGAGCCGGACACGTTCAGGTCATCATTCGTTCCGTCTACCTTCACAGTTCCTTTATCCACGAACAGATCCAGGCGCAGGCGATAATCACGCGAGAAAAGCATGCCCTGCACAGGCTCCTGCACCTTCCCGCTGAAACTGAATTTCCCATCGATCACTTTAGCGCTGTCGAGTTTTGTATCATCGAAAGTTCCGTAGGTGAGAAATATGATACTATCCTTGAACGCGGGCACATTGCCATTTACAGAGAATGCTTCAGCCTTTGGTCCCTGTTTCCATCCCATTGCACTTACGGATGCCCCTACCAGTAATGCCAGCACAGTGCTCTTTCTTATTGTCATCGGTTTGATTTTAAAAAAATGAATGATTGATGAATGATCAATGATCATCACGGATCAGGGCATCGATGGTTTCACCAGGGATGCCGGTTTGTTTTTTGATGAGGTCCCCGAATTTGCCGGTGCTTACATCCAGGTGATACAATGCGCCTTCAGTTCCTGCCAGCAAAGTGTTGCCACCATTTATCAGCTTGATCATGGTCACATTCTTTCCACCAAAATCCACGGTGAGCTGGCGGAAATCCTCATTGGTTGGATTATAGCGATAGATCTTACTGCCTGATGTAAAGTAGAAGATCTCACCTGGCGAGTACGTCCACTTCGTAGTGGGCGTGATAAGACCGGGCTGTGCGAAATTGCGGATATATTCAGGCTTGATCAATATGAAGCCCCTGAACTCTACACCGAATTTGATCTCCTTCAAAACACCGCTCGCATCCTTACCTACGGCAAAGCAATTACCATCATTCACCTGAACAAAGAAAAGAAGATCCAACCCTACACTGACCGGATTGAAAGCGCTGCCGGATACCTGGTAACCTGTACCAATATACGCAGGTGTGCCAAAATTGGTGAAGGCCACCACTTGCTTCTTCACTTTATCGTATCCCAGGAAATAAGGCATGATGCTGTTGAACGCGGCCTGATCAAACAGGTTATAATCCCCTTCCGCCGGCAGCCCGAACATATTGTACAATGGGTTCTTGTTCCAGGTCTGCGTTGTGCCTACATATAATTTACCATTGATCACTCCGTTCATGGATTCCATTTGTGTGGACATGAAATTCCCTGGAGCGAGCGCAGCAGGGGGTATGAAGAAGTTCGAGATCAGGTTCTTGACCTTCTTCATAGTATTGGAATTGATCTGCACGCCCTTCTCCCCTTCATCCGTGAAAACCCAATAGCTGGTGGTATGATAAGGTTCGATGCTTGCATGACGAAGCCCTATCAATTGCCTGGGCCCGCCAGCCAGTTTCTCGCCAAGATTGGCCGTTTCATAAATATCGGGTTGTACTGTTCCATCGGGTTTGATGAAGGAGAGCTTAGTCGCCCCGTTATCGAGGCTGAGCACCACGGTTCCCTGCGAGAAATTTGTTTTACCACTGACAATAAAATCATGGAAATATTTCATCCCGTTGCTATTGTCCGTAATGGTGAGTTTTGCCCTGTATCTGTTTGCCCCAAGGCCAAACACGGTCCTGATCGCCGGTCCTGTAAAGCTGAGATCGGACACGAGCTCGGGAATGGCGATCTTCCAGTCGAAGCTCAACTTTGAAGGATCGGTGTATTTGATGGAAGGCGCAACAATGAGGCTATCCCCTACAAATACCGAGTACACTGTATCGAGGTTGGTTACAACCGGTATTTCGGGTGGGTTGTAATCGTAATTCCCTTTGTCTTTGTAACAGGCTGCCAGCAAGGCGAACAGGCTAACAACCATGATCAATCGCTTATGCATTTGAATATTTTTAATGGTGGCAGTATTAGTTGATGTCCAGTCC
>JAGIAP010000003.1:0-20867 GCA_017744805.1 Chitinophagaceae bacterium | reverse complement strand
GTCCGTTCTCATCCACGAAATAGAACCTTCCGGAGGAATTGTCCTTCCGCACGAGGATCTTCTTTGCCGGGTTGCTGGTAGCATAAAAATCATAATTGCCATCTCCCCGCTGTGTGAGCACATAACCTTTATCGGGATTATTGTTGACCCATCCGAACGGATCGGCGATCATCACGTTCATCCTTCCCACCAGGAAGAGGTTGCGTGGTGCATCCAGGCCATCCTTGGTCATGGAGGTGACGCCGGATGCGATCATGAATAATTCATGCTTGGTTCGGGAGTAATCTCCCAATGGCCAGGTATTCCACCAATCGGGCTGTTCCAGTTTGGCGCTGAGGATCACCCTTGCTTTGATCAGTTTATTGATATTGGTGTCCAGGCCTGCGCCAGGCTTCAGTTTCAGCGTCAGCCTCACTGATTGGGTCTGTAAGGAAGGATCGGTGTTGTACAGGACCACAGGCAGCCTGAACACCCCTGAGTCGGCAGGCAGGCTATACCATTCCTTAAATTGTTCGTAATGCAAGCCCACTTTTGCCGTGGTATTGCTGTCAACCACTATCACCCCGAATTTCCGGATACTATCAGTTCTCAAACCTGCCAGCTTCACGACCAGGAAGACTGTATCGTGGCTCAGATCAGGTTTATAAGCAAAAGTGTACACAGCGCTATCATCCGGGCTCATATTGAAATACACGTTCTGCAATGGCGCGCGGAAAAGGAAGTCGGGTGTTTTCTTGCAGGCAGTAATGGCCAGTGCCAGTATTATGGTTAAGTAGATTCCTTGTTTCATTGTCACATCATTTTAGTGTTGACCGTATTCCAGTTCATCATTCGGGAACGGCAGTACAAATATTTTGTTTGATGGCGGCGTGGTAGCGCCTGTTTCCATCAGGATGCCCCGTTTGAGGCGCTTGTACAGGTAGAATAATTGTCCTTCCGCATAGGTTTCCTTGCGCACTTCTTTTACCAGTTCGTCCATGAATACAGTTTTGGAACTTGTATTGATCGCTACATTGATGCCCCTGGCAGCACGCACCAGGTTGAGGTATTCGAGCGCTTTGGCGGGATCGGTATCCCAACTGGATTCCGCCGCGATATAGTACAGCTCGCTCAAGCGGATGGCCGGATGTACGAATGGATGGCGGTTGGTCTCTTTTTCCCGTTCGTATTTCAGGAGCTCATAGCGCACCATCGCAGCATCGTTGATGAGATTGAACCACTGCTTGAATCTTCTGTCCTCACCCCCTACACCTCCTTTCTCATAGAGCTTGTCGCCAGCATCTGCTTTGATATAAAAGCCGGCAAACCCACTCTCGAACCTCCTGGAAGTAACCTGGGTATTCCAGTTATCGAACCAACAGAAGACCAGTTCAGGATAAAGGATCCTGTCTTTCAGCTTTACATCTGCATTGATGAAATCCTGTTCTTTTGTCCAGGGGAATTTACCTGCTTCTATCACTTCTTTGGCATTGGCCAGTGCTTCCTGCTTTTTATCCAGGCAGAGATACACCCTTGCCAGTGTGCCGCAAACAGCATAGTAGTTCATCCGGTGACGCCTGTTTTGCTGGAACAATACAGGAGCTTTCAATTCTTTGGAAGCCGTATCGGAAGGATAGCCCACCACATAGGCCGATGCAATGATGGGGTCTACTGGCTTCATCAATGCTTTTGCTTCCGTGAGGTCTGTGACCATTTTGTTGAGAGCCTCCGTAACGGTAGATAAGGCAGTGGCCTTATTGGAAAAAGTAGTTACATACGGGATGGCTTTGGCGGCCGGCGCCGATGCATAGGAGGGAGCGAACAAGCGGAGGAGATCCAAATGAAGGTATGCCCTCAGGGCAAGCGCTTCTCCATGGATCAGCCTGCGGTTCACATCGGTCATGTACACGGGATTATCGATATTCTCCAGTATCAGGTTGCAATTGGCGATGGCAGTATACATCTTTCGCCAAACCTTATCCTTCATGTCGATGAAATGAAGATCGGTGTAATTGTACAGGGAGCTTTGTTTGTACCCATCCCTGTCGTTAGGCTCAAAATGATAATTCTGTGCCAGTACTTCGGGCAGTCCGGAAGAGAGCTCCAACCCATACAGATCGGCATTGGCGCAGGAAGTGTACACTCCATTGAGTGCTTCCATGAAGCCGGATTCCGATTTGAACAATTCATCTTTGGTCACCTGGTCCTCCGGTTTTATATCGAACCATTTATTGCAGGATGCCAGCAGCAGCACTGTGATGATGATCGTAAAATATCTTTTCATACCGTAGTATTTAGAAACTTGTTTGAATGGAGAATGTAAATGACCGTGCGAATGGATATTCCAATCCTCTTTCAATAGCCATGGAAGACCACCTGTATACATCGTTCATGGTGAAGGAGGCGCGCAGGTTGCGCATCGATAGTCTTTTACAGAAAGTTCTGGTGAAATCGTACGACATATAAATGGAATTCAGTTCCAGCACATTGTCGCGCTGCACAAACCTGTCAGACACCATCGTAGTGCCGGTGCTGGCGATATCCTTGTATTTGGCGATGTCCCCGGGCTGCTTCCATCTTTCTCCCAACACACGGCTATCCACATTGTAGCGGGGGTCTGCATTCTCCACGCGGTCTACGAGGGTCTGGTTATAATCCATGCCACCAAATCTTGTATAGAACTGCACCTGTAACAGGAAATTCTTCCAGGAAAGCGATCCGCCGAAATACCCATCGGCAGTGGGCGTATTATCGGCAACGGCAACGATATCTTTCACATTCCAATCATAAGTATAGGTGCCATCTTTTTTGAGGAAGATCTCACGGCCACTTTCGGGATCGATGCCCATGGAACGGACGGCATAGATGGTATTGAGGGATTGTCCTTCCACATATCGCACCAGTGGCGTTCCTCCGTAATTGTTGGCCTGCGCTTCGTCCACTTTATCGTTATACGCTTTCAGTGCATTCGAGATCAACACGATCCTGTTGGTATTGCGCGCCATATTGAGATTCAGGTTCAGCATCCAGTCCTTCGTTTTCAACACCATGGCCTTCATATTGAGCTCATATCCTTCGTTGAGCATATCGCCCAGGTTGGCTTTGTAAAATCCGAAACCAGTGGAAGGCGCGAGTGTGATATCGGAGAGCATGCCCTGCGTGAGTTTATGATAATAGCGGGGAGAGATCATGATACGGTCTTTGAAGAGACCGAGATCGATACCTGCATCGATATTGCGCGTCTGTTGCCATTTCAGATCCGGGTTACCATAGTTAGATACGATGGAGCCCATCCCTGTGGAATACCAGTCAGAAAAATAACTGAAAGTGGTTTTGGCCATATTGGAAGCAAAGTTCACGGCGCCTGTTTTTCCCGTACTGGCCCTGAGTTTCAGGGTACTGATCACCTTACTCCTGAAATTGGACTCTTTGTGGATATTCCATCCGAGGCCGAAGGACCAGAACGTAGCGATCTTGTTCTCCGTACCGAATTTGGAAGAGCCATCGCTGCGGATTGTGGCATCCATCAGGTATTTGTTCTTGTAGGTATAGTTCCCGCTGACAAAGGTTCCGCCGAGGCGTTCCCTGGTGAGGAAGCCGCCGGGAGCGGCGCCTTCTGCATAACCAAGTGCAAAACCGATATTGGTGAACCTGTCGTTGGGGAACCCGATGGCCGTGAAAGAATTGAAATCCTGGGTGGTGGTCCTGATATTGGCTCCCAGTGTGGCATTGAAGAAATGGTCACCTACCTGCTTGTTGTAACCGAGCGTGATATTCCCATCCAAATAGGTTTCATCGGAGTTGGAATAGGTGTAACTACCTCGTTCATTCAGTTTATCAGGTGCCGTAAAATAATAGTAGTTGTCGCCTGGAGAGGTGAACTGATCGTATGTGTATTTACGTTTGGTAAGACTGAACAGTCCTCTCAGCCTCAATCCATCGGTAATATTCCATTCGCCTGAAAATGCTTCGATGATCTCCGTGTATTTATTCTTATTGAACGAGTGCTGCGTACTATTGTACATGGGGTTCAGTACAACATCGGTAACATATTGATCGGCTCCCTTGCGGCGGGTATCTATCAGCCAACTATCCACAGACTGCAGGATATTGCCTGCTGAATCGGTTTTGGGATAATACGGGTTCATGCGCACGTAATTGCTGAAATCGCCCCAGGGAGATTGTGTGGCATTCATTTCCGTAACGGTGAGCGTATTCTTGAAGAGGAAATTGGTGCTGGGATTATAGGCCAGGTCTACCCCCACACTGTACCGGTCGCGGGTGGACCCTTTCATTACACCAGGCTGCGCCTGGTAACGCAGGTCAAGCCCATAGCGGATGCCATTGCCGCCGCCTTCGAGGTAGATGGAATGTTTTTGCGCCAGCGATATCCGCAATGGCTGCGATAACCAGTAAGTATTCACGCCGCTGACCACATTGCTTTTCTTCTTGTAATAGAGCGCTTCCTGCAAATCGGTGCTCCGGTCACCCACGCTTTTATACAGCCCTGCCAGTTTCTCGTATTCCAGTTTTTGTTCGGCATCCAGCAAATGATAATCCGATAGATCCGGCGCGTTCACCGTATAATCGCCATTGTAGAACACCTGCAATTTGCCGGCCCTGGGTTGTTTGGTGGTGATCACCACTACCCCATTGGCTGCCCGTGAACCATACACGGCTGTGGCCGCTGCATCTTTCAGAAGGGTGATACCCTGGATGCGGGAATTGTCCAGGTCATATATTTTCTCAACAGACACTTCATATCCATCGAGAATGAATGTTGGCATATTCACATTGCTTTGCAGGTTGGCGCGACTAAGGATATCGCCCGTACCGGTTGGCAAGGTGGTGCTACCACGCAGGTTGATATTGGGCAACCTGTTGGGGTTGGAACCTGCCAGGTTGTTCTCCATCACACGGAAGGATGGATCAAAGGCCTGGATGCTTTGCAGCACATTCACCGGGTTCACCTTTCTCAGTTCTTCACCTGACACCGTTACGGCATTTCCTGTAAAGCTTTCCTTATTGATAAGCTGATAACCGGTAACCACCACATTGGCCAGCGGGTCTTTGGCAGCCCCCTGTTTCAATCTTACCTGGATGGTTTCGGCGCTACGGATCACAAAGCTCTGCGTTTCGTATCCCACGTAGCTGATGGTGAAACTGGCTCCTTTTTTTCCCGCGATAGTGAAAGCACCTTTGCTGTTGGAGGCAGTGCCTTTGTTGGTACCGCGGACCACCACGCTGGCGCCTTCGATGGGCCTCGAAGTGCTATCGTCCAGGATGATACCGGAAACGGTGATCAATGATGGAATGGAGTCCGTGCCTGGGGGAGCAGCGGGAATTTCCACACGCCTGGCGCTGATCACGATAGTGCGGTTCACGATCTTAAAGGTGAGCGGCTGATCCCTGAAACAGAGCTCCAGTGCATCTTTCATTTCAGTATCCTTTACTGATAAAGTCACCGGCAAGGCATCGTCCAGCAGGCGGGCATTGTAAAAGAACAGGAAGCCTGTTTGCTTTTTGATGTCTGCGAAAACCTTTTTCAGTGGTGCATTCTCCCGGTGAATGCTTACCTTCTGAGCATTACCGGAAGCTGAAACCTGCAAACAGCCTGCAAGCAGCAGCATAGCTGTCAATCTCATAACCAGGAAAGTTTTGGGCTTTGCAAGCTGCATTTGGCGCACAGCTTTGCAAAGAATGATAAAAATCATACTTTTAAACAGTTGGGTTAAACAATATGGGTTCAATACACAGAGCACTGGTTTGTCCCAACGTTCTGCCGTCAACGTTGGCGCGTTGGCGGCTTTTTTTGGGACACCTATTTTATACAGATATTCAGTAAGGCATTTGCATCGGTGATATCACTTTCACTGAGGATAGCGGTTGGGCCGGGTTCCGGCATTACAGGATAAAGCAGCATGGCGAAGTGGATCATGTCCGTTACCATCAGGGCATCACTATCACTTTCCTTCCTTCCACCTTGAAATGAACGGCACTTAATTCCAATATGTTGAACACTTCTGAAAGTGTACTGTTCCTGGATATCTCTCCATCAAATTTTTCGTTGGACAGGTTGCCTTCATACACTACTTCCACATCATACCAGCGGGCCAGTTGACGCATCACGGTTTTGATATCGGCATTATTGAAATTGAAAAGGCCATTCTTCCAGGCGATCACATCATCGGTATCAACCCTGATCACCCGGATATTGCCACCGCGGCCCTGATCATTTTCAACAATGGATTGCATACCCTGGGTAAGGATCACAGGAGTTTGGCTCCGGTTAGTATCCGCAGCGGATACTCTAACCTTGCCTTCCACCAGGGTGGTCCTGACCGTTGGTTCATTGTGATAGGCATTCACATTGAAGGAAGTGCCCAATACTTCCACCACGCCCAGTGGCGCTTCCTGCGCATCGGTAGTAAGCACCCTGAAGGGTAGTTTTGAATTTTGGGCCACTTCAAAATAAGCTTCGCCAGACAACTGTACTTTTCGCTCATTACCGGTGAAGCTGATCGGGAAACGCAGAACGGATGCAGCATTCAGCCATGCCTTGGTGCCATCGGGCAAGATCACCTGGTATTGACCACCGTTGGGTGTACGGATGGTATTGTACAGTGTTGATGCATCAGCGTGCTGACCTTGCACCCCTTTATAGGCAAGTTGTCCGTTATTGAGTTTGATGATCCTGGTAGCGCCCTGTTCTGCAAGTGTTGTATTGCCCGCAGTATCCAGGATGATGGTGCTGCCATCACCCAGGGTAAGCGTAGCTTTATTGCCTCCGGGAAGTATGGGCGATGTGGTGGTCCCGGCAATGATGGTTGGTTCTGTATTACCGGAAATATTCTTTTTCAGAAGTACCCAGGTACTAACTCCTGCCAGCAGCAGCACGGAGGCCGCGATCTGCCAACTGCGTTTTCGATAGAATGGAATTACCCGGGAATTGGAGTGGATGGCATTCTTCAGCTTACCGAGCATCCTGGCCCTGATCTCCTCCGGTTCGCCTGCGTGGCTTACAGGCCATTCAACGGGATGATCGTTGGAGGATCGGTACCATTGCATCAGTTCCGCCTCCTCTTCAGGAGAAGCGGTATCGTGCAGGTATTTTTCTATTAGTGACTGAAGCCTTTCAGGGGTCATGCGTTAGTTTTTGGCCGGGCCCCAAAGGGGCTCCATCATGATGTACCCATGAAAAGGACATTACCCTGTATGGCCTATATTATTTTTTCAGGAAAAAATAAATGAAGATGGAAAAGAGGGAAAAGAAACGGTGGCTGCCAAGCAGGTGACGAAGGGTTTTGAGGGCCCTGGTAAGATGTGACTCAACGGTTTTGGGCGAGAGATTGAGAGTTTCGGCGATCTCTTTATTGGAGAGCTGGTGATCCCGGCTATACACAAAAACGAGACGACATTGCTCGGGAAGCCCCGCTACCAGGCCATCTACATATTCCTTGAGGAATTTTGCCTGGATGCGCTCTTCATCAAAAGAGGCCGTAATATCATTTGCTGGTTGTTGTTGCAGGAGGCTCTTACGCCTGGACTCGCGGGTGAGGGATTTGAACACGGAGAATTTGACGGCGGTAGCGAGCCATGGGGCCAGCCGGTCGATCTCCATCTGGTGCCGGCGGTTCCAGAGACTAAGCAAAACATCCTGTACGATCTCTTCCGCCAGCTCCTTGTTATGGGCATGATTATAGCCTATCGCCAGGAGCTTGTCCCAATAACGATGATAGATCTCTTCAAAAGCCTCTTCATCATTATCGGACAACAATGCTACCAAACGTTCGTCGGTACAGAGCCTGTAGCGCGTAGATTTCACGGAAGTTGCCACGCGCTCAAGATAAGGAAAAAATCGATTTAGCTATTGGGATGGCCCTGGAACATAATCATTCCCTCCCAGTACAAAATGTGCTTTGCCTTTGGGATAGAAAGAAAACCCCTGTCTCACTACTTTTCCATTATTGAAGCGAAGCTCGATGAAATAGCCACTCAGATGAAGAAAGGATCTTTTCTTACTGCCTTTATTACTGTTCCGAACTATGATCAACTGATCATTTTATCACGGGTCTGTTGGATGCACAAATGCGGTCGCCGTTCAGCAGTATCCTCGGTGCTATGGCATCGGAGTGCGGATCTATGCGGATCATATCTTCAGCCATATCGGCGATCCTGACCTCTTTGCAGTTGCCTGTCCAGTCGAGCGTGAACAGGAACTGTTTCCCATCAGGCATCCAGGAGGGGTACCATTCACGGTTAGGGCTGCTGGTTAGTTGCCGCATGCCTGTACCGTTTGTCTTCATATGCCAGATATGGTAATTGCTCACAAACAAAACCTGTGTTCCATCAGCACTGATATCCAATTGCGACGGTTCTCCAGGGAGTGAGGATATGTCTGCAATTTTTGTGGCCCGGGCCAGTTGCTGATCGCTCAGATAGAATCCGCCCGGAGCTACCATCAGCAACCTGCCATCGGGCAACCAGGCATAATCCGATACATTTTCGAAACTGGTCACCTGTTGCCCGGTACGGCTGAATATGGCAATGAATTGTCTCGGATAAGTATTGGCAGGCTTCCAGATAAAGGCGAGTTTGGACCTGTCCGGGCTCAGCCTCGGAATGCCACTCACGTATTCCCCCACACGAAAACTGCTGAGAAGCTGCCCGTTATTGTCGAATATCCTGAAGGTGACATCCGATGAATTCAATGACTCCTCATAGAAAAGGATCTCCGTTCCATCCTTACTGACATCGAAACGTTCCGGGTGGCTCAATGATGCGATGTCCAGGACACTCTGTACTTGTCCGTTTTGCAAATTGAGCTTATTGAGCGATTTGAAACTGGCATAATACAATATGCCTGCTTTTCCATCGGTACCGGCTTTGTCCTCATGTTTGGCACAGGCAGTACACAACAGTACCATGAATAGCTTGAGGGATTTGACCATTACATTATTCATATTCCGGGCGATAAAAGGTTAACGAATAATTCCCTGTAAAGTAAACCCAATGGGTAAAGCAAGACAATCCTGTCAATTCAGGAATTTCATCTCCTTAATTTTAAGGATTTCTGCGAGGCAGCGGAAAAGAACGGCTAAAATCTGTATTTTGGTATCATCCCATTCAACTATGCATTGTTACAGGATAATTTTCTGTTGTTTGATCTGCTTTCTTGCGCAGTCTGCCTATTCACAGGATAAGCAGGCAGTCGATAGTCTGCAACAACTCCTCAGACAAGCGACCACCGATACCACCCGCGCCCGCCTGCTCAGCGAATTATCGGCAAGCCTGGCCCGCACCGGCGACCATGCTGCAGCGGTCAATGCTGCCAATGCCTCACTCCGCATCTTCGAAAAGAACCGCAATATCCCGGGTATGGCCCTCGCCTTTTCTGCCAGGGGATATGTGGAGATGCGCAATAACCTACCGGATTCGGCTATCCGCTATTTTACCAAAGCGCGGGACCTGCTGAAAGATGACACTACCATAACCAGCAGGAGGATCCGGGCCCGCGCTACCGGTAATCTTTCAGTAGTGCTCGGCAGAAAAGGCCTGGCCGATCAGGAGTTGCAGTTGCTCACAGAGCTCATCCCCGACCTCGAAGCCCTGAATGATCAAAACTCCTTATCCACAGCCCTTCATAATCTCTCTTCCAAACTCATGAATATTGGCCGCTTCCAGCGGGCCTATCCATATTTGCAGAAAAGCATTCAAATGGCCTCCGGCCAACAGAACACGGAGAAGCTGGCAACAGCCTATATCAATATGGCGAGACTTCAATACGGAATGGATAGCCTGGAGGCCATGAAAAGATATCTCGACCTGGCTGCCAACACCCTGCAACAGCTTCCTGCTTCACCACAATGGGGCTTGTATTATATCTATGCAGGCACCTATGCAGGTAAGTGTAAGCAATATGGAACGGCGATAGAATTGCTCGATAAAGCCGAGCAACAGGTGAACAAGTTGGCAGACCGCCAGAACTGGTACAATATCTATGTTGCCAAACTGAAGATATTCTCGGAACAGAAAAAATGGAATGAAGCATTGGCAGCGGCATTCAGCATGTATAAAGTGGCATCGAAAGAGAATAATGCTTATTTCATAATAAGCTCTCTCCGGGATATGGCGGAGATAGAAAAGAGAACAGGTAACTTACTGGCAGCCACTACCCACTACAATGAATATGTGCTACTGAGAGACAGCATTGAAAAAGAAGGGACCAATGCGAGGATCAATGAACTTGAACTGCAATTCAATACGGCCGTAAAAGAAAAGCAGATATTGCAACTGCAGCAGGCCAACGATCAGCAGCAATTGGAAATTCAGCATGGCAGAACAAAGCAGTTGTTGTTATGGGGGATCGTCATCATTTGCTCACTCATCATTTTGCTGGGATCCCTTTATTTCAATAACAGGAAAAAAATACTGGTCCAACAAGAAATGCTGCTGAGAAAAGACCTGGAGAAGACCGAACAACGGCAACAACTGGCAGCCTACACTGCTATGCTCGAAGGACAGGAACAGGAAAGGCTGCGCCTGGCCAGGGATCTCCATGATGGGCTTGGCGGATCGCTTACCGCCATAAAGATCTCTCTGGAGAATATCTCCCAAAAGCAGGACCAGCCATTACTCCAGCCGCCCATCCGGCAACTTGAAGACACCCTCTCAGAGCTTCGACGGATTGCCCGCCACCTGATGCCGGAAACATTGATGAGGTATGGACTGGAAGAGGCACTGAAAGATTATTGCCAGTTGATGGCCACGCCCGGCTGCAAAATAAGTTTTCATGGATCGGGTCTTGAACAGATCGCAGATCAATCCGTGCAATTGATGATATACCGAACCATCCAGGAACTGGTAAGCAATGCCATAAAACATGCCTCGGCTTCCGCTGTGCTGGTACAATGCACATATGAGGAAGCCCTTTTGCTGATAACGGTAGAGGATAAGGGAAAAGGATTCCTCCGGGAAGAAGCTGAGCGTAACAAAAGCTCGGGCCTCAGCAATATCAGGTGGAGAGTGCAGTCTCTGGGAGGTCAGTTACAGATCGACTCAGTTCCCGGCAAAGGAACAGTAGTGAATATAGAATGCAACTATGCGCCAGAACATTCAGATATTGATAGCAGATGATCATCCACTGATCACAGAAGGATTGCAAAAACTGGTGGATGAAAAAGAAGATATGCAGATCGCTGGTATAGCCGCCAGTGCAAAGGAAACCATTGCACTGGTGGAAACCACACCAGCAGATATCCTGTTGCTGGATGTGAATTTTCCCGATGGCAACGGTGTTGATCTCTGCCTGCCCCTGCGTAAGCTCAATCCCACATTGAAACTGATAGGGCTCAGTAATTTCAATGAAAGAAGCATTATCCTGAGAATGTTGCATAACGGGGCTTCAGGCTATTTACTCAAGAGCTCCTCCTTGAGCGAACTGGAGCAAGCCATCCGGGCTGTGGCCGCAGGTGGGATCTACCTGGGTACGGAAGCCAGGGAGGTGATCAGCCATTTGGCGGATCATGAACTTATCCAACTGCCTCCACTCACCAAAAGGGAGAAAGAAGTGCTGCAATACCTCGCCATGGGATATACATCACCCCAGATCGGCGAAAAAATGTTCATCAGCTCACTGACAGTAGACAGTCACCGTCGCAGCCTGATGGAAAAATTCAAAGTCTCCAATGCTATCAGTCTGCTGAAAAAAGCAAGAGAACTGGGCCTGGTGCCGTAGTTTGACACTTGCACTCTCCCTGGCTCTCCTGAGCAAACAGTTTAAAAATCATCTTTTTCAAGGATTGCCCCGGCTCTCCCCTGCAGCTACTTTTACCCTGTAAATGCCCATCGCGGCTACATGGCAGACAACTTAAAAAAGACAACAATGAAAACAACGATCTTACTTCTTTCGATATTCACCACGATGCACCTCTGTGCACAGACCAAAACCATTTATGGCAAGTTCATCAAAAACGATGGCACCCGCATCAAAGGCACCTCCACAATGAAGGGTTACGAGGATCAACTGATCATTACAAACTATACTGGTGGCACAGACAATTCAGCCACTATTGAAATTGAAGTGCCCACGAACACTTATATCGCTGAATTCCGAAACCTGATGAATACCCCTCCAGCGAGATCCACCGTAGCGAAACCAGCCCCAACTGTGATCAAACCTATAGTCGCCACTAAGCTGCCGGAAAGGACCATACCCGTTCAACAGCAGCCGGCACCTCAGATTGCGCGGGTGGATATTTCAGTTACCAATCGTACCGGCAACTATATGCCAGTCCTATCCAACCAGATCATTCTGGAGGATGTAAAAGTAGAAAGCTGTACAGACAATGCGGCAAGTGGTACCAGCAATATAAAATTGAAAGCTACCCGTATTGGCTGGGTCTATTGCAGCACCGATGCAGTAACCGGTAAAGCGCTTCCTCCGAGGAAATCAGGTTGGGACACTGCTTCAGGGCAGTCCTGGACAGGGTTTTGAGGAAATGAAATAACAGTGAAACAGGATACAAATAAATGATCGAAAGGCGCCCGACCGGGCGCTTTTTTCATTTAATGAATGAAAAAAGCCTTCATTCACCATGAATAAAAATGCTATTTTCGTGTGCAGGACAATCCCATGAAGTCATTCCAGCATATACCACCGCCCCCTGCCAATTACAGGGTCTTTGCCAGATAGATCCTTCTGTTCACAACTGCAATATTTGCCAGAAACAGAAGGAAAATCATAACTGGCAAAACATCCATTTTCCAATTAGCTGAAATAAAAAATATCACTATGAGACGGAGTTTCATCATTATTTCCACATTGCTGATCCTGACCACAGGCTTGCTTTCCCTGTATATGAGCCATAACTGGTATGTTATACTAGCCATTGTGCTTGTACTCACTTGTTTGGGATACTACGATATGCTCCAGACCAGGCATTCCATTATGCGCATCTACCCGGTCTTTGGCAGGCTGAGATTTTTGATGGAAGAGCTCCGTCCGAAGATCTACCAATATTTCATCGAATCGGATATCGATGGCAGGCCCATCAACAGGATCGACCGCTCTACCGTGTACCAACGGGCGAAGAAAGAAAATGATACCATGCCATTTGGTACACAACTGGACGTATATTCCGAAGGATATGAATGGATGTGCCATTCCATGGCCCCAAAAGATTTCAACCTGCTGGACCATAATCCCAGGGTGATGATAGGCAATAAGGACTGCACGCAGCCATACTCCTGCAGCATCTACAATATTTCGGCCATGAGTTACGGGGCGCTTAGCTCCAATGCCGTTGAAGCCATGAATGCCGGGGCAAAGATTGGTGGCTTTGCTCATAACACCGGAGAAGGAGGATTGAGCCCGTTCCATCTAAAGCACGGGGGTGATATCATTTGGCAGATCGGTACCGGGTATTTCGGATGCAGAACGGCCGATGGTAATTTCAGTGACGACCTGTTCCGGGAAAAAGCACAATTACCACAGGTAAAAATGATCGAAATAAAAATATCCCAGGGCGCCAAGCCGGGGCATGGTGGTATCCTTCCTGCCTCCAAGAACACTCCTGAAATTGCTGCCATCAGGAATATAGAGCCACATACCGTAGTAGCTTCACCTCCCTACCACAAGGCATTTGGTACTCCCAGGGAACTGATTTTCTTTATTCAGAAACTCAGAGAACTCTCAGGAGGAAAACCTGTCGGGTTCAAATTATGTATCGGCCATAAAAGTGAATTCATCGGCATTTGCAAAGCGATGATGGAACTGGACAGCTACCCGGATTTCATTACGATCGATGGGGCTGAAGGCGGCACTGGTGCTGCTCCACAGGAATTCTCCAATTATGTGGGCGCACCATTACTGGACGGGCTGGATTTCGTCCATAATATCCTCAACGGACTGGATATCCGCAAGCATATCAAAATACTGGCATCCGGCAAGATCATCACCGGCTTTCACCTTGTACGGGCAATGGCACTGGGAGCCGATGCCTGCTATTCAGCAAGGGCCATGATGATGGCTGTAGGTTGTATACAGGCGCTTCTGTGCAACACCAATAAATGTCCTGTTGGCGTGGCCACACAGGATCCCAGGTTGACCGTTGGACTTGTAGTGGAAGACAAGAAAACCAGGATCGCCAATTTCCACAAGAATACTATTGAAAGCGTAGTGGAGTTATTGGGCGCATCGGGACTTGAGCGAAAAGAGAATATTACGCGCTCACATATTTACAGGCGAATCTCCTTTCAGTCTATGTCCACTTATGAAGAGATCTTTCCTTCCTATCCTACTGGTTCCTTCCTGAAAGAGATACCCGATCGTTACAAATCGGATTTCAAATATGCAAACCCCGATCAGTGGGGATTATCCAATATCGGTAGCTGGAGTAATTAATCTTTTAAATGCTTCAAATACACAAAAAAGCCTTCAAGCCGATGACTTGAAGGCTTTTGCTTTTCAGCGAGATCTATTTAACGCCATCCTAATCCGGGCGCAACATGCTCCAGGATGGACGACAGGATATGTATATTGTATTCGACCCCTAAGGTGTTGGGTATCGTTAAAAGTAGCGTATCTGCTTCCTGGATAGCTTCGTCCTGGGCCAGTTCCCTGATGAGTTGGTCTGGTTCCCCGGCATAGCTTCTTCCGAAAATGGCGCGTTTATCGCTTTCGATCATTCCAATTTTGTCGGCGCTATTGGTTTGCTGTCCGAAATAATTCCTGTCCTGGTCATTCATGAGAGCGAAAATGGACCGGCTAACCGACACCCTTGGTTCGAGCTGGTGACCGGCTTTCTTCCAGGCTTCTTTATACAACCTGATCTGCTCTGCCTGTTGTATATGGAATGGTTTTCCGCTTTCGTCGAACTTCAGGGTAGAGCTTTGGAGATGCATACCGTTTTCCGCTGCCCACACTGCGGTTGCATTGGAGGCTGCTCCCCACCAGATCCGATCCCTTAGTCCCTCGGAATGCGGCTCTAATCTTAAGAGGCCCGGTGGATTCGGGAACATGGGATATGGATTAGGCTGGGCAAACCCGATACCTTTTAGTTTATCCAGGAACTCCAATGCCTTACGGCGCCCCATATCGGCATCGGTTTCGCTTTCGGCTGGTTCATATCCAAAATAGCGCCACCCGTCAATCACCTGTTCCGGCGAGCCCCTGCTGATGCCCAATTGTAACCGTCCGCGCGAGATCAGGTCGGCAGCTCCGGCATCTTCTACCATGTAGAGCGGATTTTCATAACGCATATCGATAACGCCTGTGCCGATCTCTATTTTGCTTGTTTTGGCGCCAATGGCAGCAAGCAAAGGAAAGGGAGATGCCAACTGAGCCGCAAAATGATGTACCCGGAAATAGGCGCCATCCAACCCGAGCTCTTCGGCTGCCACAGCGAGATCGATAGACTGAAGCAAGGTGTCGCTGGCGGTACGGGTCTTATAGGCCGGATGACTGGCCCAATGCCCAAATGATAAAAATCCTATTTTCTTCATAGATCTTCTTTCGGGAATTGTGATACAATATGTTCACACATCTATCTACAAGTCAATATCTGAATTTGTTCTGCGCTTCCCGGATTATCTCCTGGTCTCATTCTCCATATCCAGGTTCTCATCAAACGGGCTTTTCGTAAAAGGGTACACCAGTTGGTTCACATACCCTTTGGGGAAATGAGTCTCCCGCAACCCGGTACCTTCGGGCCAGGTATTGCCTGGCAGGTAATAGGTGCCGAATATCTTATCGATAAAAGGGAAGATGGTGGCGAAGTTCTTTCCATAGTAGCGGGGATCTTCACAATGATGCCAGTGGTGGTATTGGGGCGTGGCAAAGATATATTTCAGGAAACCAAAATTGATCCGTGTATTGGCATGGATAAGCACGGCGTGGATAGCCATGAAGATGATATAAGTGTTAAAAGTGATCTCCGAAAATCCAAAAATGTACAAGGGAATAAAGGTCATGGACCGGGTAACGAAAATATCTACGAAATGTGTCCTCGATCCGGCCAGCCAATCCATATTCTTAGTGGAATGGTGTACGGAGTGGAAGCGCCACAGGTAGGTATGTGAATGGAAAAAGCGATGGGCAGCATATTGAAAGAGGTCGGTGACCAGGAAGGCCAGGAAAAGCTCGATCAAATAAGGAAGCTGTTGCACCCAATGCTGCACTTCCGACAGTCCGATCCATCCAAAGAATAATTTCGCCGGCTTCTGCGTGATCACCCCAAAGAACTGAATGAACAAATGGCTGACCACAAAATATAGCAGATCCGTTCTCCACTCTTCATGAAACTTACTTTGCTGCCTGTTTTTCGGGAATACCATTTCAATGGGAACAAAGATCACGGCCATCAGCAACAGGTCCAGCAATAACCAATCCACCCCCAGGTGCCAACTGGTCTTTTCTACCGGCCGGCCCTGTACCTGCAAGCCTCCGATCACTATTGCTGCGGTACAGATCAGCAATCCCGCCATGGCCCATTTCTTTTGTTTGCTCAGCATAAAACTGACCAGCGCGAAAAGAAAAGAGGCAATAATGGTAGCCGTTAGTAATATCTTCATAGACTCGCCTGTGTATACCTCCCTGAATTCGGGTGTGGTAAGCCACTCGGGGTATTTGAAACAAATAACGCCGGTCAGGGATAGTAAACCAAGGAATATCGACGAGTAACCACTTATTTTCCCTTCGCCAATCTTAAGTCGCGGAGCTGATGTTTGCATATAAGTAAATTCAATATACTAATATAGAAGTTTATCTGGTTAAACTCCTGGTAGTTGCTTTTTATTGTTTACTGGCTCTAATAATCCATGCAGCCCCGGGTATCGACAACCGATCATTTTCCATAAATTTTCCTGCCTCCCTGAACACTTCATCCTTGATCTTCTTTTTAGCGGCATCATCCGCTTTGCTCATCCGGGGCAGGCATGGGCATATCCACATATCTTTTGATCACATCCATGATAGTTGTAGCGAAGGGATTCTTTTCCGGCGAAGCCCATACACCAAAGCGGGCTCGCCCGTTCCCGAAGCAATATCGAGCACATGGTCATTACCTGATAGTTCAACAGCATCGATAATGGCTTTGGAGACTTTGGAAGTGAAAGCATCGTTTTGAGTTTCCCATTTCTTCCAACCCGGGGAAAATTTATTCCAGGTTTCCCGTTGTTGCTTTTTGATCTCTTCATGAGAAGATAGATTACTCATGGCAAATAAAATTGAGTGTCAAAAAAAATGAAACCAATCATATTCCAATGTTCTCAAGGGGGGGAATTGAACCGGAAGGGGAAGCAGGCTACGAAGGTACAAAAGTCAGCTTAATACCATAAATTGCGGCCATAAAATGATCACATGCCTGATATCCTCATTGCCGAAGACCATAGTATCGTAAGGATCGGTACGGCCATGCTACTCAGGGATTCCGTACCAAACGCTGTTATAACTGATGTAGAAACTTTCGATGAAGTAATTCAAGAGGTAGACAGGAATCATTTCGATCTCCTTCTTCTCGATATACATATTCCCGGTGGGGATAATTTTCAAATGATCGAAGCCGTTCATCTTCGCCGGCCCGGATTGCGCATCCTTGTTTTCTCCAGTTATGAAGAACAGCTTTATGCCATCCGGAGCCTGAAATCAGGCGCCATGGGGTATATCCACAAACGCTCTTCTCCTGAGGAAGTCGTAAAAGCTGTGAAGCAGGTGTTGAAAGGAGAAAAATATATCAGTGAGGACGTGAAGTCCCAATTGATCGGCCAGTTACTTTCTACTGGCCCATCACAGAAAGATAGTCTATCATCCTTATCCAATCGTGAACTGGAAGTGATGCGACTAATGCTGCGCGGCGCTTCCACGATGGAAATCAAGAATACACTCAATATCAGGGATTCTACAATCAGTACCTATAAGACCAAGATCTTCAGTAAGCTGCAGGTTTCCAACCTGATTGAGCTTTCAGAGAAACTGAGATTGATGGAAGGATATGGCTGATCCCCCACTCTATTATTGACCTGGCCTGATGCTGAATCTCGTTCCCTTAGCAGGTTCCGATCTTACTTCAACCTGCAATGCCAGCATTTGCGCCAGCTCCATGATCATTAGTAAACCCAGCCCCTGTACAGGAACTTCCGATCGATCCGGATCATTCACCCATTGCTGAATGACCGGAGGCATTCCTGGCCCTGTGTCCGTAACGATCAGTTCCCAGGATCCATTCGAGGTTCCCGATTCTATGCTGATACTACCATTGCGTGTCACTTTCACGGCATTGTCGATCAGGTTATGCAGGATCACAGCGATCAACTGAGCATCGCTTTCGATACAGAATCCCACTGGCAGTTTATTTTGGATAACGGTACCTTTCTCCCTGGCAATACTTTCAAAAATTATCTTCTTTTGTTCCGCCAGGTTGTACAGATCTGTCAACTGTGTTGGGATATCCTTTTGCTTACGTCGCAGTTTCAGATAACTCAGCATATTCTCCACCATGAAGTATAGGCGATGCGTGCTGCTATTCACTTCTTTGGCATAGGCAAGCGCTTCCATATTTTTCTGTTCCAGTAAAAGCTGGTGTACTTTTGCGGACATCATACGCTGGTACTGCATCGGCGTTTGAATATCATGGTTTACCGAGCTGAGGATCTTCTCCTGCATGTCTGCTTCCCATTGCAATTGCTTTGTTTTTTCCGCCACAATCTGCTCCAGTTGAGTATTTTTCCTGACCATATAACGATTGCGCATCCGGCTGAATAACCAGGCTGCGATTGCTGCCAGAACAATGGAAAAGAAATAGAAATAATAGGTATTGTACCAGGCGGTAGAAACGCTGACGTATAAACGTTTCTCTATGAAATTATTCAGACCAAAGCCGTTCAGTTTCCTGATCAACAGTTCATAACTGCCGGATGGAATGCTGGAAAATGAAATAGTATTGTCTTCTCCAACCGGTATCCACCGGGGCTTCTGCTCCTCATTGACCAATGCATATTCTATTTGTACATTATGCAGATTACCCGCATATGGAGTGCTTAGTAAGAAATTAAGTTGTCCGAATTGCCTTGGCAAATGAGTCAACGATACAGTATCGATGATCTGCCCATCCAATTCGATCTTGTCTATGAACAGATCCTTATCGGGAAGGGTGGCCCGCACACTGTCCGGATGAAATACCACCAGGCCATTCATGGAAGGCAAAGAGATCTTTCCGTTACTGAGTGTAATGGCACAGGGCCGGCAGCCACCATTGAATTCATTGATATTGAATCCATCGTTCTTATCGAAATAATGATAGTACACTTTTTCTGTTTTCCCGTCTGCATACGCCAGCAGGTCTGCTTTGCGAATGAGGAACAGGCCTTTGTTGGTGGGTATCCAGAAATAACCTTGTTCATCTTCCCTGATACAATGAGCAGCTTTCAGGTATCCCATTCTGTCGGGGGGAAAATCGAAATAACGGCCATTCTTCCACAGCACAAATCCATTTCCGAAAGTACCGAACCAGCGTTCATCAGAGGAAGCCTGATAAATATGACGAATGCATTTCCCCTTCATTTCCGGCACATACCTTACAGTTCGCCCTTTAAGGTCAACCTCATAAAGATTAGCGGCCGAACAAACCAACAAGAGATGATTGTTCATCCATTCCATATAAGTGATCACCTCCGGAATCGAGATAAAATGCTCCGGCGCTTTCTCGCCAGCAGGGTCCTTGAGCAAAAAAACATCCTTTCCACTGGCCACCCATAACGCCCCATCAGGTGAAGGGCAGATATCTGCAACGCCTGCCGGCAATTTCCAGGAGCGGTCGGGTCTGAGATCGGAAGGCGAATACCGGTACATATGATACCTGTTCCTCGTCCAGGTAAAGTTCTCCTTATCCTTGATCAGGCCCTGGAAATCCGCATTCAGCGGCTGAAACGGGTTCCTGACTGGCATCCCCTGTCCTGAAATATCGAAAAGAGAATTTGCATTGGATATTACCTTGCCTGGCGTAAGCTCTTGTTGACTATAAAAGATATTCTCGCCGCTGGGTTGGGTTACTACACTGAACACCGGGGGAGTCAGGATCATGAAACCTTTTGTAGAACTGCCAAGGTATAATTTCCCCGACTGCTCATCGTACAGTGCTGTCCCGGTGTTGAAAGCTTTGGCATCGAACCCGCTAAACAAAAGCTTACTGACAAGTTTGCCTGGTGATGCTTCTTTTACCAGGTAGAAAGATTGATTGAACCATATGATCACTTGTTCGGGCGTAGTGATATTCCAGAGGAGATGGATCTCCCCGTTTTTTGTTTTGAATGAAGGATCGCGTAGAATATCTCCTTCCAGTTGCAGTTGGGTTTGCGGAAAAAATGATTGCACCCTGCCCCCATCCAGGAACTGGTACAGTTTATCATTGAGGAGAAAGAAGCGCCAGTCCTGGGACGATTTGTATGATTCTACTGCCATGAGCCGGTGGTCCTTATACAATCGCATGCTGTCTTTTTCATAGAGGTACAGGATCCGGTCAGAGGCAGGGATCAGCGCCCTGCTGAATTTCCAAACGGATTGACTGCCGATATAGATCTGACCGTTTGCATAGTATGTATGGACCCGGGTATCGAAATCGAGGCACGACCATTGCTTCAGTCCAAAATTGAGCTCCTTGTCTACTGTTACCTTACCTTCTTCTATCCTAACCTGTTCGAATGGTTCGGTGGAGCCGTACAATATTCCATTTTTTCCCGGGTAAATAACCTGGAACCTATTGGAGCTGAGAGGTAGTTCAGGTTTTCCAAATTGTTTGAAACCGTTCCCATCAAATCTTACCAATCCATCTTCCGTAGCCAGCCAAATAAAACCCTGTGGCGTTTTTCCGATGAATTTCACGCTGTTCTGTGGC
>JAGIAP010000039.1 GCA_017744805.1 Chitinophagaceae bacterium | reverse complement strand
CACCAGACCTTGGCTTTGAAAATGGAGAGAACTAACTAACCAATCTTCAATACCTAAAACAACGCTCATGAATCGTTTATCCATTCCGGTTATTATTGCTCTTGTATGCTGCATTGGCTGCAATTTCAGCGGAGGCATGAAAAAAGACCTCAATACAGGGCTTACCACCAATTACAAGGGGCTTCATGTAGAGGATTCTTACATGGAAGATGAGTCAGGTAATAAATTAAGCTCTAACAAAGTGGATCTGGGCACCACTGTTTACGTGGTTGCATCCGGCGTAAGCAATTACAAGCAGAAGAACGGCCGTGTATATCCTGGCTGCAAGATCCTGCTCACGGATACAGCCGGAAAGGAGATCATCAATTTGCCGGACGCATTCGCCAACATGACTGATGGATTCAAACCTGAAGAGGCCACTAAGCTCAGTGCCAGGCTAAGCACAGGAGATCCCATGACTAAGGGCGCCGTCTACAATCTGAAAGCAACGTTTTTTGATAAGGAGAACAAGGAAGGGCTGATCGTTTCTGAGGTGAAGTTGGAAATGAAGTGATCCCCACTAACAGTATTGTGTACATGCTCCGGAAACGGAGCATTTTTATTTTCTGCCTGCCGGCAAAATCTTTCACAGGCATTTATTCGTATATCCGCTCATGTTGACATTCCCCTTTACGATCAGGTAAAGGAAACCACTACGCAGTAAGAAATATCAAGGCAACTAGTTACCAGGAAGTACTCAAAAAGAAAAAGCCCCGCAGAACGGAGCTTTTAATTCAATCACCCGGTTACGTTTCAACTAAGAAAGAGGCTTGACCGAGTATAACAAATCAAAGGTAGGAACTAATTATTTGATCACAAAAAAAATTTAATTTGAATTACACCAAATTGGAATACTTCATTTCCAGGCCGAGACTGGATAAATTCCGCATTGCTACGGGTAATTCAGTTGTCAAGGCTGAGCAGTTATACCATATCAACCTGAGAGTGTCCCGCAGTTTTTATCCGATCCTGCACATGTTCGAATTAGCATTGCGCAACTCTATCAACGAAAATCTGGCCTTGTATTTCTCCAACCCGCAATGGATCATTCATGAAAAAGACCGGTTCATGAGCGCCCCTAGCCTGGGTGCATCTGGCTATTATCTGAAGCGCTCAGTTGAAGATGCTGAATCCTTCGTAACAGGCAAATACGGATCAGTATCTGCCGGGCGGATCATCTCCTGTCAGCATTTTGGTTTCTGGACGCGTCTTTTCGATCTTCTGCATTGGCGACTGATCAATGGCAACCTCATTCGTTGTTTTCCTGCCCGTCCGAGAGACGTCAACAGACGGGTGGTGTCAAGTATGCTTAACCGTATCCGTGGCTTTCGTAACAGGGTTTACCACAATGAGCCTATTTGCTTTTCCGGATCACACCTGAACTTCGATATGGTCCACTCTATCCGGGAAGAGATTTACACCATTCTCCGTTGGATGGATGAAGACCTCGCCATCTACATACAGCACTTCGATGATATCGATGCGGAGATCGCCCGGATCCAAGACCTATAAAGCAAAAGGGCGGGATCTCATTTGAGAAACCGCCCTCTTTGCATTGTATCTTTATGCGCTTACGCTACCACTGTATTTGTTTGTTTCTTTCCAATCAATGCCCAGCCTCCGAAGAAAAGACCACTGAAAGCTACAGTTGCCATCAGACTTCCTTTGTAGAAAGGAATACCGGCAGCATAGCATGCCATCAATCCTTCCCAGGTTTTGGGATACTCAACAAAATCACCTACACCGGCCCATGTGAGGAAATTGGATACGAGGAAGAAATAAGTGGGGCCTGCCAGTGAAGCCACCAATACATTTGTGACATTGTTCTTCCTGATCATCATTCCAAACACGGTTACGGAAGTGAAGAGGATATAGTTGATCCACATACCGCCATAGAATCCACCATAAGGTGCCATTCCGGCTGCAAACAGCCCCTGATAGAAAAGATCAGAGATCAGCATGCTCAGTACGGGAAATAAGAAAGCAAGTTTTTTGTCTTTGATCATGGCGCCACTGAAGAGGGCGATCGCGATCTGGGGAGCAAATCCCATGGGCCTTCCGGGGATCACACGATAAACGGCTGCAACGATCACCAGTATTACCAGGGTCCAGATCAGTTTCTTGTTTGATTTCATAATGGAAAGTAATAAGGCACAAAAGTACAATATTTTCGTATTCGGTCCACCTGGCCTCTCCGCCATTCATCTTCATAGATAAATCCTATCGATCAATAGATAATGTTTATGATTATCTATTATTTACACCCTTATTTTTGCGCCTCCTTACGGTTGCTTCACTGAGAGAATATCATCCGGAAACTTTAATACACAATATATGTCCAACAGAATTTTGTCTATTGGGAGCCAATTCCCTGCATTCAAGAAAAAGGCAGTAGTATCTACAGAGAAAGGAAAAGAGTTCGCTGAACTGACACAAGACCATGCCAGCAGCCAGGGTCAGTGGATGGTGATGTTCTGGTGGCCAAAGGATTTCACTTTCGTTTGCCCTACCGAGATCGCCGAGTTCAACAAGAAAGCGTCTGATTTCTCCGACCGCGATGCAGTGCTGATCGGTGCTTCTACCGATTCTGAATTCGTTCACCTCGCCTGGAGAAAAGACCATGCTGACCTGAAAGACCTGAAATTCCCCATGCTGGCCGACACGTCAAAATCACTGGCAGAGGAACTGGGCATCCTGGACAATGAAGAGAAGATCGCCTACCGCGCTACCTTCATCATCGATCCTCAGGGTATCGTGCGTTGGGTGAGCGTATACGATCTGAATGTAGGCCGTAACGTACAGGAAGTGCTCCGCGTACTGGACGCACTGCAAACAGATGAGCTTTGCCCCTGCAACTGGAATAAAGGTCAGGAAACACTGACTACCCAGTTGAACATGAACTAATCAAAATCCGGAACCATGAGCGTTGAAGCAATTCAGAACGAAACTTTTCAAAATCTGCTGGCAGAACTGAACATTCCCGATTATGTTCCCTCCGCCAATGCACAGGCCTTATTGCAGGTGAATGCCAGGTATATCAAGGATCTTAAGATCAATACCGGCAATGTGCTGAACAACACACAGTACCTTTCCCGCAAGGAAGCCCTGTTGCTGGCCCTGGGCGTAGCCGTGAACGAGCGGGTGGATTTCCTGCAGACCGCTTTCACAGGCCTGGCAAAGGATGCCGGCGCCACTGAAGCAGAGATCGCGGAAATGATCGCCTGTACTTCACTGATGGCTACCAACAATGTATTCTACAGGTTCCGTCATTTCATGCAGAAAGAATATTATACGGCCACTCCTGCAGGTATCAAGATGAGCATCATGATGAATCCTGTACTTGGCAAGGAGTTCTTTGAGCTGGCCTCCCTGGTGATCTCTTCCATCAATGGTTGCGAAATGTGCGTTACCTCTCACGAGGCATCCGTACTGCAACACGGAAGCAGCGAAAGTAAAGTGCTGGAAGCCGTAAAGCTCGGAGCCGTGATCAAAGGCCTCATTACCATTCTCGCGTAATGACAATAATCTGATCATTCAAACGGGGCTGTAAGAAATTACGGCCCCGTTCCTTTTTCCGGGGATTTTGATTACTTTGGAATACCAACTGACCATTAAACCGAAACAATTCACATGAGAAAACACAAGCAAGCCCTGCTGCTCATATGCCTGCTTATGGCCATTTCATTCATCGGCCAGGCGCAGCCCGGAGATGTCAAACGCTATGTGGTGATCACGATAGAAAAGAAGAATTCCAAAAGCTTCGAAGGCGACAAAAGGACCTGCTGGATCATCAGCGAAACCGATCTCAACGATACCAGCAATCATTTCCTTCCCCTCCTGATCGATGGATACTTCCAAACTGATATCGACAGTTGCTGCAGTGGCAAATTTGCAGACCCTCATTTGAATGCGGCCATCAGCCTCAATGCCGCCCGTGCTGAGGCACTTGGCAAACTGCAATCCCTGATCTGGCCGCGCAGACGCCTTGTTCAAAGCATCAAAACAAATTCCAATGGCGCAAAGATGCAGATCAATATTTCAGCTACTCCCGTCTTCGGTTCTTTTTGCGCCTGCAAATTCGGGCCAGCCATCAAACAGCTCAATGGCTATGCAGGCGATGTACTCCTCCCCTATATCGATATCTCTTACAACGACGAATTCTGGGATTCCGACAAAGCCTGGGTACTGAAGCATATTGATTTCACGGATAACTATTTCGATTCAAATATGCTTTACAATGTACTGCGATAAAGAGGCTTGGGGCTTCTGTTCCTGCCAGCAATGGACGCAGTTTATCATATTACACTCCCGCAGTAGCCCTGAAGATCACTACCTCATCGCCAATCGCCTTAACATGCAGATCAGCGCCGGGCAATGCCAGCAGCGCTTCACCGCGATTCAATTCAATGGTAGTATCCCCACTCTTCACTTCCGCTTTTCCTGCCAGCGCAAAAAAGATATCTGTGGTATCTACAGGTAATGCAAGTTGTTCTCCTTCCGGTAACCAGATCTGCCGCAGTTCAAAATCAGGTGCCGGTGTTTTGAAACGGGTCTCGGCATATTGGCCTTCCGGCGTTTCCATTTCAACAGAGCCCATGATCAGTTCAGGCTCAACCGGCGTGAACTTCACATGCTTCATCAGTTCGTCCACATCCACATGCTTGTTGGTGAGGCCACCACGCAGCACATTATCGGAATTGGCCATGATCTCCATATTCTGTCCTTCGAGGTATGCATGCGGTACACCTGCATCCTGGAAGATGGCATAATCCGGTTCGATGCGAACAAGATTGAAAAGATAGATGGAGAAGATGCCACGATCTATGCGACCCGGCTCATTGAATGTGATGGCGGCACGTGCTGCCCAAAAATCGGGATCGGTCTTTTCCAGTTTACCGGCTTTGTACAGTGGAATGATACGATCCAGTAAGGGCTGGAGGCGTTGGTTCACTTCCTCCTGGGGCATGCTCATAACATGTTTGTATATGCGTGCATGATCCTGCTGATCGTGGAAAGGGATCAGGAAATTCAGTTCGGGGATCTTACCGATAATGACGGCGGTCTCTTCTGTTCTCCTGAATCCGTGAAGGAGCCAGAAGTCAGAGAGGGCCAGCATCAGTTCCGGCTTATGATTATCGTCCTTATAATTCCTTTTGGGATCGTTGAGGGCGATGCCTTTTTCATTCTCCGCAGCAAACTCCGCTACAGCAGCGGCCTTGGTGGGATGCACCTGTATGCTCAGCATATCTTTCACATCCAGTACTTTCAGCAGGTAAGGAAGTCTGCCGAACTGGTCATTCACTTTTTTGCCCAGTTTGGTGGCGGGGTCCTGCGCGATGAATTCATCCAAAGGCACCTTACCTTCTGCAGTAACTACCAGTGCGGGCGCATTCACGTGCGCGCCCATCCAGTATTCAGCAAATGGTTTCTTGTCGGGATTATTTTGAGCCAGCACGGAAGGGATATATTCGTTGCCTCCCCATGCGTAATGCTGCACCTTGCCTTCGAGCCTGAAAATTTTTGTATTATTTTGCATATACTGGTTTTCGGGTTACAATAATACAAAATCAACGGCATGGCTCAACACAATGAGACGGGTAAAATAGGGGAAGACCGGGCAGCCGGTTGGTTTGAGCGGATGGGATATAAGATCCTGCACCGGAACTGGACGTATCGGAAATACGAGATCGATATCATTGCCAGCAAGGACAATATGCTTCACTTCATCGAGATCAAAACCAGGACCAGCCATCATTTCGGTTATCCGGAAGAAGCAGTATCAAGAAAGAAAATGGAGAATATGATGAAATGCGCGGAGCATTACCAGCAGTTGGATCCGCAGTGGAATCGCATCCAGTACGATATCCTCAGCATCACCCTGCACAGGGATGGCAATGCCGATTATTTCCTGATCGAAGATATTTATTACTGAAATTACTTGAGCTTCTCCCCTTCCATGCGATACATCATTCTTTCCACCAGTTTGTAGGTAGCAGGGCAATACTCCACGTTCTGTTTGTACACATGGATATAGTCCAGCGGTTTTTTCTTGGTATGGTGAGGGAACCCGGCGCAGTCGCTGGGGCGCACTTCATAGATGCTGCACTTGTTATCGTCGAGATTGAGGAACTGGCAGGGTTGCTGCTTATTCATCCAATCGTTATCCGCTTTGTCGAGGTAAAGATATTTATCGCGGAATGCCTGTACGCTCATGCCTACATGCTTCGAGATCCGTTTTACATCTTCAGTGGTGAAGGTGGGTGACATCGTTTTACAACAGTTGGCACAGGCCAGGCAATCCATATCTTTCCATACCTCCGCATTTTCCTGGTGCATCACTTTGTCCAATCCCTTTGGCTCTTTGCTTTCCACACGGGAAAGGAACCTTCTCAGGATCGGGCGGTTGGTCATCATCTTTCTCTTGAACGACTTAAGATTGAATGGTTCCATCTGTTATATTACATTTGAAGGGCGAATATAACAGTTATGTGGCTTGACAGCAAAAAAGGATTCCAACGATATCTTACTACCGAGCGGTCGCTATCCGGCAATTCGGTGGAGGCTTATCTGCATGATATCGATAAGCTCACTCAATACCTGGAAGAAAAAGGAATGAATAGCAGTCCGGCAGATATCAGTCTCAGGGACCTGCAGACCTTTCTTGCCTGGATCGCTGAGCTGGGCATGACCACTACTTCGCAGGCCCGAATAGTGGCGGGTATCCGGCAGTTCTTCAGGTATTGCGTGATAGAGGAGATCACGAAGACCGATCCCTCCATCCTGCTGGAAGCGCCACGCCTCAAAAAAGCATTGCCCGAAGTGCTTGCTTACGAAGAGATCGAAGCCATCATTGCGCAGATCGATCTCAGCAAACCGGAGGGCCATCGTAACAAAGCCATCCTGGAAACCATGTACAGTTGCGGCCTTCGCGTGAGTGAAGTGGTGAACCTCAAGCGCTCACAACTCTATCTCGATGAAGAGTTCATCCGCGTGATCGGCAAAGGCGATAAAGAAAGACTGGTGCCCATCGGCAGCTCCGCCATTGAGCAGATCAGGATCTATTTACAGAATTACCGCAACCAACAAGTGGTAGCCAAAGGCTCGGAAGATTTCCTTTTCCTCAACCGGCGGGGCAAGCCACTGAGCAGGGTGATGATCTTTCTTATTTTGAAGGAACTGGCCAGTTTTGCCGGCATCACCAAGAATATCTCTCCGCATACTTTCCGCCACTCGTTTGCCACCCACCTGGTGGAAGGCGGCGCCAATCTCCGGGCAGTGCAACAGATGCTCGGACATGCGAGCATCACTACCACGGAGATCTATACACATCTCGACAGGGACTTCCTCAAATCCACGCTGGTAAGTCATCACCCCGCCTTCAGAAGGAGGTTTTAACGTTGCCTTGCAGTTTCTCTCTTCAAATTTTGTAATCTTTGCCACTTGCACAGGGTGTAGCCGTCACTCCAACGGACGCGAGCGACGGCAACACCTTCTAAATTTCACCGCCAATGACCATCCTCATCATCGAAGACGAACAGAAAGTTGCTTCCTTCATTAAAAAAGGACTGGAAGAACAGCAATTCACCGTAGAGCTGGAATCCGATGGAGAGGCCGGCCTCAAAGCCGCTATGGAAAAAGATTACGATGTCATCATCCTCGATATCCTCCTTCCCGGCATCAATGGCCGCGAGATCTGCCGTAAGCTCAGGCAACAACAGGTGTGGACGCCTGTGCTGATGCTCTCCGCCCTGCAAACCACCGATGATATCGTTACAGGTCTGGACCATGGCGCCGATGATTACCTCACCAAGCCCTTTCATTTCAGGGAGCTGCTGGCCCGTATCCAGGCTTTGCACCGCAGGCATCACCAGGATGGTATCAGCCAGGAAACCCTGCAGTTCAATGATCTGATGCTGGACACTGCCAGCAAGACCGCCACCCGGAACGGCATCCAGATCTCCCTCACAGCCCGGGAATACAAACTGCTGGAGCTATTCATGAAGCATCCCAATAAAGTGCTGAGCCGCGCCTTTATCTCGGATGCCGTTTGGGGTATCGACAGGCAATCCAATGCCAATGTAGTGGACGTATACGTGAACTATCTCCGCAACAAAATAGAAAAGCCCTTTGATGGGCATAAGCTCATTCATACCCTTACCGGCATGGGATATGTACTTAAATCATAACCCGTATGAAGATCCGTAACCGGCTTTCCCTGGAATTCGCCCTACTCTCCGCAGGCATCATGCTGCTGGTGATGCTCCTCATCTACGGCCTCTTTGCCGATTATGTGAAGCAGGTGTTCTATCATCGCCTGCGCGACAGGGCCCTCATCACCGCCCAGGTATTCCTGGAAAAAGATGAGCTCACCAAAAAAAGTTTCCTGGAGATCCAGCAGAAATATATGCGCACCCTGGCCGGTGAGCGCTCCTTCATCTACAACGATCAAAATACCCAATCCTTCATCAACGATTCCACCTCTACCATCACACCTGAACTGGTAGAAAGGATCCGCAACAGCAATAACAACGAGCTCTTTTTCCTGCTCGAAGGCAAGCCCGCAGCCGGCATCACCTATGATGATAACCAGGGGAATTTCGTGATCATCGTCACGGCCGAGAACTATTCAGGCCGGCAGCATCTCAACAACCTGCTGATGATGCTTTGCTCCACATACGTGATAGGGCTGGCCATCCTTTTCATCCTCAGCAAACGCTTTGCAGGAAAGGCTTTGAAGCCCATCGTGCATGTGAACAATACCATCCGCAAGATCAGGACCGGCAACCTGCATGAGCGTGTGATCGTTCCCCAGAACAAGGACGAGATCAATGAACTGGCCAATAATTTCAATGAGCTGCTCAGCCACCTGGAACATGCTTTCGATATGCAACGCTCCTTTGTCAGCAATGCCTCGCATGAACTGAGAACGCCCCTTACCTCCATCATCGGCGAGCTGGAAGTGATGCTCAGCAAACCACGCAGCCAGGAAGAATATATCAGCACCATGCGCTCCGTACTGGCTGAATCCGAAAAGCTCACAGTGATCCTCAATCGATTGTTTGAACTGAGCAATTACGATGCTGCCCGCCCTCACCAGCATTTTGAACCGGTGAACATACCGGAACTGCTGCAGCAAATAATGGATTACTGGAAAGATCAGGGACATCAGTACCAGTTCAACTATTCCGGCGCTCCCCAAACACCGGTTTGGGTGGAAGGCAATAAAGTATTGCTGGAAACGGCTATCAACAATGTGATCAAAAATGCTTTCAAGTTCTCGGAGAACAAGCCGGTCACCATCATGGTATCCCAGGTGGAAGAATCAGTGCTGATCAGCATTGCGGATGAGGGGATCGGATTCCCCGATGCAGAGAAGGGCACCTTGTTCCAGCCTTTCTTCCGGGCAAGCAATGCAAGGGCCTATCCCGGTAGCGGCGTAGGGCTGAGCATAACGGAGAAGATCATCCTTATGCACAAAGGAACCGTAATGGCTACCCGCAATGATGGTAAAGGCGCTTGTTTTCACATTAATTTACCAATAAGTCCTGATTTCTAATCTCGTTCTAATCACCGCATAAGGACCCTCTAATGATCGTTTTCAAATTTTGCTGCCTGAATTCCAGGTATGCAAATGATGAAAAAAATTTACTTCATGCTAACAGGGTTGATCACCTGCCATTTGGTAACGAATGCGCAACAGGCCGATACCCTGCACCTCACACTTAAAGAAGCGGAACAACGGTTCATCGACAGTAACCTCCACCTGCTGGCTGCCCGTTACAATATCGATATCGCAAAAACCGAAGTGATCACCGCTGGTCTCTACAACAATCCCGAGCTCAGTTTCGAGAATGTCCTCTACGATCCTGAAAGCAAGAAATGGATGGACCTTGGGTACAATGGCACCAACGCCATTGAGCTCTCACAGGTGATCATCCTGGCCGGGAAACGCAATAAAGCCGTTCAACTGGCCCAAAGCCAGGTGAAGCTGAGTGAGCATGAGTTCTACGACCTGGTGCGTACGCTTACTTTCACGCTGCGCGACAATTTCTATCACCTGAATTTCCTGCAACGCTCCCTCGGTCTCTATGATGCGCAGATCCTGTCGCTCAGCCGCATCGTTACCGGCTTCAAGGAACAACTGGAAAAAGGGAATATTGCACAGAAAGAATTGCTCCGCATCCAGAGCCTGCTCTACAGCCTGCAGGCCACCAAAAAAGAATTGCAGCAGGAAGTGAATGCCGTGAGCACCGAGCTGAAACTGCTCACCCGCATCGATCCCGCAACACCCGTGATGCCCGTATGGACTGAGCCTTCTTTCTCTTATCATCCCCTCCGGGAATTCAATTACACGCAATTGCTGGATTCGGCGCGCGCCCATCGGCAGGACCTGCTGGCCGCCAAAGAGAATGTGCGCAGCCAGGAGCTCAACCAAAAATTACAGAAAGCATTGGCCATTCCTGATCTCAATGTAGGCCTCACGTACGACAAACAGGGCTCTTATATCCGCAACTATACCGGCGTGAAAGTAGGCATGCCCCTGCCCCTTTTCAACCGCAACCAGGGCAATATCAAACAGGCTGAAATACGTATTCAGCAAAGCAGAACGGCACTCCGGCAAACAGAGAACGAGCTTGCCCATGAAGTGATGCAAGGATACACCGATGCCCTCAACGCAGAGTCGCTCTATGAAGGCATCGATCCTGAATTCGACGCCCGGTTCCATCACCTCATCGAAGAAGTGCAGAAGAATTTCGTACGGAGGAATCTCAGCCTGCTGGAGTTCATCGACTTCTACGATTCGTACAAAGAAACCATCATCAATCTCCACCAGATCCGCTACAACCGTTATCGCGCGTTGGAACAGATCAATTTCGTCAGCGGTTCACAGCTCATTCACCTTTAAAATTTTTCCATGTTCAATAAACATTACCTATTCGGACCTTGCCTCCTCACCGTTCTGTTTGCCTGCAAACAGAAAGCAGAACCTGCGCCTGCCACCGATCCTGCCAAAGAAATGGAACAACTGCTCGGCAAGGTGATCACCGATACTGCCACTACCAATGCCGTGCGCGACGAGATCCTGGTTTCAGGGAAGATCGTTCCGGATGAAGACAGTCAGATCAGGATCTATCCCATGGTGAGTGGCATTGTGCGAAAAGTGAATGTGCATTCCGGCTGGTATGTGAAATCGGGACAAACGCTTGCGGAGCTGGTCAGCAGTGAAATGGCAGGGTTCAGCAATGAGCTGGCCGCTGCTGAAGCGTCACTCGCCAATGCTAAGAGGGACCTATCGTTGAAGCAAGACCTCCTCGCTTCCGGTCTCGCTTCCGAAAAGGATGTGGAAGAAGCCAAAAGCGAATACAAACGCGCCAGCAGCGAAGTGCATAAAGCAGAACAGGTATTGAGGATCAACGGCGGCGACCGGGAATCCGGCTACCGCATCACCACACCCATCAATGGATTTGTGATAGAGAAGAAAGTGACCGAGCACTCGCATCTCCGGCCAGACAATAACGATCCGGTTTTCGTGATCGCCGATATCAGCAATGTATGGGCCATGGTGAATATCTATGAATCCGATATTTCGTACATCCATCAGGGTGATAGTGTCCATCTCACTTCCCTCTCCTATCCAGGTAAAGTATTCAAGGGCGTGATCGAGAAGATCTACCAAATGCTGGACCCGGACACCAAGACCATGCGCGCCCGCATCAATATCCATAACCCGGACCTGCTGCTCAAACCGGAAATGTTCGTTTCTGCAAAGGTCAAAGTGGTGCAGCAGCATAGCAGGGTGAGCATTCCCGTTCGCTCCCTGATCTTCGACAATAACCGCTACTATGTGGTGGTGCGCGAAGGCAATACCGCCCGTATCCAGCCTGTGGAAGTAGCGGAAAAAATGGGCGGCCGCGCCTATATCAGTGCCGGCCTCGATGAAAACGAAGTGGTGGTATCATCCCGCCAGCTCTATTTCTACGAAGCGCTCAAACAATAACCTTTAATGCCGTTCCATGAATAAGATCATCAGGAGAGTTGTCAGCTTCTCTCTCAAGAATAAATTCTTCATCTTTTTTTCTACAGCGCTGCTGGCCGTTGCCGGTTACCTGAGCTTCAAGAGCATCGGTATCGAAGCGTTCCCCGATGTAACCAATACCAGTGTTACCATCATCACCCAATGGCCGGGCCGCAGTGCCGAGGAAGTGGAGCGCTTTGTGACACGCCCCCTCGAGATATCCATGAACACTGCGCAGAAGAAGACCGCCATCCGGTCTTCCTCACTGTTTGGGCTATCCGTAGTGAAGATCATTTTCGAGGACAAGGTGGACGATGCCTTTGCGCGCGTGCAGGTGAACAATAATATCGGGAAGGCCAAACTGCCCGAAGGCATCGAGCCGGATATACAACCGCCTTACGGCCCCACCGGCGAGATCTACCGGTACACCCTGGAAAGCGATACCCGCTCGGTCCGTGACCTGAAGACCATCCAGGACTGGACCATCGAGAAGCATATCCTGGCCGTGCCCGGTGTGGCCGATATCGTGAGCTTTGGCGGAGAGGTGAAGACCTATGAGATCACCGTTGATCCCGGCAAGGCCGCACAATATGGCATCACGCCCGTGGAGCTCTACAATGCCGTCAACCGGAGCAATATCAATGTGGGTGGCGATATCATCGTGGAAAATGGACAAGCCTATGTGGTGCGCGGCATTGGCATCCTCAATGATGTGGATGAGATCCGGAATATCATTGTGGACAATATCAATGGCACGCCCGTACTGGTAAGCCATATCGCCGATGTGACCGTTTCCGCATTGCCGAGACTGGGACAGGTGGGCCGCGACCGTGACCCCGATGTGGTGGAAGGCATCGTAGTGATGCGCAAGGGCGAGAATGCCACTGACGTGATCGCCGCCCTGCAACAAAAAATAGATCTTCTCAATAAGAACATATTACCGGCAGATGTGCAGATCAAGCCTTTCTACAACCGCCAAAACCTCGTAGACTTTGCCACCGGCACCGTGCTGCACAATATGATGGAAGGCATCATCCTGGTAACCGTTGTAGTGTTCATCTTCATGGCCGACTGGCGCACTACGTTGATTGTTTCTGTAGTGATCCCGTTATCATTGCTCTTTGCATTCGTGTGTTTGAAACTGAAAGGTATGTCGGCCAACCTGCTGAGCATGGGAGCAGTGGATTTCGGGATCATCATCGATGGCGCCGTAGTGATAGTGGAGGGGATCTTCGTGATGCTCGATAAACGGGCCCATCATGTGGGCATGGATAGGTTCAACAAGCAAAGCAAATTGGGCCTCATCCGCAAAGCCTGTATGGAAAGCGGCAAGAGCATCTTCTTTGCCAAGCTCATCATCATTGCCGGCCTGCTGCCCATCTTCACTTTCGAGAAAGTGGAAGGGAAGATGTTCTCCCCGCTGGCATGGACACTGGGCTTTGCCCTGCTGGGAGCGTTGATACTCACCTTCACCCTGGTGCCTGTACTATCGAGCGTGCTGTTGAAAAAGAATGTAAAAGAGAAAAACAATTTCTTCCTCAACTGGACGCAACGGAACGTGATGCGCCTCTTCACAGCTTCATTTGGAAGCAAGGCAGTGAGCTTCACTATTGCCATCATCATGCTGGTAGTGGGCTTCTTCAGTTTCCGTTTTGTGGGCACTGAATTCCTGCCGCAACTCAATGAAGGCTCCATCTACGTGCGCGCTACAGGGCCACTCTCTGCATCTCTCGACCAGTCTGTGAAAGTGGCCAATGAGATGAGAAAAGTATTCCTCACCTTCCCTGAAGTACGGCAGGTGATGAGCCAGACCGGCCGCCCCAACGACGGTACGGATGCTACCGGATTTTACAATGTGGAATGTCATATCGATATCTACCCGCAAAAAGAATGGAAATCGAAACTGAGCCGCGAACAGCTCATAGAGGCGATGAATCAGAAGCTGGAAGTGATTCCGGGCATCAGCCTCAATTTCTCCCAACCCATCATGGACAATGTGGAGGAAGCCGTGTCCGGAGTAAAAGGATCGCTGGTGGTTAAAATGTATGGCAATAATTACCAGGTGATAGAAAAAACAGAGGACAGCATCTTCAATGTGCTCAAAACAGTGAAAGGCATCGAAGACCTGGCGATCCTCCGGAACCTCGGCCAACCTGAGCTGCAGATCAATCTCAATCAGCAGAAGATGGCCTTGTATGGCATCACTACAGACAATGCCAATGCCGTTATCGAAATGGCCATCGGTGGTAAGGCCGCTACCAGTATCTATGAAGGCGAGAAGATCTTCGACCTGCGCATCCGCTACCCGGAAGAGTTCCGTCAGCATGAACAAGACATCGCCAACCTGCTGGTGCCTACCATCCGCGGCACCAAGATACCCATCAAGGAGATCGCGGAGATCAAGCGCATCACCGGCCCCAGCATCATATACAGGGATGACCATACCCGTTATGGCGCCATCAAGTTCTCCGTGCGTGGCCGGGATATGGGAAGTACCATCGCCGAAGCGCAAGCGAAAGTAGGCGCCGCCATCACCATTCCCGATGGGTATTCTCTCCAATGGTCGGGGGATTTCGAGAACCAGCAGCGTGCCACCAAAAGGCTCACCACCGTGGTGCCCATCAGCCTGCTGATCATCTTCTTTATCCTCTTCATCCTTTTCGGCAATATCAAAGATTCCCTGCTGGTGCTGCATACCGTTCTCTTCGCTATTGTGGGGGGCATCTTCTCCATGCTGGTGACCGATATCAATTTCAGCATTTCGGCCGGTATCGGGTTCATCGCCTTGTTCGGTATCTGTATCCAGAACGGGGTGATCCTGCTGTCTACCTTCAAGCACAATATGCGGAGCATGAAAGTGGCTACGGAACAGGCGCTTGTGCTGGCGATCCGGAGAGGGGTGGAATCCAGGATCCGCCCGGTACTGATGACCGCCCTCATGGCCGCCATCGGCCTGCTGCCGGCTGCCATCAGCACCGGTATTGGCTCGGAAACCGCCAGGCCCCTGGCCCGCGTGGTGATCGGCGGCCTGGTCACCGATACCGTTTTCAAGCTCTTCGTATTCCCCGTAGTGTTCTACTGGGCCTATAAAAGAACAATAAAATCAGAATCGTAACGCGGAAGAACAATCGCTAATCGCTACATTGCATTAGAAATCTTCCGGATATGGCGCACAAAAAGCAAAAAGAGGCCTTTACCGCAAAGGAGATCCTGGATCAACTGGATACCGCCAACAAGCAGTTCGCCTTTCCCATGCTTGACAATGGCTATACCTATCCCGTAACGGCCAGGCTCTCCGCTTATCGCTCCGATTCCTTATGGAGAATTGTAATTGAAGTAGTTGGCTTCAATTACAGGGGCGGCGGGCATAACGGCATCGAGAACTGCCTGTACATCTTCGGTAATGGGCTCTCCCATAAACCGGGGCTGGACAATGCCAATTTCCTCAACCCCACCGAAGATAGCCCCGAGGGCAATACCTTCGACCCGGAAACGGAAAGTCATCTCAACCCCGCTGTACATACCATGCTGATCCGCGGCCAGTCCATCGAAATCTCCCATGACCCTGCCTTTTATGCCTCCAAAGGCATCAGGTTGGAACAACCTGGTAAGATCATGATCTGGGAAATGCTGAGAGGGCTGATGCCGGAGCACCGCGATAAATTCCTCGCCCCCGAAGATGAGATCCACCAACGCATCCCGCCAGGCCTGCCCCTCTTCATCAGGCTGGACGATTGGCACCACCCCGATGTGGCCAATGAAGAAAGGCCCGGCAAGAACGAGACCTTCATCATGCTGGCCGATGCCCTGGAAACAGGCGACAAAAAGATCTTCAAGCCCACTGAAAAGCCCAATACGCACTGGAGCAACTGGCCCGAAGGCGGAACCCTGTAAATTCGCTCCTTAACTTATCTTTTCCTAATTTTAACCTTTGTGGGCTTTCTCAAGAACATACAACAGCCTGACCGGTCAGATAAAGAACTGGCCGACCTATACCGCGAAACCGGCGACATGCAAGTGTTAGGCCTTCTGTTTCAACGGTATATGGACCTTATGTATGGTGTATGCCTCAAATACCTCAAAGAGCCCGAATCCGCCAAAGATGCCGTAATGCAACTCTTTGAAGAACTGACCCGCAAACTCAGGCAACACCAGGTGGAAAATGTTAAAAGCTGGCTGCATACACTCGCTAAGAATCATTGCCTTATGCAGCTCCGCTCCCCCAGAAACTTAAAGACTTCCGAATTCAATGCAGAGATTATGCAATCGGATTCCGAAACGCATCTGAATGGCATGATGCAGAAAGAGGAAAACCTGCAAAGACTGGAATACTGTTTGCAAACCCTTTCCGATGAACAAAAACAAACCGTTGAACTATTCTATTTACAAAACAAATGTTACAAAGAAATAGCTACTGAAACCGGCATCGAATGGAATAAGGTAAGAAGCCATATCCAGAATGGAAGAAGGAACCTGAAGCTGTGCATGGAAAAACAGGCCACCATTCAAACACCGGAATTTTAGCCATGAGCATTCACCATGAATGATCAATCACAACATATCACCCATTACACAGCAGCGGATATCCAACGATATCTCAGCGGCAATATGACTGCATCCGAAATGCATGCCATGGAAAAAGCCGCGCTGGACGATCCCTTCCTGGCAGATGCCCTCGAAGGGATGGACGAGGCCATGCAATCTCATGGTGAAGCCTCCGTGAATGATAACCTGGCCGATCTGAGAACAGCCATTGCCGAAAAGATCAACCCCGGCTCCGGAAAAGTGCGGGTAATGGTATGGTGGAAGATGGCGGCGGCCGCCGTTGTAGTGATCGTAGCAGGGATTTTTGCCTGGAACGGTCTTTTCAGATCCGATAGGGAGAACAGCACTCCGGTGGTGGCCCAAAAGCGCGTACTGCCTGCACCTCCGCCGGCTGCCACAGACTCCAGTCCGGCTCCGGCAACAGCCGCTATTGCGGACTCCGTTTCAGTTGGCCAGGCAGATGAGCAGGCAAGCCGGTTGACCTTGCACCGCAGCCAGGGCGCCACGTATGAAAAATTCCCATCCACCTATAAAACACCGGATGCGCAGAAAAACGCAGACGCATCATATGACAATACGGCGAGATCACTGGCCAAAACAATGCCGCAGCAAAAGCGCGCTCAGGGAGCTTCCCTGTTAGAGAATTTCAACAAGCCCAATAACCGCCCCGCTGCTGCAACCATCCCGCTGGACACTAATATCCCGGCCAAAGTAATGGATGAGCGCGCAGAAGTGGTGACATTGCAGCGCAACGACAACCGTCTTCAATTCAATTTCTCCGACACCGTGGGCCGCCCTGTAAGAACGGAGATCGTTGGCGCCCTGCAGGGCCATGTTCCCGGAGTTCAGGCAGTAAGCATGTCTGAAAAGGACAGGAAGAAACTCAGCAATGTGATCCGTGGCCGTGTAGTGGATAACGCAGAAAGACCTATCGCCAATGCTTACCTGCGACCACAGGAAAGCCTCGAAAATATGGGCACCACCTACCTCACGGATCGTGAAGGGTATTTCAATATCCCCGCAAAATTGCAGGACTCGGGTGCATTGAACGTTTCAGTGGCCGCTGTTGGCTTCAACACACAACAATTCAAGCTCAACCCCAATATCGTTTCCAACCAGGTGCAGTTGCAGCCGTCCAATCTGGCCCTCAACGAGGTGGTGGTAGCAGGGTATGGTAAGAAAGGCGGAAGCGTGAGTAAAAGATACAAGGAAGCAGACATCCTTCAACAAAATGCCGAGCCCGTATACGGATGGGTGGGCTATGAAAAATATTTGAGCGAAAATAATCGTCTTACCCGGTCAGACTCTTCAACTGTTAAAGGTGATGTAAGCGTTTCCTTTGTAGTCACCCGCAATGGCGGGCTCTCTGAATTCACCATCACCAGTGGGCTTACACAGCAAGCCAACCAGGAAGCGATCCGCCTGATCAAAGAAGGCCCTTCCTGGAAGATCAAGAGAGGGCGCAAAGCCACCGCTACCGTAATTGTACATTTTTAGGATGAAGGGCATTATTAACCGTTCCAAAACGGTTACTTCATTTTCTCATTCCTGCCGAACCGGCTATCTTTGCCGCATTAAACTTGTTTGCAATGATCAAAACAGCAATTGCCATTGCCTGCAGCATCACTTTGTTTTGTGGTGCGCTCCAGGCCCAGGGCTTGAAAGTTCCCGCTCCTTCTCCTGCTCAAACCATTAAACAGGATTTCGGACTGGGTAACATTGAACTGTCATACTCCCGTCCCAGTACAAAAGGCCGCAAGATCTTCGGAGATCTGGTCCCTTTCGACAAAGTATGGCGTACCGGTGCAAATTCAGCTACTACCATCAACTTCAGCGATGATGTAATTGTTGGCGGAAAGAATATTCCTGCCGGCAAATACGGATTGCTGAGCATCCCTGGCAAAAGCGAGTGGACACTCATCCTCACCAAACAACTGGATGTTACCTCTCCTTCTGCTTACAAAGAAGACCAGGATGTGGTTCGTGTGAAAGTGAAACCTGTTGCACTGAAAGAAAAGATCGAGACCTTCTTCATGCAATTCGACGAGATCAAAGGCACCGAGTGCAATCTCTGGATCCTGTGGGACAATACCGCTGTTGCGCTTCCTATCAAAACGGATATCGATGGCAAAGTGATGGCCCAGATCGAAACAGCCATGAAGTCTGAGAAACCTCCTTACTTCAATGCTGCCATGTACTACATGGAAACAGGAAAAGACCTGAAACAAGCGCATGAGTGGCTGACCAAAGCCGCTGAAGCAACCCCCAAAGCATTTTGGATCTGGCATCAGAAAGCCAATGCCGAAGCTAAACTGGGAATGAAGAAAGAAGCGATCGCTTCTGCCAATGAATCACTGAAACTGGCTCAGGAAGCGAAGAACCCTGACTATGTTGCTTTGAACGAAAAGCTCCTGAAGACTTTGAAATAAGTCTGAACTGATGCAAGAAAATCATTCGTATTGAATGCAGAGAGGGTGGCTCACTACATGAGTCACCCTCTTTCATTGAACAAGCTGGTTTTAGGTATTACAGTTTTACATCCAGGGTCATGCAGTTCTTGCAATAATTGGTTTCCGGCGTAAAATCCACGATGGCAGAAGTACCATAGCTGCCTACGTCTGATAACCTGATCTTCATTTGAACAGGGGTTTGACCAGCAGGTGCATAGATGGCGGAAACCTCATATCTTCCAATTGGCACTTCAATCTTCTGAGTATTATCGATCTTCTTTGTGATGGTAGCGCCCGTGCTTCCATCTATCAACGTTCCTTGCGGGATCAGGGTCAGGGTCACATTCGGATAATCATAGAATACTCCCGGCTCTGACGCTACAGTTACCACTCCCCCGTATACACCGGTGGATCTTCCCACCTGTGGGCCGGTTAGTTTCCAGGTGAAGTTCCTTACAGCACCTTGTCCGGGCAGGAAATCTTCGGTAGACTCCGGGTGCAGATCGATATGATACACTTTCCCATTGTATTCCTTATCGATGCTGGCATAGGCATACCATGCATCATTGGTGATATCCGATAATTTACGGCTATAAGTGCCATTGGCTCCAGTGCTGACAACATTATTACTGTTATACCAGATCACGCTGGATATAAGCACCTTTGCACCTGCTACAGGTTTCCCGTCGTTAGTGACTACCTTTCCTTTGACCACCCCCGCTGTTTCACCATCGCTGCTTTTCCTGGAACAAGCGATCAAAATGATGAGTGATACGGAAAGGATGGCAAGTAGTGAAAACTTCTTCATTATCATTTTTTTAATAGAATTACCAGAAAGCATATTTCCTGTATTTAAGTGCCGGCAAACTTATTTTGGATAATCCCTTATCAAAAATTGAATAGATGAATAACCTGTTTGATCGACGGGAAACATCAGGAGTAGTTGAAAGCGATAGCCTCTTCATAATCTATTCTTAACATAGCGGCTTTTTGCTTATCGCTACTTTTGCATAAATTCTATCCACCCAATCGCATGTCTTCCATTGCTACAGGTCAGGCTTATTATTCCCTACTCTTTGAGCAACATCACCGGGACCTTTACGCATATGCTTACAAAAAAACGGGTGACACTTTCCTGGCTGAAGAGATCGTTCAAAATACATTCATCAGGCTCTGGCGCTATAAAGGGTATACGGAAATACAGGACCCCGCCCATCTCCTTTTCTTCATTGCCAAAGGCTTGCTGGTAGACCATTTCAGAAAGAAAGAACGCATAACCCTCAGCGTTGATGCCCTTCCGGAGAACAGCCTGCAGCAAGACCCCCTGAATGCCAGGCAGGATGCCCATCATTTCAGGAAACTGCTGCAAACTGCCGTCAGCAAGCTTCCCTCCCGTCAACGGCAGATCTTTGAGCTGAATTATTTCCATGATCAGTCGCACGATGAGATCGCCCAATCCCTCAATATCTCCAGTAAGACTGTTAAGAACCTGCTCAGCAAAGCCACTATCCAGGTACGCAATTCACTTACCGTACAGTTCCTGCTCCTCCTGGCAGCATTGCGTTGAATTGCCCGCCTATATTACCAAATTATGAACTCAATGTTCAGCATGGGATAGCCCAAACAGTTCTTCGGTTTAGCTCCTGAATGCCATCCTATCATCATGAATAAGCAATCAGATACAGAACAGTTGATCCAGCGCTTCCTCAACAATGCCTCTTCACCGGAAGAGCAAGAGCAGTTGCAGGAATATTTTGAACGATATGATCTTACGGAAGAAAAACCGGAAGCGGAGCATTTGTATTACCCGGCTGACTGGCAGTCTGATCGCATGCATAAGGCTGTATTGAGCACTATCGGAGAGGCCAAACCGCACCGAAGCATACCGATGACCAAATGGTTACGCAGTGCGGCAGCCGTATTGATCCCACTGATGGCGCTCACTATCGTTCTCATACGCTATACGAATTCCGGCAAGAAGCCGGTTGCGGCCCTTACAAGGATAGAGAACGCTGCACAGACAGTAAGGTATCTCCGGCTTTCGGACAGCTCCGAGATCTGGCTGAATAAAGGAGCATCCATTGTCCTGGATGAAAAGGGCTTTGCCTCAAACAGGAATATCACGCTGAACGGTGAAGCATACTTCCAGGTCACTCACGATGCAGTACATCCTTTTTCAGTAAGAGCAGGCGATCTCAGCACAATCGTACTGGGCACCAGCTTTTCCATCAAAGCAGCACCGGGCGCCCAACAAACAACTGTTGCATTGATCAGCGGCAAAGTAAAGGTTGCACAGGAGGGATCACCAGGCAGGATACTAACCCCGGGCCAATCCGTGATATATGATCACAACACAAAGTCTATGCAAGCCGCCAACCTGCCTTTCTGGTTCCTTGCCTGGAAAAACAAAGAGCTTACCTGCAACAAAGAGCCGCTTGAAAATATCGTTCAATATCTCAGCAGTTATTATTCCCGGCAGATCAGGCTAAGCCCGGGATCAAAGGCGCTTACCTATTCGGGAAGCCTCACGCTTGAATCCAATTTATCCATTGTATTGAACAGGTTGCTGTTTGTACACCAACTCCGGTATAAGATATCAGGTAATGAAGTACTGATCTATTGATCGATGACCTATAGTATGCACATGCATGATCACCCGTTGTGCAGGCTGCCTCAGTATGCCTGTATATGAACCATCATTCAAACCAATCAACATAGATTCTATGAGCATGTTCTTTCGAAGTAATCTTGTCCCTCGCGGCCTGTTCAGGGGTATGGCAACCGGGCTTCTTGTTGCCGGGTTCCTTGTTACAACCCACCCTGCAGCCGCACAGCATACAAACACAACAGCGGATACTACGCTTGAAGCAAAAGACCTTGGAGAGCTTATCCAGGCGCTGGAGAAAAAATTCACCGGCTATCACTTCCTGTACGATATCGACAAACTGAGGAGCAGGACCAGTCTTCCTAAACTGGATATCAGGAACAATACGCTTCAGCAGAGTTTGCAAACACTCAACAAAGCCGGACTGATCACCTATCGCATAGATAACAATGCGGTTTCTATTTCTTTATTGCCATTGCGGAAGAGATCAGGCACTGGCATGCTTACAGGGAAAGTATCGGATAAACAGAATGAGGATCCTGTTTCCGGCGCAACCATCAGGATAGGCCAATTAACCGTTGCTACCGATGCAGATGGTATCTTCTCCATCGAATTACCCAAAGGGAATTACATCCCCGAAATAAGTTCGGTTGGATATGGCAGTAAGAAATTACCGGAAGTGGAGATCAAAGAGCATGAGACCCTCTCCATGGAGATCACGCTCACCCGGGAAAAAGGACAACTGCAATCGGTGGTAGTGAAAGCGTCTTCCGGCCTGGGATCGGTCAATGCCCTGTACATGCATCAGAAGAACCACGCCGCCATCACAGACGGTATCAGCGCCGAACAGATCAAACGCAGCGCCGACAGGGATGCCAGCCAGGTGCTTCGCCGGGTGGCCGGTGTTTCTGTAG
>JAGIAP010000399.1 GCA_017744805.1 Chitinophagaceae bacterium | reverse complement strand
ACAGGTACGATATATAATCTTTTGATAGGGGTAGAGAAAAGTCTTTTCAGTACGAGGGTTTCCCGGAAAGAGAAGAAAACGAATGCCACACCAAATACGGCAGTGCCCATGAGGGAGAAACCGAGCATACCGGGTAGGTAGAAATCGATCATGCGGTATTGCCGGCCTTCTATTTTTTCTTGTGATACGGTAGCATAAGTATGTTGACGCGGTGTTCTTTGGTCGTTGGCATAATTGATCACATTGTCCAGAATCCCCTGCAATACCGGCAAGTCCTTCATGCCTGCTTCAGTGGTTTTCAAATGCACATCATAGTCTGATCTCGAGCCCGGTGTGGAAGGCTTGATATCGATCAATGCCACGATCCGCCCTTTCATTAGCCGATCCTCCAATTCAGCTTCCGTTCCTTTTTCCACTTCCAGTCCCTTCACCAATCCGGAATTGATAAAACCGTATACATCGTTGGTGGTATCGGTGTTTTTGGTAAAAGCAACGTCCAGTGATATCCCCCTGTTCCCGCCAAGCGCACCAAAGATCGTGATCAGTACAATCGGGAAGAACAAGCTGAAGAATACAGCCTGCGGGCTTTTGAGTATGCCTTTGAAGCTGGCTTTCGTAATAGCCAGCATGGCTGTGACCTGACTATATGGTTGTGACATAGAGCCGCAAAACTACACGCTTTCTGCTGAAATCAAAATCATCATTTTATTCGATCACCAGCTCAAAGGGCATTCTTGCCTGGGTTACGCCGGTCATACTCTTTGTTCTTTTGATGGTCTGGTATATGCGGTAGCCGTCTGCTCCCAGTTCCTGGCGGATAGCAGCCTGGGGGGCCTGCTCTTTGGAACCTAAGATCATATCGAGGAAACTCCTTTTATCGGGATATTCGCGGAGGCGGTAATCAGTGATCTTTGCCATCCTTGCCGCACAGGCGATGGCATCATCCAGGCCACCGATCTTATCTACCAATCCCAGCTCCACTGCCTTGCTGCCGATCCATACACGTCCCTGTCCGATACTGTCCACATATTCGATAGTCAATTTCCTTCCCTGCGCTACGCGGCTTTTGAAATTATGGTAAGTGGTATCGATATCATTCTGGATAAATCTTTTCTGGGGCTCGGTGAGCGGCTTGGCAACGGTCATGGCATCTGCATCGGGAGAAGTTTTTACCCCATCGAAAGTAACGCCGAGTTTTTTATTGAAGAAGCCCTGCATATTGGGGATGAGGGTGAATACGCCGATAGAGCCTGTGATGGTATTGCGCTCGGCAAAGATGCTGTCGGCATTGCAGGCCAGGTAATAACCGCCGGAAGCGGCTACATCGCCGAAGCTCACGATCACCGGCTTATCTGCCTTGGCCAGGGTAAGCTCGCGCCAGATATTTTCAGAGGCCAGGGCGCTGCCACCGCCTGAATTGATGCGGAACACGATGGCCTTGATATCCTTATCCAGCCGCGCTTTGCGCACCAGCGCGCGATAACTTTCACTACCGATACTGCTACGCTCTCCTTTTCCATCGATGATATCGCCCTGGGCGAAGATCACGGCTATCTTGTTCTTACCGGACAGTTTGTATTCTACTGCCTTCATGTATTTGCCAACCGTGATGAAATTGATCTTGTCGTACTTGCCGGAACCAACCCGTTGCTTGATCTCGTCCTTCACTTCATCATCATATTTCAATCCATCCACCAGTCCATATTTCAGGGCATCATGGCCGGTCTGGATCAGGCTCTCGTTTGCATAACGGTGAAGAGTAGCCGTATCTATCTTTCTCGCCTCTGCTGTTTGCACCAGCAGGTGTGCGTACAGGCTTCCGATCAGTTCGGTAGTCTGTTGACGGTTGGCATCGGTCATTTTTGTTTCGCGGAAAGGCTCGGTAGCACTTTTGAATTTACCGGCGTAGAATATCTGTGGCTGGATATCGAGTTTTTCCAATGTGCCTTTGAGGAACATGAGTTGTGTGGCATATCCTTTCCAGTCAACACCTCCCATGGGATTGCAATAGAGCTTATTGGCCACATTCCCTACGCGGTAACCTCCCTGTGAGATCACATCCCCGTAACCGATCACGAATTTATTGGCTGATTTGAAATCGGCCAGTGCTTCGCGGATAGACTCGCCGCTGGCGAATCCATTGGCATTGCTGCCACAGCGGAGGTAGATACCTTTCACGGCAGAATCGGATTTGGCATGACGGATCAGTCGGATCAGATCGTACAGGGCAGGCTTACCATTGTCGCCACTACTCAGTTCGGATATTGGATCTTCTTCCGTGATCTCCGGGTATTCATCTGCAAGGTCCACCACCAATATGGCCTTATTGCCCACTGTTGGTTTTTCGGAAGATGCCAGGCTCCCCGCCATGCCCACCAAAATAAAGAAGGCCGCAATCGTGAACACGATCAATGCCACTAAGCTGGCGAGGAATATTTTTAAAAAGCTATTCATTTACAATAGGGTTTTAAACAAAATTCTTTGATATTTGAACTTTGAGCAAGTGCAATATATGAATAAAGTGTATTTACTGATAGGCGGCAATATGGGTAACCGGCAAGAGAACCTGCAAAAGGCCATAGCACTGATCCGGCAAAGGATCGGCGAGGTGCAACAGGCGTCTTCCATCTATGAGACTGCTGCCTGGGGAAAAACGGATCAACCTTCCTTCCTCAACCAGGCATTGCTGTTGTATACTGCCATGGAGCCCCTGCCCCTGCTCAAAGAGATATTGGCTGTTGAACTGCAGATGGGGAGGGAGCGAATCGAAAAGAACGGCCCCCGAACCATCGATATCGATATCATTTTCTATAACGATGCCATCATCGATGAGCCCGGACTGATAGTGCCTCATCCTGCCATGGCCCAACGGCGGTTCGTGCTCACTCCCATGGCTGAGCTCTCACCGCAACTGCTTCATCCCGTTCTCAAACGCACCATGCAGCAATTACTGGAGGAATGTACCGATCCATTGCCTGTGCATACATTCAATTGACCCAATACTTTTCCACATCGCCTCACAGCCCCTTTTTTCTGCAGGCAATTGTTTTATTTTGGCGCTTCATTCCATGAAATATCATTTCATCACTATCGAGGGCAATATCGGTGCAGGTAAAACAACCCTGGCGCATCTGCTTGCCAAGAAATTCGATGCCAGGCTGATCCTGGAAGCTTTCGCAGACAACCCCTTCCTGAGCAAATTCTATGAGAACCCCTCCCAGTACGCATTTCCGCTGGAGCTGTTCTTCATGGCCGAAAGATACAAGCAACTGAAGGAGCTGGTGCAGACCAGGGATCTTTTCCAGACCATCACCGTGAGCGATTACCTCTTCACCAAATGCCTGCTGTTTGCCAAAGTGAACCTGCCGGAAGAAGAGTTCAGGCTCTACCAGAAATTGTTCGAAATCATCCATCAACAGATCGTTCAACCTGATATCCTCATTTACCTTCATGCGCCTGTACAGAAATTGCAGGCCAATATCAAAAGGCGCAACCGCCCGTTTGAACAGCATATCCCTGATGAATATCTTTTCAATATCCAGCAGACCTATACGCAGTATATCAAGCAGCACAATATCAAGACCATCTTTGTTGATGCCAGCAATGCGGATTTCCTGGGCAACGAGAAACATCTTCAGGTGATCCTGGATGCACTTGAAAAGGATTATGAGCCAGGCCAGCATTATTTCACATTGCCCTAACCGGTTTTGGCGGCTCCCCCTTATTTTTGTATAATGGAATCAGGAGACAGAGCCCCGGAAAGTCCCTTCGAAGTACTAAAGATCAAAGAGTTCCGGTTATACATCATACAGCGTTTCTTCTTTACCATGGCCATGAGAATGATCGCCACTGTTGTTTGGTGGCAGATGTATCTCATCACAAAAGACCCGCTGGCGCTGGCTTTCATCGGATTGTCCGAAGCCGTTCCCGCTATATTATTGTCGCTCTACTCAGGGCATGTGGTGGATAAGACAGATAACCGCCGGCTATTGCTGAACTCGGTGTTATTCTATGTTCTCTGCGCAGGCGCCTTACTCACCATCACCATTCCAAAAATTGAACATTCAGTAGGCAAACATTTTATCCAGTATTCCATTTACATCATCATTTTCTGTACCGGTGTGATCCGCGCATTCCTGGGGCCCGTCACCAATTCCATCATGGCACAGATGGTGCCCAAGACCTTTCTTCCCAGTGCAGTGAGCTGGAGAAGTGGCACCTGGCTGGGAGCTTCGGTACTGGGCCATGCATCCGCAGGCTTTCTCATCGCCTGGGCAGGATATACCAATACCTTCTCCCTCATCATTCTTTATATCCTGATCTCTGCAACGGCAGCCTTCTTCATCTCTCCCAAACCTGCCCAGCATACCAAAAAAGAACAGAAGACATGGGATAGTGTGAAGGAAGGTTTGAAATATGTGATGACCACCAAAGAATTGCTGGGCGCTATGACACTGGATCTCTTTGCCGTCCTTTTCGGAGGCGCGGTGGCCATGATCCCCTTCTTTGCCGGTGAGATCCTCAAAGTAGGCGCTATCGGATTCGGATGGCTGAATGCCGCCACGGATATAGGTTCCGCCATCGTGATCGTATACCTCACCATGGTGCCACTGAAAAAGAACCAGGGATTGACCCTCCTGTATGCAGTGGCCGGCTTCGGCATCTGCATCATCACATTCGCCTTGTCTACCATTTACTGGCTCAGCTTTGCAGCCTTATTGATCAGTGGCGTGCTGGATGGCATCAGCGTAGTGATCAGGGGCACCATCCTTCAATTGAAAACGCCCGATGAAATGCGTGGCCGTGTGTCTGCTATCAACAGCATGTTCATCAACTCCGCCAATGAGATCGGAAGTTTTGAAAGTGGACTGGCAGCAAGGATCATGGGCATCAAGCCATCCGTGATCTTCGGAGGGGCGATGAGTGTGCTGGTGGTGATCGGCGCATGGATCAAAGCACCGAGCCTGCGGAAATTCAATTATTGATCCTGCATATTTTGGAGCACTGCGAAATTATTTTCCGGCTTCCAATAATTTTTCAAGAACATAGAAAACGGCCGGACAGAACTCCGCATTCTTGAGCGTGAGCTGCGGGCGTTTGAGGATCACATCTTCATCTGTATACGGG
>JAGIAP010000398.1 GCA_017744805.1 Chitinophagaceae bacterium | reverse complement strand
GAGGAATATTTTAATTACCGGCGGTGCGGGCAATGTTGGAAGTAGCCTTGCATCCAGACTTGTTCAGGATAAAGACAATTATGTGATCATTGTAGATGATCTCTCTACCGGTTCAGTTAAGAAACTGCCTTCTAAAGAGTTTACCAACTGGAGATTCATCAAAGCAGACGCCAATCTTTTTGAAGAACTGGCCCCGGTAATGCTTCATTACGGTTTTGACTTTGTATTCCACTATGCGGCAGTTGTGGGGGTGCAACGTACCCTGGCCAACCCGATCAAAGTATTGCAAGATGTAGATGGTATCAAGAATGTGTTGAAGCTTTGTAAGAACACCGGCGTTAAAAGAGTTTTCTTTTCCTCCTCATCTGAAGTTTACGGAGAACCATTCGAGATCCCCCAAAGAGAGGAAACCACTCCTTTGAACTCAAGACTTCCCTATGCTATCGTAAAGAATATTGGTGAAGCTTATCTAAAGTCCTTCCACCAGGAATATGGCCTTGAGTATACCATTTTCAGGTTTTTCAATACTTACGGGCCTAATCAAAGCACGGATTTTGTAATCTCTAAATTTGTTCAGGCAGCCTTGAATGGACAGGATATCACTATATATGGAGATGGTATGCAAACAAGAACATTCTGCTATATAGATGATAATATCGAAGTGGCGGAAAAATGCATGCTGAACGACCTCTGTGTTAATGAAACCATCAATGTGGGAAATGATGAGGAAATGACAATTGTTGAATTGGCAGCAAAGATCATCGAGATAAACAATTCTTCTTCAAAGCTCGTTTACCTGCCGCCATTACCTGAAGGGGATATGAAGCGCCGTTGCCCAGATATCACCAAAATGAAATCTATACTTAACAGGCCGCTCACTTCTTTGAAAGAGGGTGTTCTTAAAACAGCAGCAAACTACAAATAGCAGTCATGGAAAATATTCTATTGTTGTATACACGTTACTCTGGATATGTAGATGCTTCTTTTCAGAAATATGCAAATACATTCAATGCCAGGATCCATGTAGTTCGTTATCCTGTAGATGGGGCTTCCCCATTCCAGCTTACAGGAAACAACCAGATATCTCTTTACAACAGGTCTGAATATGATTACAATAAGATCCTTGAATTGATCAAAGAACATAATATCAAAGTGGTTCTCTGCGCAGGTTGGAGAGACAAGGAGTACCTGAAGGTATGCAGATATGTGCTCAGGGAAGGAGGGCTAACTATCGGTCTTGTAGATAACCAATGGATGGGTACGCTCAAGCAGAAAGTGATGGCGAAAACCTCTTTTTTCTTTGTCAAAAGATTTTTCAAAAAACTGTGGGTACCTGGTACTTATCAGTTTGAATATGCGCGCCGATTGGGATATGCCCGTTTCGATATAATGTTGAATTATTACACTGCCAATACAGAGCTCTTTAAGACTACTCATAGAACCAGTATGCCTAAAAAATTCATCTATGTAGGAAGACTTTTGGAGATCAAAGGTGTGCACGTGTTACTGGCGGCATTGAAACTGGTAGCTGCGGACTTGCAAAAAGCTGGTTGGAAATTTGTAGTGATCGGTAATGGCCCTCACGCTACGGAATTTGAAGCACTGGCCAACCAATACGAGAGCATTGAATATATTCCATTCCTGCAACAGAAAGAACTGGCAGAAAGAACAATGGATGGTGGCGTATTTGTGCTTCCCAGTAATTATGATGCATGGTCAGTTGCAGTACATGAATATGCCTGTATCGGTTGCCCATTACTGTTGTCTGAAGCTGTAGGCTCCAGGGTCCAATTCCTTCGTCAGGGGTTCAATGGTGATATCTTTGTTACCGGATCTCCTGAGGACCTAGTGAAAAAGATGAAAGGCTTTATGGAAAAATCTTCCGGCCAATTGGCCGAAATGGGTAATAGAAGTAGCCTTTTGGCAGGAACCATCAATCTTGATATCTGGGCTTACACCCTGAAAAATGCGATCAATGAGTTCTTTGCAGGAACCATTTACAAACCGTTGAAAAGAACACATTACCAATAAAAGACAGACTGTCGATGAAGAAAAAAGTAGCGGTCTTCATAGATTGGTATGAACCTGGCTTTAAAGCCGGTGGGCCCATACAGTCTTGTAAGAACCTGGTGAACCAGCTATCCGGTCTGTTCGAGTTTTACATTTTCACATCGGACAGGGATATCGGTGAAGACAGTTCCTATGAAAATGTTCAAACCAATACCTGGATCCGGAATGCTGAAAATATACATGTCTGGTATGCCACTCCTGATGCCCGGAAAGCAAAGGATATCAGGTCAATGATCAAACAGGTGCAACCTGATATTGTATATTTCAACAGCATGTTCAGCAAGAGTTTTGCCCTGATACCCTTGCTGGTATTGAAGCGGATAAAATACAGCGGCAAGATAGTTTTGGCTCCCCGCGGCATGTTACATAGCGGTGCTTTGAGTAGTAAGAGTCTGAAGAAAAAGGTTTTTCTGCAGGTATTCAGGCTGTCCGGATGGCCTTCCAGGCTATTATTCCATGCAACAGATGAACAGGAGTTGAAATATGTAAAAAAACATTTCCCTTCAGCCAAAGTGAAAGTGGCGGCAAATATTCCGAATGTAGACAATACAGACCTGACCTTTCCTGTTAAGCAACGGAATGAATTGAATGCAGTGTATATAGCGCGTATTCATCCACATAAAAACCTTCATTTCTTTTTGCAGCTTTTCAAAGAGCTGAAACCGGAGTATAAGCTGAGGTTTGATATATTCGGTGTGGCAGATGATGAAGCATACTCTGCTCGTTGCAGGGAATTGGCAGCAGATTTGCCAGGGAATGTTCAGGTAAATTTTCATGGGCCGCTGGTGAACAGGGAAGTATTGCCAACGCTGAAGCATAATCATGTGTTCATGCTTGCTACATTAGGTGAGAATTTTGGTCATGCTGTTTTTGAATCTCTTACAGCCGGCCGGCCTGTCCTTATCAGCGATCAAACACCCTGGAGATCTTTAGCCAGTGTAAATGCGGGATGGGATCTTCCGTTAAACGATAAACAAGCCTTTGCCGGAACGATTGCTGAATTGATGGAAATGGGGCAGGATGAATATGATGTATGGGCTAAAGGAGCGAAAGCACTGGCTCTTGATTTTATGACAAAACAGAACTATACCTCCACCTATCTCAGACTATTCAATGAAACTGACAACTGATCTTTCATCATACGATAATGGCTGGTATAAAAAAGAGATCGGGGCATCGCGTATCAAACAGTTTTGCTGGTACTTTGTAAATGTACTTTTCTTCATCAATCCCCTGAATCCCTCTACAGGCTTGAAGAGATGGTTGCTTAAACTGTTCGGGGCAAAGCTGGGAAAAGGAATTGTGATCAAACCGGGAGTGAATATAAAATATCCCTGGAAGCTGAGCGTTGGTGATCATTCATGGATAGGCGAAAAAGTCTGGATCGATAATTTGGCGGCAATCCATATCGGAGCCAATGCATGTATTTCCCAGGGAGCGATGCTCTTGACCGGCAATCATGATTATTCCAAATCAGGCTTCGACCTGATAGTGAAACCGATCACCCTTGAAGAAGGAGTATGGATCGGGGCCCAGGCGCTTGTATGTCCCGGAGTATATTGTAAATCACACGCTGTGCTCAGCGCAAAATCAGTAGCAACCAAAGACCTGGAAGCTTTTACCATTTATCAGGGCAACCCTGCAATTGCGGTGCGGGAAAGAATGATCAATTCGTAACAATTAGATAATCAAATGGCATATTCTTACAAGAGTATGCTTTATTATACCATAACTGAAAATCGAATAGGAATGAAAAAAAGAGCCTTAGTATGTGGAGCCGGTGGGTTCATCGGCGGTCACCTGGTAAATCGCCTCAAAGAGGAAGGCTACTGGGTAATGGGTGTTGATCTGAAAGAAAATGAGTATAACAACAATAACGCTGATGAGTTCCAACTTGGCGACCTTCGCGATCCCCGTTTCTGCGACACTGTCCTGAAAGCCGGGTTCAACGAAGTGTATCAGTTGGCTGCAGATATGGGAGGGGCCGGATATATCTTCACCGGAGACCATGATGCCAACGTGATGCATAACTCTGCCCTCTGCAATCTCAATGTGCTCGATGCCAGCAAACAACATGGAGTTGAGCGCATTTTTTATTCTTCCTCTGCCTGTATTTATCCCGAATACAATCAATTGGATCCTGATAACCCAAAATGTTCCGAAGAGTCTGCTTATCCTGCAGCACCCGATAGCGAATATGGATGGGAAAAACTTTTCAGCGAAAGATTGTACCTCTCATATGCGCGTAACTATGGCATGACTGTAAGAGTGGCCAGGTTCCATAATATTTTCGGGCCCCAGGGCACCTGGACAGGTGGCCGTGAAAAAGCTCCCGCAGCCATGTGCCGTAAAGTTGCAGAAACACCAGAAGGCGGCCATATCGAAGTTTGGGGAGATGGTAAACAAACCCGCTCATTCCTTTACATCGATGAATGCGTGGAAGGTGTAAGAAGATTGATGCAGTCTGATTTTACAGGGCCCGTGAATATCGGTTCTGAAGAAATGATCAGCATCAATGATTTTGCTAAAATGGTGATCGGGGTTTCCGGAAAGAACCTGAACATTAAGAACATCCCCGGGCCTACGGGTGTACGTGGACGTAATTCAGACAATGCTCTGATGCTGGAAAAACTGAATTGGAAACCTGAGTGGTCACTCAAAAAAGGCGTTGAGCTTACTTACAAATGGATCGCTCAACAAGTAAAGGAAAACGCACCTGTTCTTTCTAAATAATCTCATAAGCCTTTTCTATTTTTCATGAAATTCCTGATCATTACGCAGGTTTATTGGCCAGATACAGCGTCCACTGCTCAGCACCTGACAGATATCGCCGAGTACCTGACCAGTCAGCAACATGAGGTTACCGTGATCTCAGGCAGACATGCTTACGAAAATCCATCAATAAAATATAAGCCTGCAGAGGAAAGGAACGGGGTCATCATTAAAAGGATCAAAAGCACCAGCTTTGGAAAAAAGAATGTTGCTGGCCGGTTAATGGATTTCTTCACTTTCAACTGCAGCCTTGTATTTAAACTCGCTGGCCTTAAAAAGAAAGAAGCGGATGTAATGATCG
>JAGIAP010000397.1 GCA_017744805.1 Chitinophagaceae bacterium | reverse complement strand
GGGTGTTGCGGCCTCATCTTATTATGGGTGGTTCTTCGGATGTCCTCAGAGCTTGATCTGCAGGGCTACCAGGAAATTGGTGCCTGCCATCGGGAAATAGTTATTGACAACAGCCAGATGGCCTGAGCCATCATCATAGCTATAGGTATACCCATTGGGGGTATACATCTTATCGAATACATTGTTCACCTGAACGGCCATGGTGATCTCTTTGAACAAAAGCTTACGCAGCGTGTAGGCCACTTTCGCATCCTGTACATAGAATTCCTCCAGGCTGTTCTCTTTCTGAGAATCATTGGTGAGGTATTGACGGCCTACATATTTGGCTGGCAGACTGATCTCGAGATCTTTCACCGGCAGGATGGAGATCACGGCGCCACCCACCACATTGGGTGAGAAAGCGATATCGGTGGTTTTGCTTTCGGGCCCATAATTCCTGATCTTATTGCTGCTCAGGGTGAGGTTGGCACTGGCTTGTAACCATTGCGTGAAGCGGTTCCTGGCCTGCAGCTCGATGCCCATGCGGTAGCTGTCCGGCACGTTGGCGCGAAGGTATTCACCTACATCGTTGATATTGCCGGTGAGTACCAATTGGTTTTTGTACAGCATATAGTACAATGTGGCGCCATAAGAAAGCTGGTTATTCCTCTTTTCAAATCCCAGTTCAAAATCATGGAGCTTTTCGGGCTTGAGGTTATGTCCCAGGTTCGCTTCAAAATCGTTACGGTTAGGTTCCTTGCTACCCATGGAGTAGCTGAGGTACAGGTAATGATCATTCTTCGTATACGTGATGCCTGCCTTGGGGTTCACGAAATTGTAGGTTTCCCGCACTACCACGTCAGGGTTCTTCCTGTACCCATTCATCTGGTACAATACACGACGATACTGGATATCTGCAAATGCTTCGAAAGCGCTTCCGAATTTACGCGAGTATTTCGCATATCCGTTTACGTCAGTTTTGAAGGCAGTTAGATCATACCAGCGGTACTTGTAGGGAATTCCTGTTTCGGCCCATATCACCTGTCCGAAATGGTGGTTATTGAAACGGTTCCATCCGCCACCAACCGTCAACTGATCTCTGTCACCTTTGTATTGTACGGAAAAGATCTGGCCGAAGAAATCGTTCTTAAGATGGAGTTGACGGATGAGGTCCACTGAATCGATGGTTTCATTGCCAAGTTTGAAAGGAGGCAGTTTATAGTCGCTGAAAGCCTGCTTGGCTTTGTACTCTTCATAGTAACCTGCTCCTTTGGTAAGGAAGAAGGCTGTATTGACGGTGAGCTTTGGATTGAACTCGTGATTGATGAATAGTTGGAAATGGTCTTGTTGATAATTGTCCGTCTGGTTATCATAAGGCTCACCAGGTTTTTCCATTCCGGCATAGTTGATGCGCCTGTTCGTTTTCAGGTCATCAGCAGACACGCCATACCAGCTTTGGTAGGTTTTTTCTTTTCCTGAAAATACGTTCAGTCTCACGGATGTTTTCTCGCCGATATAGGCACCGAAAATATAGAAAGAGCGGAGATCGCTGGCGGCGCGGTCTACATAGTCATCACTGGAAATTTTGGAAAGGCGTGCATCAACGGTCCAATGGTTATTGATCAGTCCTGTTCCTGCTTTCACGGTATTTTTCCAGGTGTTGAAAGAGCCTGCGCTGGTGTTGATCTCGCCGTAAGCAGTGGTGTTGACTTCATTGGTGCTCAGGTTGAGTGTGGCGCCAAATGCGGTGCCTCCGTTGCTGGAGGTGCCAACACCACGCTGTATCTGGATACTGTTCACGGAGGAGGTGAAGTCCGGGAGGTTCACAAAGAAAGTGCCCTGCGATTCAGCATCATTGTAAGGGATGCCGTTGAGGGTAACATTGATGCGGGTGGCGTCTGTACCACGGATACGGATGCCGGTGTATCCGATGCCGGTACCTGCGTCTGAATTCACTACCACGGAGGGTGTTTGATTCAGTACGAAAGGGATATCCTGTCCCAGGTTCAGTTTTTCGATCTCTTTCTTTGAAAGATTGGTTTTGGTGAACGGCGCTTTCTCTCCAGCCTGAATGGCCCGTACTTCCACGGGTTGCATGAAGAGATTGAGCCTTTCCAGTTTGAATTCCAGGTTGGTACCTGTGGCAATGGTGGTATCCACTGCTTTGAACCCGATGCTGGAGATTCGGATACGATAATTGCCTGGTCTGATCTTTTTGAAAACGAATTCGCCGGATGCACTGGTGGTGGTAGTGGCGATATTGCTTAATTCAACAGTAGCCGATGCTACGGCGGCTCCTGAGTTGAGGTCGGTCACCTTGCCCGAAATTTGCTGGGCGGATAACCATTGGGAACATAATAGATAGCATATCCCCAAAAACAATTTTTGCATGTCCATTAGTTTAATGGTGGGAACTGATTTCCCGTGATAAAATTGATTTCGAGAGAAAATGCTGCGGGAGCGAAAAGTAGAAGCTAAATAGACTTGAGCTACCTTCCCTGCGCAGGCATTACCCTGACCAGGTTCAACGGGTATTATCTCAGCCGCCTGTTTGAAAGGCAGCACCCCGGGGAATCTGAAATGTCTCTTTGGCCAAAGAGAGCGTAAAGATACATGCAAAATTCAGATCCATCACTCAATTTTCATTTTCCCTTCATCATTGGCGAATAGGTTTGTATCGTAAACAATCTGCATACACTAAAACGATTTTTATGAAAACAGGATTGATTATTATTGCAATGGCGCTGGTTTCCGGCACAGTAATGGCACAGGAAGCGAAGGTTGGCTCGGCAACTTCCGTAAAAGTGGACAATTCCGTAAGTACCGGACATCAAAAAACGGCGGCCAAAGCAACTACTAAAGCGGCCGCAAAACTGGAAGCGAATACGGAAAAAGCAGAGGCAAAAGCCGCCAAAGCAGCTACAAAAGCTGAACAAAGGGCCAATAAAGAAGTAAAGAATGGCGTTGAAGCAGGAGAAGAAGTGAAAGGCAAGGGCGCCGCAGTGTCCACGGCAGCCACCAGCGCTACTTCCGCTGAGGTGAAAGCCATCGAAAGGACTGCGGAATCCAATAAAGGCCAGCAGGTGAAAGCAGTGGCAGGTAATGGAGCAGAAGTGAAAACTGCCGTGCACGCTGCCCAGGACAGAACAGTGAAAGTGAATTCAGGTGTAACCAGTTCCACTGTCGCAAAAGCCAGGGTGAAACCGGTAAAAGCCGCACCTGTTAAGGCCTCTGTGAAAGTGAAAGGAAATGCAAGCGTTGGGCTCCATTAAAGAAGCCACTATAATAAAACATGAGACCGTTCTGTTATACAGGAGTTTTGATGATACTGTTGATCTGTACCCTTGACAGCCGGGGCAGTACGGGTAAGCCGCTGCCCTGGTTTTTGAACCAACAGTCATTCCGCTGGCATGTGCTCAACGCTGACACTATTCCGGCTAAGAGGCCGGCTGAACCAGAAAAGAAAGAAGACGTCCAAAAGCAGGATGCGGAAACGAAGCCTGTGCAGGAACTGAATGAAGCAGCCGGGGCAAAGACAGGAGAAGTGGTGAAGACGATCAAAGAAGTACCCAAATCGAAAAAGCAGCCCAAGCCGGTAGCGGTGCAAACACCCAAACTCCCGGTAAAGGTACCGGTGATCAAAACTCCAAAAGTGATCCGTAAGATAAAGCTCTGACCTTACCATTCAACAATCATGAAACATTACTTGATCCTTACCATACTGGTACTTTCAGGCATCGAAAGCATAGCGCAGACAGAGGGTGCGGCAGTGGAAACAGATAGTGTGCCGGAAAAGTCCAAACTAACACTGGGTGTGCAATATGCCACCAACGCCAGTTATTATGGGCAGAAGTCATTGGAAAAGACGCCCTATATCGCTCTGCTGGCATCGTACCAACACCGTTCCGGACTGTATGTGAACGGGATGGCCTACCGGCTACTGAACGATTCTTCAAAACTGGCATCTGCCTATGCTGCAGGAGCCGGTTTTGAATTTAAGCTGGCTTCCCATCTCAAAGCTGATATCGGTTATACGTATACGTTCTTTCCAAAGTTATCGCCTTTTCTGCAGGCCGCCAATCCACATACTGCCAGTGCTTCACTCACACTGGAAAAATGGATCACCGGGTCCGCATCACTGGATTATACATTCGGAAAAACAAAGGACATCTTTATTACACCTGCAATAAGCAAACAGATCAGTCTGTTTTCGATCGATTCAGTTTCTGGCATCATCTTAACACCGGAGATCAATGTCAGCTTCGGGACCCAGCGATTTTATGAATATTACCAGGAAGACAAGATCGTGCGCGACAGTATCCTGGGCAAGGCCCTGGGCAGGCTACCCATCAACCTGCCTGTGCCCGGCAATCCCAACAGACCGGGTAATACCACAACCGTTGTGAAGTCTTCCTCCAGTTTTGATCTTCTCTCATATAATCTTAAATTACCATTGGCATATTACAGATCAAATTGCCTGGTGGAGGTAAGCTGTCTTTTTTCCCTGCTCGGACAAAAAGTGGAAACCAGGCCGGGTAAACTGAACAATTTTTTCACCGCCAGTTTTTATTACCAGTTCTAAGCTTATGAAAGTGCTCATAGTGGAAGATGAAAGATCGATGGCATTGGAAATGGAAGATTTCCTCAAAAGATCTTCTTGCCTGTGCGACCTTGCTTTCACTGCCAAACAAGCGATGGCATGCATGGTCCAGCACAGTTATGATTTCATATTGCTCGATCTGGGATTACCGGATAAGGATGGACTGCAGGTGCTGGAAGAAGCAAAGCGCTCCTGCCCGGATGCATCCTATATCATCCTTACGGCGAGAGGGCAACTGGAAGACCGTATCAAAGGCCTTGACCTCGGCGCTGATGATTATCTTCCCAAACCTTTTTCCCTGCTGGAACTTCAATCCCGCATGCAGGCGATCTCGAGACGTAAATCCGGGTTGAAAGACACTACCGTGGGGCTGGGCGAATTTGTCATCAATATGGTGTCCAGGGTGGCTAGTTTTGAAGGGCAGGACGTAGGCCTGTCCAAAAAGGAATTCGATCTTCTCTGTTACCTGCTGCTGCATAAGAACCGGCCGCTTACCAGGCTCCAGTTGGGCGAACATATCTGGGGCAGTTTCCAGGATGATGATTATGATTCTAATTATATCGATGTGCATATAAAGAATATAAGGA
>JAGIAP010000396.1 GCA_017744805.1 Chitinophagaceae bacterium | reverse complement strand
GCCGGCCGTTGAAAATCCCTCTGCCTATATATTCAGGATCGCCGCCAACCAGTACCAGCAGAAGCTACGCAAGGACCTGGCAGAGCAGAAAGCGCTGGGGGGATATAAAAATTCAGTTCAGCATTCTGCCGATACAACGCTCAATTCCTACCATTCAAAGCAAATCCGGCAACTGGTGCAGGAGGCGGTGAGTAAGTTACCCGCTCAGCGCCGGAAGATCTTCCTGATGAGCAGGCGGGACGGACTGACTTTCCGTGAGATCGCCACCCAACTGAACATTTCTCCCAAAACAGTCAAGAACACAGTTTTTGCAGCGCTCACCGATATCAGGGCTCACCTGACGGCAACTGGCGAATCTGCCTGGTGCTGGATGATTGTGTTGATCTGGCTGTAAAAAATATTTTAAACCCCGATAGGCCCCCTTCTTACTGACATGCATCATCCTTTCTGAACCATATGGAAAAACAAAGGCTGTCATATTTATTGTTCCGCTATTCCGAAGGATCCCTGACCGCGGAAGAAAGCCTGGAATTGCAACAGTATTCACAAGACCCATCCGGTCATTTTGATCAGGATCTCGCGGAGATGATGGAAGCGGGTGATGCAGAAATGGTCGCGGATAAAGAAAGTTGGGAAGGCGTTCTGCACCATGTGCTGTCAACCGATAGAACGCCGGTTGTGAAGCGGGTCAGTTTGCTGCAGCGTTATTGGATTGCCGCATCCTTGCTGATACTGCTGGGATCCGGACTGTATTGGATGTTCAACAGACAGAATGATCTGCAACAAACCTCTGTTGCGGCTGCAACGCAGCAACCCGTTCAGCCGGGCCGGGAAGGCGCTGTTCTTACACTTGCCGATGGCACCCGCATTGTACTTGACAGTTTATCCAATGGCCTTGTTGCCACACAGAACGGTACCAGTGTGATGCTGAAGAACGGCGTGCTGGCCTATGATCCTTCCGTTGCATCCGGAAAGGAATTATACAATACCATGCAAACGCCCAGGGGCAGGCAGTTCCAACTGTTGTTACCAGACGGGACCAGGGTATGGTTGAATGCAGGCTCACTGATCAGGTATCCTGCCGTGTTTGCAGGAGATACACGAAAAGTGGAAGTGGAAGGTGAAGGATATTTTGAAGTGGCGGGCATAAAGGAGCGTCCATTCCTGGTTTCCATAGCAGGAAAAGCATCCATAGAAGTACTGGGCACGGCTTTCAACGTGAATGCCTATGCTGATGAAGGCCATATCTACACTACTTTGTTCCAGGGCGCTGTAAGAACGGGCATCGTCAATGGAAGCGCTGCTGTATTGCAGCCAGGCCAGCAGGCTGTTATTGACAGGAAGGAACTGAAGCAGATAGTGCATACAAAAGATGAAGCTGCATTGAGCCGGATCGCAGCCTGGAAGAACGGCTATTTTAATTTTGAAGGGTTGCCACTGCAGGAAGCCATGCGCCAGCTTGAACGCTGGTACGATATCCGTGTGACCTATGAAAATGGAATTCCCGATATAAATTTCTGGGGTAAGATGGAAAGATCGCTTCCACTTGAAACCCTCCTTCAAATGCTGAAAGGGGCCAGGCTCCGCTTCAGGATGGAAGAAGGAAAGAAACTTGTGATCATCAATAAACCTTGATCCTTTCCAGATCCTTATCGTAAAAAAATCGTAGTAGTGATACTTACGGGCAAATGCCTGTAGGGATATACATTGGAGCAACAAAAAACCGGAAGCGATTGAGGCGCTGCCGGTATGATTCCAGTTGCTTCGAGAATGAGTTTGCGCTCTATTTTTTAACAACCAAAACTTACCCAAAGGTATGACAAATTCTGAGTTTGGGTCAGGGTATTCTCATGCCCGGTGGCTTCGGCTGCCTGTGCGCGTGATTGCCGGGGCCTTCATCAAAACGCTGCCGGATGACCGGAATGACCGGCACTCCGTCAGCAGAAAATGGTTACGTGCGATGAAATTGACTGCTTTACTCCTCACTGTTACCTTCCTGAATGTTTATGCAGGTGGTAGCGCACAATCGGTGACCTATTCCGGCAGGAATGTGCCCTTCAAAACGGTACTGAATGCTATCGAGAATCAGACGGGTTACGTGGTGTTTGCCAATGCCGGCTTCTTCACTTCCGCGCAGCAGGTGTCTGTTGACGCCAGGCAGATGCCGCTGACCGAGTTTTTGGAAAAGATCACGGAAAACCAGCCGTTCACCTTCCAGATCAGCAACCGGACCATCTCGCTGGTCTGGCGCGAGGTCAGACCTTCCTGGCGCATCGTTGAGATCGCCCCTCCGCAACAACATATCACCGGTAAAGTGGTCAACAGCAAACAGGAACCGCTTGCCGGGGCCACCGTACTACTGAAAAAAGCGAACAAGGCAGTAACCACCAATGCCGGCGGTGAGTTCGATATCGTTACAGACAATCTGAACGATGTACTGAACATATCCTTTGTTGGATATATCAGTACGGAAGTAGACCTGAGATCATGGAATGGCAAGACCATCCGGGTGGAGCTGCAGCAGGATGCACAGCAGCTTGGCAATGTAACGGTGGTAAGCACGGGCTACCAGTTGTTGCCGAAGGACCGGGCCACCGGTTCTTTCAGCACCATCAGCAATAAAGACCTCGAGAACCGGACCAGCAGGGACCTGAATACCCTCATGGAAGGCCTGGCTCCGGGTTTTACCATCCAGTACCAGGGCGTTGGCCTTGATAACGATGATCCCCAGGTTATGATGAGAGGCGTCAGCACTTTCGGTAATACACAGCCACTCATCGTGGTAGACGGCTTCCCGATCGAAGGAAAGATCAATACCATCAATCCAAATGATGTAGCAAGTATTACTTTTCTGAGAGATGCCGCTGCAGCAGCCATCTGGGGAGTGAAGGCTTCCAATGGCGTTATCGTTATCCAGACCAAAAAAGGGAATTCCATAGCTACCAAAGTGGCCTTCCGGTCCAATTTCACCCTTACGGAGAAACCAGACCTTGCTTATCTCCACCTGCCCGGATCTGCCGATATGGTGGACCTGGAAAAGGAAATATTCACAAAGAACCCTTCTCTCAGGGATGATTACCAATATACCTGGGCCGGCGCTTATACGCCTGTGGTGGATGTACTGCTCGACCATGCAGACGGTAAGTTCGACGATGCGGAAAGGGACAGGCGCCTGGCGGCGATCGCCGGCCATGATAACAGGAAGAACGCTTCGGATGTTTTCTTTGGCACCAATTATGTGCAGGACAATACCCTCAGCTTCAGCGGAGCGCCCAGTTCATTCATGAATTACTACGCATCGCTTAACTATACCAATTCATCTGGCCTGTACAGAGGGGATGGCCGCAGGCAGACAAATGCCAATTTCAATACGGAACTGAAGGTTACACCAAAGCTGAAAGTATTGCTCGGATTGAATTACAGCGATGCCAATATCGACAGGTCCTCTTCAAAGGCTTTCAGCTCGCTGGGAGTGAATATTCCTTATATACTCAGACTGCTGCCTTACGAAAGGTTTTACCAGGAAGACGGTACACCTGCAAAATTCGCACGCAGGTATTCCCCGGAAGTGAATACGGCGCTCACGGGAATGGGATACTATGATGCCGGCAATTATCCGGCAAACGACTGGAAATATTATGATTACCAGCAGAAGGAGAACAGCCTTCGTTTACAGACTACCGCCTCTTACAAGATCAATAAGACATTCACATTCCAGGGCGGTTTCAAAACGGAGACAGGGAATTCACTGAGCTCCGAGCTCAACAAAGAGCAGTCGTATTACGTCAGGTCCATGCTTAACCGTTTTGCGGCTCCCAATGCCGCAGGCAAACTGGTGTTCAACCTGCCGAAAGGCGATATCCTCAGGGAAAGCAGCGGAAGGGTCAACAATTTTTACATCAGGGGCCAGTTGGATATGGACCATTCGTTCAAATCACATCCGGGCCGGATCAATGCCCTGATAGGTACTGAATGGCAGAAGACGCAACAGACCTCTTCAACCGATACCCGGTTCGGATACGGATCTTCCAGTGGCCTCAGCTTCCCGGTTGATCAGAATGCCCTGCTCAACTTCTACAATTCACAGTTTGAAGAGACCATCAATTTCGAGTTCACCGATTTTTACAATAAAGCACTGGCTGATGACCGTTATGTATCGTACTATTTCAGCGGTGCTTATGAATATGATCAGCGCTATTCCCTGAGTGCAAGCGCCCGCATCAACAAGAGCAGCCGGTTCGATGCCTCTGCAGGGCTCAACAAAGAACTGCTGGGGTCCCTGGGCGCCAAGTGGAACCTCCATCATGAAAGATTCCTGGAGAATGCAAAATGGATCAATACGCTTTCATTGCGCATCACTACCGGTTTAACGGGCAATGTACCTGACTTCACTTATTCCCCTTATCATACCAGCGCGTACAATGCGCTCAGTACGTTCACCAATTCATTCACACTGACCGTGCTCAATCCCTACAACAAGAAATTGAAATGGGAATCTTCCCTTACACAGAACCTGGGAGTGGATTTCTCTTTCCTGAATGGCAGGATCGGTGGGATGCTGGACCTGTATCATAAAAAGACCGTAGACCTGCTGGGCGTACAATCCATCGATCCCACCATCGTAGGGCGTATGCTGGTAACACAGAACGTAGCGGATATGAACAACAAGGGTATCGAACTGCAGTTGAATACCGTTAATCTGAAGAACAGGGATTGGGTATGGAGAACAACTGTGAATGCCAGCTACAACAAGAATACTGTGAAGAAGGTTACCGGCAATTACGGAGTGATAGTGCAGCGTGTGGCACAGGTTCAGGGCTACACGGCCAACAGTTTATTCGCCTACCGCTGGGCAGGGCTCAGTGATAAGGGATATCCACAGTTCTTCAACAATAAGGATGGAAAGGATGAAGTGGTTGGTGCCGTTGGCGGGCTCACCCTGGAAGACCTGAAACATATTGGCAGTATCACGCCCGTGTATACCGCCGGTTTCATGAACAGCGTAGGGTTCAGGGGGCTGGAACTGAGCTTTCTCTTTGTTACTAACGGCGGGCATTACCTGCAGACAGACGCTTATTCGGATGGCATCTACACGCAGGACTTCAGTACTGGTGACCAGGTATTCCAGGCGCCGGACGCTGCCGTGAAAGACCGCTGGAGAAAAGCAGGCGATGAACAGCATACCAATATCCCGGTACTGGGA
>JAGIAP010000395.1 GCA_017744805.1 Chitinophagaceae bacterium | reverse complement strand
GCGAAGGGATATGAACGCAGGTTGAGGAAACAAACCACCGCTTTTGTAGTGTTATGGGGCTTTGGATTGGAGAGATTGGGCTATGGTAATTCTATTGTATTTCTTCGCTTATGTTTCCAAGACCAGCTTTTCATATCCCTTCGCCTCAGCACGATGAGAGTGCGGCAGTTCCAACTCAAAGTGCATGATAATAACTAACATGTTTCACTGACAACCGCCCTCCCACCTTAGCGCTAAACAATATCAACGCAAATTTCAAACACACCCAACCAATTCCCTCGTCCGCCAAAACAGATCACGCGTGCTGAGAAAATAGGAATGTAGAAAAACTCAAATCACCCCAATCAATAGCAGTGTGCGTTACCCGGTTTTCTATATCTCTAAAAACACTTAGCAGCAAAAGGCAGGCTCATTAAAACAAGCAATTAAAATAAGAAATGCATAATTGAAGCTAAACCCAAAACTGATGCACCCGCGACACCATTAGCCGAAGGGTATATAAAATACGGCCTTCAAAACGTAAGCGAAGAAGCTGAATAGAATTACCAAACCCCTCATCTCTCCTCTCAAAAGCCTAATTTATATTCTCCCGCGGCGGTTCGTTTTGCAGACGGATTTTATATACCCTGAGGCGGGTTACCCTGAGGCGAACAGAGGCGATCGATGGCAACGCTGATGGTAGGATACAAAAACTGAAACCCGGCCTTGCTGATCTTTGCACTACTGACAGTGGCGCTTTTCAGCACTTCTACGCTCATTTCCCCGAACAGGATCTTCAGCAACCAGGATGGCATATTGATGGAGATAAAGAAATTCCCTTTGATCTTTTTGGCGAGCGTGGTTACGAGGTGCTCATTGGTGACGGGCTGTGGAGCAACGGCATTGAATACTCCATGAAGCTGCTCATTCTCGATGGCATAGAGATAGAGACGAGCGGCATCTTCGATATGGATCCAACTGATCATCTGCCTGCCGCTGCCGAGGATGGTGGCGAAGCCCATTTTGACAGGCTTTTTGAAGCTGGGAAAGGCCCCGCTGCGGTTACTGAGCACGATACCGGAGCGAATGATCACCAAGCGCTTACCTATCGCCGTTACTGGCTGGATACTTTCTTCCCAGAGGCGGCATGTTTCGCCGAGGTATTGCGAATCGGCGGGATCCTCTTCCGTGAACATGCTCCTGGTTTTGGGACGCAGCTTATCATCACCGTACCAACCCATGGCGGAAGCGGAGATCACGGCTTTGCATTTATTCGGATTGTTCTGAAGAGTATTGACGATGAGAGCCGCACTCTTTACGCGGCTGTCCACGATCTCCTGTTTTCTTTTTTTGGTCCAGCGCTTCTCCCCTACATTGGCGCCCGCAAGATGAACGATCATATCGGCCTGCTGCACAGCTTTGACATCGATACTGCCGGCAACAGGATCCCATTCAGCATAGGATACAGGCCCTTCGGCGGGCCTGGCCTTGCGGGTAAGGATGATCACCTGGTAACCTTTGGCTACCAGCAGCTTCGTCAGCTCAGAGCCTACCAGGCCGGTACCACCGGTAATGAGTATTGTTTGCATAAAGAGAGTTGAGTGCCTGTACAAATTTAGTCAAAAAAAAATCCCTCCCGAGGAATCAGGAGGGAAACAACTAAAAACAACAATCGCTGTATTGTAATAGACTTAATACAGGAAAGAGATGAACGATATTATCAATCCGGTTTCTCACCATCTAAGAAAGTATTGATGGTAGAGATACTCGTTTTATTGTTCTCATCATTTTTTACTTCGTAATTACTGTAGAAGCTCTCAGCACTGCTGATGGTGTTGTACAGTTCAAGATTGCGGCGGATGTAAGCCGGCACAGTTTCAAACTCATTGTTAGGGTCAGCGCCGTTGATATTGAAACTCAGATTACGTAATTTCTGGATCCTTTCGGCTGCGCGACGTTTTTGCTCCTCTGCTTCGTCCAGCATCGCTGGTTCCTCAACAGAAGATGCCATAACAACCGGTGGAGTCTGGTAGGCCCCAGGCCCATCCGCCGCTGGAATATCATCACGGAACACCAACTGCATGTCATTGGGATCTTCTTCCCTGACGGGCTTTACAGTTGCCTGGTTCTGGACGGGTTGATTCACAGGCTTTGTTTGTTTGGGATCTTCAAATGCGGAATCTGCATATATATTGGACGGTCTCGCGAGAAATCCTCCTGAGTTTTGAGCAGTAGCTGCATTATTGGTTTGCTGCTGACTGGCCGGCTGTGCAGGTTGGGAAGGTTGCGAAAGTACCCATTCGATCCTTTCATTCTCCGAATTTTTATCCACGGTATTTTTACCAGGCTCATCGCTGGTAAAAAGCACAACGGGGGAAGAAACATTCGGTGAATCCAGGTCAACCAGCTTCGGTTGCAGGTCCTCCCTGATAGCAGGAGGCTGCTCCGCCACCATCTGCGGCTGAACGGGTGGCTCTTCTTTCTTCGGCATGATCACTGCTGCCTTTGTTGTGGAAGCCTGTGGCTGTTGTTGCTGACTGGCAACGGGTGGCACAGGTGTAGTGGGAGGTTCAGGTTGCTGATGAAGGTTGAAAAGGATCTTCTCTTCTTTCTTCGTCTGAACCGCCTTCCTCGTAAACGGATCGCTGTACTCGAATCCTGTTGCGATGAGAGTGATACCGATCTGATCGCCCAGGTTCTGATCATATCCCAGACCCAGGATCACATCCGTTCCTTCACCGGCCTGGCTCAGCAGGTGGTTCTGGATCGTATCCACTTCATCCATGGTGAACTCATGCTCGCCTTCGGCAGAGTTGATATTGATGAGGATCCATTTGGCGCCGCTGATATCATTATCGTTCAGCAACGGAGAGTTCAGTGCCTCTTCGATAGCGCGCTGTGCACGGTCTTCACCGGCAACGGAAGCGTTACCCAGGATGGCCACACCACCATTACGCATGACGGTGCAAACATCCGCAAAGTCGACGTTGATCTGACCGGTGCTGTTGATCACATCTGTGATACATTTTGCAGCAGTAGCCAGTACATTGTCCGCTTTCGCGAAAGCTTCCTTCATTTTCAGGTTACCGAACTGATGACGCAGCTTATCGTTGCTGATCACCAGCAGGGTATCCACATATTGTTTCAAGGATTTGATACCTTCTTCAGACTGGATCTGACGTTTCTTTCCTTCATAAGTGAAGGGTGTGGTAACGATGCCCACGGTCAGGATGCCCAGATCCTTACAGATCTTGGAGATGATGGGAGCGCCACCCGTTCCGGTGCCACCGCCCATACCTGCTGTGATGAACGCCATCTTGGTATTCACCTCCAGAATGCGTTTGATCTCTTCCAGGCTCTCTTCAGTTGCCTGGCGGCCAATATCAGGATTGGCGCCGGCGCCCAGCCCCTGTGTAAGGTGCGGGCCCAACTGTACCTTATTGGGCACTTTGCTTTGAGCAATGGCTTGTGCGTCTGTATTGCAGATGATGAAATTCACTCCTTCGATCTGCTGCTCGAACATGTGATTGACGGCATTGCTGCCGCCACCACCCACACCAATCACTTTGATGATGGATGATTTCTCTTTCGGTAAATCAAAATGAATCATAGCTTTCGTTTTGTGTCTCACCAGGCCTCGCTCACCTGAAAGCCCATCCGGAGACAGTTTCTAATAATGGGTTAGTAATAATCGATGGGTGCTCAGGGTTAGAGAGCGTGATCTTCTTCTTCTTTGAACAAGTCGATGATTCCATCTTTGAACTTGCCCCAGAAATCTTTGATCCCTTTACGATTCTTTACCTTTTCGGATTGCTCCGGTTCTGCAATTTCTTCTGTTCTATCTTCGATAACAGTTGTCTTCTTCAGTGTTTCAGGGATCTCAACTTTCCTGAACTGATGTTCGAACTGTTTACGGTTGTTCTCGTAATCGCTGTATCCTTTCAGGATCAGACCGATACAGGTAGAGTATGTTGGCTTGGCCAGCTCTTCGATATGACCTGCCGCCAGGTGCTCTGTAGGGAAACCGATTCGGCAGTTCAGCCCGGTCACATACTCGGTCAACTGGATCAGGTGACGAAGCTGAGCACCACCACCGGTGAGAACGATACCACCATTCAGCGTGCGGTTATCGAGCCCTACCTGTTTCAGGTGATAGGTCACAAAGTCCATGATCTCATTCATACGCGCCTGGATGATATTGGCCAGGTTCTTCACGCTGATCTCTTTGGCAGGCATGCCGCGGAGGCCAGGGATGGTGATGAATGCATTGGTCTTTGCTTCATTAGCAAGAGCCGAGCCAAACTGTACTTTCATTTGTTCAGCCTGCGTTTTCAATACGCCCAGTCCGGTCTTGATATCGTTGGTGATATTCTCACCACCGAAAGGAATAACGGCTGTATGTTTCAGGATACCTTCATAGAACACGGCGAGGTCTGTAGTACCACCACCAATGTCAACAATGGCAACACCTGCTTCCAGGTCTTCATGCCCCATCACGGCCGCGGCAGAGGCCAGCGGTTGCAGTACCAGGTCCTTTGTATGCAGTCCGCTTTTCTCAACAGCGCGGTTGATATTGCGGATGGCATTCTTATCACCTGTAATGATATGGAAGTTGGCTCCGATCTTCACACCGCCATACCCGATGGGGTTAGGGATGTTCTGAAAGTTGTCAACGGTGAATTCCTGTGGGATCACATCGATGATCTGATCACCGGCAGGGATATACGTTTTGTACTGGTCAGCGATGAGCTGGTCGATCTCACGATGGGTGATCTCTTCTTCAGTATGCTGGCGTACAATGTCGCCGCGGGTTTGCAGGCTTTTGATATGATGGCCGGCAATACCTACGTACACTTCATTGATCTCGAGATTGGGATTGGAAGCATAACAGTTATCAAGCGCCATGCGGATGGCCTTGATGGTTTCATCGATGTTCAAAACCTGACCGTGTTTCACCCCGTTGGAGTTGGCACGACCAAACCCAATGATCTCCAGTTTCCCGTACTCGTTCTTTCGACCCGCAATCGCTGCAATCTTCGTTGTGCCGATGTCCAGCCCAACGATGATGGGTTGTTGCTCATTGTTCATAATCTATCCTGTTTTTAGTTGTTGTTATCTGATTAGTTGTATGGTTATTGATGATTTAATGGGAATTTCGTTTAGGCATCACAGCTTTGGGTTTGTTCTCCGTTGATGGCTCCCTGTTCAACGGTTTGGCCGGGGCTTCATAGGAC
>JAGIAP010000394.1 GCA_017744805.1 Chitinophagaceae bacterium | reverse complement strand
TCCCAGAACAGGATGGAAGACCTGCAGATGAACCTGCAGAATACGTCCGCCTCCATCGAAGGCACCCGCCAGGAATGGCTCAAGCTGGTGGATACCCTCAACGAGATCCGGGAAACCCTCCGCGTAGCCGAAGAAGAATACAAATATGCTGAAAGCCAGTACCAACAGGCTACTGCATCGTACAACGAGTTCAACCTCCAGGTAACGCGACAGCATAGCCGAATCAACCAGTTGAAGCAGGAGTCCGAGTTCAAGGGCAATCAACTGCGCGACCTCAAAACGCAGATCGAAAGCAATAACGCGCAACTGAAAATGACCGTCGAGAATATCACGGAAAATGAAGAAGTGCTGAGCAATGCGGAGAATGGCCTGGTGGATATGATGCGCCGCAAGGAAGAAGAAGAAAAGAAATTGAATGAAGCCGATCAGGCCTTCTACAATATGCGCAATGCGCTCAATGAGAAAGAGTCCGAGCTTCGCTCCAAGATCAAGGAGCGCGAGCAACTGGACCATCTGCTCACTGAGATCAAGGACAAGCTCACCGAGCTGAAACTCCAGTTGGCAGGTATGAAGGAAAGGCTCAATGTGGAATTCCGGATCGATCTGGATGAGATCATCGATCAACCCAGGACCACGGAAACCCCTACCGAAGAGCTGCAGGAGAAATGCGATCGTATGAAGAAGCGCCTGGAGAACCTCGGTGAAGTGAACCCCACCGCCATCGAAGCATTCCAGGAAATGAAGAAACGGTATGAGTTCATCCTCGAACAGAAGAACGACCTCGTAACGGCCAAGGACAGCCTGATGCAGACCATCCAGGAAGTGGAAGCCACTGCCAACCAGCAGTTCCTCGATACCTTCAACCAGGTGCGCGAGAATTTCCAGAAAGTGTTCAAGGCCCTCTTCACCGAAGATGATACGGCCGATATGATCCTGGAAAACCCTGAGAACCTGGCCGAGACCGGTATCGATATCGTTGCAAAGCCCAAGGGTAAACGTCCTTCGTCCATCACCCAGTTGAGTGGTGGTGAGAAAACCCTGACCGCTACCGCGCTGCTCTTCGCCATTTACCTGATCAAACCCGCGCCATTCTGTATCCTGGATGAGGTGGATGCGCCGCTGGATGACGCCAACGTAGGCAAGTTCACGCAGATGATCCGTAAATTCAGTGAAGAAAGCCAGTTCATCATCGTTACCCACAACAAGATGACGATGAGCGCCGTGGATGTGATCTACGGTGTAACCATGCAGGAGCCCGGCGTGAGCAAACTGGTACCCGTGGATTTCAGGGGCCTCAACTAAGTTACTAACGTTTACATATAGATGAATATATAAAGCCCGTCATTGCACGGGCTTTTACATGCAAACCTCACAACTCATTTATGAAGACGGTCTTCTTACTATTGTGCTCGAATATCTTCATGACCATTGCCTGGTACGGGCATCTTAAAAGCGAAGGAATGCCCCTCTGGAAGGCCATTCTCATCAGCTGGGGGATCGCCTTTTTTGAATACTGCCTGATGGTGCCTGCCAACAGGGCAGGCTATGCGAATGGCTTTAACGGTTTCCAGTTGAAGATGACGCAGGAAGTGATCACCCTGGTAGTGTTCACCGTATTTGCCGTCCTCTACCTGAAAGAGCCCTTTCACTGGAAGTATTTGATCAGTTTCGCACTCTTGCTGGGGGCGGTTTATTTCGCTTTCAAAAAATGAGAAGGGCGGGCCCGGTAGCGGCAGGAGGATGGGGGATCAGTAAACGAGCTTCGCGATCTTTCCATCACCGGCCAGGATCACCGTCCTGCCTGCTTTTGAGCGTTGTACTACATTGTAGCTGTCCTTTGATATCAGTGTCCAGTGCATGCCCAGATCATTAGATACATCCACACCACTGGTACCGCAGCAGATCAGTTGTCCACCGGTGATGAATTCCACGCCACTTCTGTAGCCATGTGGTGGCACTGCCGGTTTGCGGAAAGCTGGGGGCTGGCTGAGTTTGAACATTACGCAATTACCCTGGGAGGAAGTATCAGCAGTATAATTCCCACCCACCACAACAGCCTGGTCTTTATAAATGGCGAGTGAGTATGCGCCAGTGGTTTCTTTTCCTTTTGCCATTGGCAGTTCCACAGCATTATCCTGGGTGATCAGTCTCGATATCATACCTCCTGAAATTGCAGTGAATCTGTTCTTTGCGTGCAGGATGATATTGGTGCCACTGGCTGCAAAGAAAGCTTCTCCCTTACTGGTTTTGATGGGAGAGCCGCGGTATTTGTCCCAGGTTTCACCGCCATCTTTGGTGGTGAGCAGGTATACTTCATCGTTAATAGGATCGCCGATAACGATACCATTCTTTGCATCGGCAAAGTCCATGGCATCCATGAATACGCCTTTGGTGGTATCTGTAAATACTGTTTTCCAGGATCTGCCACCATCGGTGGTTTTTAGGATATTACCTGGCTCTGCAATAGCGATGACGATGGCCGTATTTTCATCAAACGCTTCGATATCCCTGAATTCTCTTTTCTCGAAGCCTGGCACTTTGTTCCATTCCCAGGTTTTGCCACCATCTATGGACCTTCCTACGGTACCACCGCTGCCGCTGGTCCAGATCACATTGTCGTTTAGGACGGAAAGCCCGCGCAGGCTGGACTTGATACCCGAATTCAATACTTCTATCGTTTGGGAAAATCCTGACATGGAGAGCAGGCAGAAGCCGGCCAGTACACTGAATCGCATAGTCGTTAAAGTTTGATAGCTAAAAGTACAGATAATTGTTTTGCCGGTTCCAGGGTAATTGAAAACCCGGGAAACAGGTATACCAGGGGGCCTGCTCAGTTGTAACCGGCATGTAAGGGGCATTGGCAGCGCATGGCTGGCACTATACGCCCGCAGTATTCAGGCAGTTTCAGCGCTTTGTTATCGACTAACACGTGGAGAAGAGGTGGACTTGGTCTGCTATTGATCTGCTGGTGACCTGGGGCTGAAACCCGCATGGGTATTGCATATAAAAAGAAAAAGCCTTAGCTGAGTAATCAGCGAAGGCCTTTTTTGTTTCAGTCGATCTGCAAATAAATTTTCCTAAGTATTGGATCTTTCGGTCGAGTAAGGCTGTTTATAAGCCGGGGTTTTAAGGATATCGACTGAGAATTTCAACGGAACTTGGAAATGACGGCTGTTTTCAATGATATTGGAACGGATCAGGTGGTTCTTCCAGGACAATTATGTTTCCTATAAAGTTTTCGCTTGAATAGGACCAAGGCACTGTACTGCAAGGATACTGGGCTTACTGAATTTTCAGTGATATTGGAAAAGGAGGATGGATTTCTGAGGGATATTCAGAAGGATATTTGGATCAAATGTGTAAACAAAATTACAGATCAGCAATTTATTGACATAGAGCAATAATGCCCTTTTTTTGCTGTTCAGTTATTACGTTAAGAATAGTATAAAAAACATATGTATTTGCGTAAAATCCGACAAAAGTGAGCGTAGTTTTACCAGATCAGAAGCCTTTCTTGCCTGATTGTAAGGGCGGAAGCACAAAATTGTCCAGGGCGCTTTTCTGGGCGATGGTATTTTCCACCTCTTCGATCTTCCGGGGAGCATTACGCGAAAGCAGCTCATAATCCTTCTCCCGGATGAGGATATCGTCCTCGATACGAACGGCGATGGTCCACCATTTGGGATCGCAATTACTGTTCTTCGGAATGTAAATGCCGGGCTCGATGGTGATCACCATTCCTTTTTTGATGGTACCGTAATTTCCGCGGTCGTGCACATCAAGGCCGATATGATGGCCCAGTCCATGGGGATAGTATTTTCCGGCCTCTTCCTTATTCTTTGCAACGCCCAGTTTTATGAGCCCATCGATGATCAGGCTGCGGGAAACCTTCTCGAGGTCCTGCCATTGGGCGCCGTCCTTACACAATTTGAAAGCAGCTTCCTGGGCATCGTATACAAGTTGGTAGATGAGTTTTTGTTCGGGCGTGAATTTACCATTGGCGGGGATGGTTCGGGTAACATCGGCCGTATAGCCGTGGTATTGGGCGCCAACATCCATCAGCACCATACGGTTGGCCACATGGAGATCGTTGTTTTCCTGGTAGTGCAGTACGCATCCGTTATTGCCGGCGCCAATGATGGAAGGATAGCCCACTTCTTCGGCCCCATATTTTTTGTGAACGAATTCATGGAGCCCCTGGATCTCGCGCTCAGACATATCTGGGCGAACGGCCTTCATCACTTCCACCTGGCCATTGCAGGAGATCTCCACGGCTTTGCGCAGCAGCACCATTTCCTCTTCGGTTTTGATCTCTCTCAGTTGCGCGGTATATAAATGGTACAAGCCAAAGGCGAATTTTTCTCCGCCCTTTATGGTATCGGTGTAACCCGATTTCTGTATGAACTGGTTCATGAGGGCGTAAAGGCCATTGCCCCTGGTGATCTTGCGATCCATATTGTCCGGAAATCCATTTAGGATGATCTTCCTGAACTTGCTGAAATCGATCGAGAAACTATTGAAATCGGAGCCATCATAGGCATGGCTGATCTTCAGTTTCTCTTTAACGCCATCCGCTCCGAGGCGTATACCGGTCCATTGTTCGGCGCGGGGATCGCGCTTTTGAACAAAGATCAGCTCCTTGTAGGTGCTGCCATCGGCGGCGGTCTGCGGCTCTTTGAATATGAAAAGGACGGAATTGGGCTCCGTATATCCTGAAAAATAATAGAGGTCCGGATTGGGGTGGTATACATAGAACACGTCATTGGAAAAATTCCTTTCGGGATAGGCAAATACCACGGTAACGGAACTATCGGGCATCAGTTGGCGAAGAGCTTCCCTTCTGCCTGCATGGAATTCAGGACTGAGATAATCCTGTGGCTGGTTATTTTCCTGGGCGGATGCAACGGAAAAGAGCAATAAAAGCATCATAACAGGAAGGGCTATACGCATACAGTTGTTTTTGGTATGTTTAAAGAGGATGAATAAATATAGGTAAAAGGTCAGGAGTAGGAAAGCCACTGGTTTGAGTGGCAGAAGTGCAGGCCGGCAGGCCATTACAGCAGTTAAGCGGTAGACATTGAAGGGACAATTGGTGTATTCACTGCGAAAAAAATCCTTGTCCGCGTATTTATGATCCTGTTCATCGTATTTTATGCAGCAAACGCGAAGTACTATTACTGAATATATGAATGTGTACAATATTTGTTACCTCTTAAGCGCTTTTAAGGCGTAATGTCAGAGCAGTGAAAAATCAATTATATCATGTGATATCGGTGTTGACGGTCGTGGCTTACTTTCTGCCCATTGTGATCGTAGCTATCAGGAAACT
>JAGIAP010000393.1 GCA_017744805.1 Chitinophagaceae bacterium | reverse complement strand
AGCTCACATACAGCAGGGTAGTGCCGGAGCTGAGCACGATCTCATTCACGGATTGGCGGAAGCGGGCAGTAGTGATCTCATCGAGCCCCTGGCAGGGCTCGTCCAGGATCAGCATGGGTGGGTTCTTGATCAGGGCACGTGCCAGAAGCGCCAGTCTTTGTTCACCTGCAGAAAGCATGCTGAGCAGGCGATGCGCTTTCTTATCCAGCTCAAAAAGTTTCAGCCATTGCATCACCAGTGTTTCCGTTGCCTCGTCCAACTGTCTGAACAAACCAATGGTATCGAAGAGACCGCTGGCCACTGCCTGGAATGTGGTGGCCTGGGGATCGAAATGCAAATGCAGCTCAGGGGAAACATAACCGATCTTTTTCTTGATATCCCAGATACTTTCCCCACTGCCTCTTTTTCTGTCGAACAGGTATATCTCGTTCGCATAAGCCTTGGGGTTATCTCCGGTCAGCAGGCTCAGCAGGGTGGATTTACCGGCGCCGTTGGGACCGGATACGCTCCAGTGCTCGCCCTTTTTCACTTGCCAGTTGATATTTTTCAGGATATGTTTTTGTTCGTAATTCACATTCACCTCATGCATGCGGATAGCGTATTCGAAATCAGCTTGAACCGGGCTTATCAGAGAGCGAAGCAGCTCTGGTGAAAAACTGGGGATCTTCTGCTGAACAGGAGCTATATAGGCTGATTTGGGCAATGCAGAAACCAGGTTGCCCATGGAGAGTGTTGCAATATGGGTGATGCAGGCGGGTATCTCATGGGGCGTAGTGATCAGCAGGAAAGGAATGCCCTGCTGGCTGAGACGGGTAAGGATATCGTTAAGGATAGCACGCCCTGTTTTATCGAGGCCCAGGAAGGGGTTGTCGAGTATCAGGAAGGATGGCTTCTGCAGCAATGCTTTTGCCAGTTGTAACCTTTTGTTCTCCCCGTTGCTGAGCTGAATGAGTGGCTCATGGAGGATATGCGTCAATTGCAGATCTGCTATCAATGTTTTGACGGCAGGATGGTCAAGGTCTTCGCCAAGGGCTTCTGCCGCCGTGATGGTATCTTCCGAATCGAAGGAATTATATCGTTGCTGGTAATAGAGATCGCTGGTATTGTTGCGTGCTTTGAATTTATGCTGTTGTTCTACCAGGATAACGGCATGGTGCCAGGTTTCCGGAGTGCCGAAGGATGCCTGGATCTGGCCACTGAAAAAGTGATGCCCTGCAATGGTTTTGGCAAAGACCGTTTTGCCACTGCCGGAATCCCCGGTCAGCGCCCATTGCTCACCGTTATGGATGCTCAGGGTAATGGAAGATAGCGCCTGTTGTGATCCGAGTTTGACAGATACACCGGTCAGTTGTAGGATGGGGAACTGTTGCATGACTGCAATCTACAAACTCGGCAGCATGCATAAAAAAAAAGAAAAACAGCGCTAGGCACTGTTTTCCTTTTTGCAAAGAGGAAAATTATCGGATCCGCTTATTGCTCTAATTTGATTTCGCCAACATCTGTGGGTTGACCATCAGCAACAGTTACACCATCCTTAGCTGCGTTCTTGTAAGGAGGCTTAGCTTCCACGATCACTCTGTATGTACCTGCTTTTGCACCAGTGATGGTGAATGCGCCGGATTCTACTGATGCTTTCAGCGTATCAGTTCCGGACAATGCCCACACGCGCACAGCGCCGTCTGCAGGTGATACAGTTCCTTTGATTGATCCTGTTTGGATACCTTTGAATGCGAATAATCCTGCGGTAGCAATAGTGAGCGCTACCAAGCTTACCTTGATGCTTTTCATAAGTGAAAAATTATAGGTTAATAAAAATGGTTTTAAGATCCTTCAGCAACAATTCTATCTCACATCAGAGTAGGTGGGGTAATCAATTCTGAGTTGGTTAAAAACAATGACTGTGCCATAATCTTTTATCGTGAATAAAAAACTGCTGGCATGATTATTTAGAAAGCCAATTTTTTTTGAAATACTTGTGATGAGCAAGAAAATCCACACTGGTCAAGTGTTTCCGCAGCACAAAATTATTAACGTATCGTTCAATCTGAGATCATATTGCGTTAATGAACCAGTTGCACCTTTGTGCCGTGATCGATAAACAACGTCACGAAAAACAAAAACCTGGATTATGAAAGCTTTAAAATGCTTCTACAACCTTTTCCTGATCAGTTCTATGCTCATCGCCGCAAACGGATATGCCGCCGCACAACCACAGGCTGTTGCTGCCGCTATCACCACTGATCCCGCAGCACCTGCGATAGAAGTTACATTCAACGGTACCGAAGGGAATTTTCTCATCTTCACCGTTAAGACCACCGTGCCCGGAAAATCTTTTTTTACCATCAGAAACGATGCAGGCCAGGATCTCCACAGGGAAGTGTATTATGAAGGCAATAACCTTCGCCGCTTCAAGATCGAAAAAGGAGATCTCCGTTCCGTTCAGTTCATCCTTGCCATTAATCGAAAACAAATAGCCCGGACTTTCAAAGTGAGCACCTCCTACACGGAGCAGACAGATGTTGAGGAATCAAGACAATGATCTATTCAACCATTAGACCTTCACACGTGTTGCTTTGACAAGTACCCCGCAATTTGATCAAGCCATTATCGTAGCTTCAGGAGGGCCAGCTTTTAGGGTTGGCCCTTTTCTTTGGGGCAGTCTCAGGAAAACCGGCCCCCAACCCATCTTTTTCCAACCCTGTTCCCCGCAACCCCAATTTTCCACATACCTTAATATCTCTCCCAAAAACCTTCTGCTCCTGTTTTGCTATATTTGCCCGTTCTACAGCATCCCTTTACATTGCAACAGATTTATTTTAATATATAAGTAGCTTACGAACAGGACTAGACTATGGCAAAAGAAAAAGAAACCACCGTTCAGGCCGAGTATACCGAAGACTCGATAAGAAGTCTCGACTGGAGGGAACATATCCGCCTCCGCCCCGGGATGTATATCGGTAAGCTCGGCGACGGATCCAGCCCCGATGACGGGATCTATGTATTGCTTAAAGAGGTGATTGACAACTGTATCGATGAACATACCATGGGCTACGGTAAACAGGTAGAGATCACGATCGAAGGGAAAAATGTGTCCGTCCGCGACTATGGCCGGGGTATCCCCCTCGGTAAAGTGGTGGATGTGGTGAGCAAGATCAATACCGGCGCCAAATACGATAGCAAGGCCTTCCAGAAATCTGTAGGTCTGAATGGAGTGGGTACCAAGGCCGTGAACGCCCTCAGTACCTATTTTAAAGTGACCGCTTATCGTGAAGGAAAGGAAAAGACCGCCGAATTCGAGAAAGGCGTGCTCGTAAAAGAACATAAAGAGGCCAAAACGGATGAGCCCAACGGCACCCTCATCACCTTCATTCCCGATGAATCGGTTTTCAAGAACTTCCACTTCCTCCACGAATACCTGGACGGACAGCTCTGGAACTATTGTTACCTCAATGCCGGCCTGGTGATGAACCTCAACGGCAAGAAATATGTGAGTAAGAACGGTCTGCTCGACCTGCTGCAGCGCAAAACCAACGAGGATGAGATCCGTTATCCGGTGATCCACCTCAAAGGTGAGGATATTGAAGTGGCCATCACCCATGAGAACCAATATGGTGAGGAATACTATTCCTTCGTGAATGGTCAGTATACCACACAGGGAGGTACCCACCTCGCCGCTTTCCGTGAGGCCTTCGTCAAAACCATCCGTGAGTTCTATAAAAAGGACTACGATGCGGCGGATATCAGGGGCAGTATCTGCGCCGCCATTTCCGTTCGCGTGCAGGAGCCCGTGTTCGAGAGCCAGACCAAGACCAAGCTCGGTTCACAGGTGGTGTATGATAATGGTCCCACCATGAAGAATTTCGTGAATGATTTCCTTTCCAAGGAGCTCGATAATTTCCTGCACCGCAATCCCACTACTGCCGAAGCCCTGAAAAAGCGTATCGAGCAGAGTGAGCGTGAGCGCAAGGAACTGGCGGGTATCAAGAAACTGGCCAACGAGCGCGCCAAAAAAGCCAACCTGCATAACAGGAAGCTGCGCGATTGCCGCTTCCATTATAATGATGAGCCTACCGGAAAAGACAAGGATGCTGCCCGTGAAAAAATGGGCGAGAGCACCATCTTCATTACCGAAGGTGACTCTGCCAGCGGAAGCATCACCAAGAGCCGTAACGTGGAAACACAGGCGGTGTTCAGCCTTCGCGGTAAACCACTCAACTGTTTCGGCCTTACCAAGAAAGTAGTGTACGAGAACGAAGAGTTCAACCTCCTTCAGCATGCCCTCAATATCGAAGAAGGATATGAAGGCCTTCGTTACAATAATATCGTGATCGCTACCGATGCCGATGTGGATGGTATGCATATCCGCTTATTGATGATGACCTTCTTCCTGCAATTCTTCCCGGACCTGGTGAAGAACCAGCACGTATACATTCTGGAAACTCCGCTGTTCCGCGTGCGCGACAAGAAAGAGACCTTCTATTGTTACGATGAAGCCGAAAAAATGAAGGCCATCAAAAAACTGGGTGGCAAACCTGAGATCACCCGATTCAAAGGGCTTGGTGAGATATCCCCCGATGAGTTCGGAAGATTCATCGGGCCTGAAATGCGCAAGCAACCTGTGATCATCGAGCAGGGCGAGCATGTGCAGGCATTGCTGGAATATTATATGGGCAAGAACACCCAGGAGCGCCAGGAGTTCATCATCGATAACCTGCGTGTGGAGCTGGATCTGGCCGAAGAAACTGAAATTGCTAAATAGCACAAACCAGGAATATATGATCCATATCGTTTTCAATGAACCCGATGTAGCTGTGCTGCAAAAAGCCATCGAGCTGGAAGAATCGATGCAGGGTGAAGTAGTGCTGATAAAGGACGATTACGCTGTTGGCCCTATTGCGGATATCTATATCGGCGAAGGCATCGAAGCCCGTAAACAATGGTGGAAAGAAGTGCTGGCCGGTGGTGATTATGATGGAAAAGTGGAAAATGAGGAAGTGAACGATTACAAGACCGTGGCCGAACTGGTGGGCACAATGCGCCGCAATCCCGATGAGATCATCTGGATATGGGCTGCACAGAACAAACATGATGTATGCGGTTACTACTGGCTGCTGAATTATATGGCGGAATTCCAGGGAAGGGTTTTCATACTGTACCTGAACAACCTGCCCTTCATCAATGAAAAAGGACTGATCTTCTATCCTGAATGGTTATCCGTAATCCCTCCGAAGGAATTCCTGAAAGCCAGGAAACTGGCGCGTCCTATCACGCTCAGTGAGTTTGAAGTGGACCCGGATGAATGGAAGAAACTGATGCAGGAGAACAAGGGAGTCCGCATCCTCGAAGGTGGTAAAAAGCTCGGTC
>JAGIAP010000392.1 GCA_017744805.1 Chitinophagaceae bacterium | reverse complement strand
ATATGTACCTGTTGAAAAAGATGGGCGCCGAAGTGATGGTGGCCGGTCCGCCCACACTGATCCCCAAACATATCCAGGAAGCATTCGATGTGCGCGTGGAGTACAATCTCCGCAAAGCCCTGGAATGGTGTGATGTGGCCAACGTACTGCGCATTCAATTGGAAAGGCAGAACCAGGTGCTCTTCTCTTCACTGAGAGAATACAACCTGGCCTATGGCATCAATAAAAGACTGCTCGAAAGCCTCAATAAAGAAATTGTGATCATGCACCCGGGGCCTATCAACCGTGGTGTGGAATTGGACAGCGATGTGGCAGACAGCGGGCAATCGATCATCCTGAACCAGGTGGAAAATGGTGTTGCCGTGCGAATGGCCGCTCTGTACCTGCTTTCAGGAGGAAGGGATGTACCAGCATCATCCTGATTCTAAACAAATCTTAATGCATCGCCATGCAAAGAATCGCTTTGTTTCCCGGAACCTTTGATCCTATCACCATCGGTCACCTGGATATTATCAACCGTGCATTGCCGTTATTCGACAAGCTCGTGATCGGCATTGGCCGGAATATCAACAAAGTGCCTATGTTCTCCGAGGAACAGCGTCTTGGCTGGATCCGGGAGATCTTCCGGAATGATCCCAAAGTGAGCGCCATTGTATATGAAGGCCTCACGGTGAGCGCCTGCCAGCAGGTAGGAGCGCAGTTCATACTCAGAGGTATCCGCTATGTGAACGATTTCGAATACGAGAAGGCCATTGCAGATATGAACCGAAGCCTGGATCAGCATATCGAAACGGTTTTCCTCACCTGTCTTCCCCAATACACTTCTGTTGCCTCCACGCTGGTGCGTGATGTACTCAAGAATGGAGGCGATGTAATGCAGTTCCTTCCTAAGGAAGTAGCTGCCAGCATTACAGAGCTCAAGCCTAAAAAATAAGCTATGATCTGGTTCAAAAAGGACCTGAAGCTGGAAGATATCCATTACCTGCGCGGCTCCAATATGGCTGAGCATATCGGCCTGGAATTTACAGAGCTGGGCCCCGATTTTCTCAAGGCACGCATTCCTGTGGACCATCGCACCAATCAACCCTACGGCATTTTGCATGGAGGCGCCTCCTGCGTGTTGGCCGAAACCCTCGGCAGCATTGGCTCTGCCATGGTCATCGATACGGAGAGATTCATCTGCGTAGGACTGGAGATCAATGCCAATCATATCCGCAGCGTATCCGAAGGACATGTGACCGGCACTGCAACGCCTATCCACCTGGGGCGCTCCACCCATGTTTGGGATATCAAACTTCATAACGATCAGGCACAACTGATCTGCATCAGCAGACTCACCGTGGCGATTCTTCCAAAGAAATAAATATTCCTTCCCTGCGTTTTATCCTTTCAAAATATTTTTCATCATCAATATTACCGGATGAGTTTTTTAAAGAGATTTTTTGGAGGAAAAAAGAAAGAAGAAGAAATGCCTGTTCCTGCTTTTACGGATGAACAGTATGAAAAGGATTATGAGTTGAAAAAGCAAGGGCTGGAGCATATATTAGGAGAGATGTATGGCATCGTAGGACATGCGGTGATCCCTTTTGAAGTGGGGGGTGCAATGGATATGTACTATTTCACCAGGCATATTCCCGGTACCGGTTTTGCTACGATGGAGCTGCTGGATCCTGCAGGCGATGGCCCCATTCCCAACAGGTTGGGCACTTATGAACTGGTGGCGTTCACCAAAGAACCATACAATGCAGCTTCAGATAGCACAACTGAATTCAATAAAATAGAGAGACGCATATGCGGCATCTTTACATTGGTGGGCAGCTATTCTTTTCAGGCCCTTCTGAACCCCAATGAAACCTGTGAGGTACCGTCTAAAGAGGGAGAGAATAAATGCCTGGTATTCGATCATTACCAGCCCGATGGTAAAGAGTTCTGCATTGGAAGCAGGAAACATCACCTCCTGTTATGCCTGGAAGTGTTCAGAAGCGAAATGGAATTTGCCAGGGAGAACGGAAGCCCTGCTTTGTTCGCCAAACTGAAGGAAGCGGGACATTATCCCTATAGCGATCTGAACAGGGCAGCAGTAGTGTGATAATTGCTCCGTCTATTTTGCCTTGGCCAGCACTTCTTTTACGGATGGGAAGGTGTTGGCCAGGTATTTCCCCAATGATCTACTGTCGGCCCAAACCAGTTCGGTGATCTGTTCCTCCAATTGAGGCACCAGGTCCTGTGCTTTGGGGGCCGTCATATGGAACCAAAAGGTTTCCTTGAGGATATGATGGCCGGCATCATCGTAGGTATGATAAGTGGTGGTGAGTGGCTCTCCGAGGGTTATATCCCTGAGTCCTGTCTCTTCCTGCACTTCGCGTAAGGCACTCTGGGCAGGTGTTTCGCCCGGGTCCATCTTACCTTTGGGAAGGTCCCATTTCCCGCGACGGAACATCAGCAGCAGTTCCTTGTCCTCATTTTGCACCAGCCCGCCCGCGGCCTGAACCAACATGAACTTTCGCCAGAAGGCTTTCTTAAGTTGTTCGATATCGTCATGGAAATAGATACCGGCATGCACTTTTTCCTGCCTCATTTCATGGATCATGGAATTGACGCCTGGAGGGGAGAGCTCATCCATGTAAACAGCATCATCGTGGTGGGCGAAAGGAGCGATCTCATCAGTGATGGTATCGGTCAGGAACAAGGGCTTGTCGTTAAAGTAAATGGTAATGTGCATAAATAATTTTCGCTTTTCCCTTTTCAAATTTCAATTTCGCCGCAACCAGGAATAAATCAATATTATGGCACCGAACAAAAAAGCAGTAGCTGAAAAGTTATTACAAATTAATGCTATTAAATTAAATCTTGAGAATCCATTTACATGGGCATCAGGATGGAAAAGCCCTATCTACTGCGATAACCGCAAGGCGCTCAGTTTCCCCTATATCCGCGAATTTGTAAAGTCTGAAATGTGTAATGTGGTTTTTGAAGAGTTCCCTGAAGGAGAATTGATGGCTGGCGTAGCTACGGCGGGCATTCCCTGGGGCGCTATGGCTGCCGACCAACTGAAACTGCCATACATCTATGTTCGTCCCAAACCCAAAGAGCATGGTCTTGGTAACCAGATAGAAGGACATTTCACACCCGGACAAAAAGTAGTGGTGATCGAAGACCTGGTATCTACCGGCAAAAGCAGTCTCCAGGTGGTGGATGTGCTGAAAGGGGCCGGCCTGAATATCGTGGGTATGGTAAGCATCTTCACATATGGTTTCCCCGTTGGATACGAAGCCATGGAAAAAGCCGGGGTCCCTTACCGTTCTCTCACGGATTATCCAACTTTGATTGAGCTGGCCATCGAAAAAGGACTGGTGAGCAGGGAAGAGGAAGGCATTTTGTTAAAATGGCGGGAGGATCCTGCGAACTGGAAAGGGAAATAACTACATTTGGGTTAAATCGAATTCTATATGAAGAAGCTCCTGTTACTCATGGTGGCTGTTCTGGGGATCACTGCACTGGGAATGTCCCAGCAAAAGAAAGGTAGCCAGACCGTGACCATCCAAACCCCCACCGTACAATGTCAGATGTGTAAGGAACGTATCGAGAAATATCTCATGCGTGAAGAAGGTGTTCAGAAAGTTACTGTGGATTACAAGAATAAAAGGACCAAGGTCACCTTCCTGACCGAGCGTCAGAACGTCGAGAATATCAAGACCGCTATCGCGAATATCGGTTATGATGCCGATGATGTGAAGGCAGAACCGGAAGCATATAAGAAATTACCGAAGTGTTGCCAGAAGCCGGAGGATAAAGGCGGCAACAATCCATAAACAAATTGAAAAGAATGGAAGAGGTTGTATCGAAAGATGCAGCCTCTTTTTTTGTGGCCATACCTGTAAGGATGCCAGGTAAGAAGACTGAAAACCTCCGGGAAATGCGTTAAGATTGGACGCTGAGATTCACTGATCTGATGGAGGGGGCTCTATCAGATTGGTCTCAAATTTCCTGAGTTTGGGGCATGGAATTGCTTGAATAGCCATATGTATGGCAACGGAAAATTTGCAGAATTTGCAACTTACACCTTATTGAGCACCGTACCAATGCGCTGTGAGCTCAGGGGAGATTGTTTGGATTTTGAAAGCTGAGCCTGGGAAAATAACCGGGATAAAAGAAGAAAAACAGACCGGAAAACAACTTGAAATATGCCTTGAACAAACCTTCGGTCAGGTAGAAGACCTTCATAAACAAGAACAGGTCCGACTCAAAATGCCGGGAAATATCATATTGATGTCTTACAGGATTCCGCGATATCCGTCATTGTTACCTCTTATGAACGCTTACTTTTCTTAGCTCTTATGGAGCGGATATTCGGAAAATATTTTATTCTTTTTACGTTTATTGTCTGCAGTAATGGCAGGAAATGATAGAATGGACCTTACCGTTAGGGGCCCATTTTCATCAGGGCGGCTACCGGAATTTGGATGAACGGGATCATTCTTTGGAAAGATATCCCTGGATCTGGTTGGTAATTTTGAAAAGAAAAAGGCGGCATTCACTTCCTTTTTTCCATCCCTCGTTTGTCCTGAGGTCCAGGTTTTCCGGGTTTGAAAATGACAGGATTTTTTATAGAATTGAAAAATTCCCTGCCAACCATTTTTAGAAAAGATGGACAATCTTACGATGAGTTTGGGGTGATCCATTGGTTGATTTTTGGAGATTTTCCCGGCTGGATCTATCCTTTTCCCAGTGATCTTTCCCTTAGGATCTGCAAAAAAGTACCAGGTAATTTGCCGGTATTTTACCATTGAGATTTTCCATTTTCAGGGAGTAGTAAGCCTAGTTTTCACCATCGTGCCCACAGGTCCCCCGATAGCTTTTCTCTTAATCGATCCCCGGATTTTCTCTCCGCCCAAAAAAAATCCGGCAGTCACCCGCCGGAAAATCACATTTCAAAAAGGCTCCAAAAACTCAAAATCCGAGCTTTTGCATCCCTTCATATTTGATGGGGTAATTGATAAAAATACCACTTCTTCCAACTTTCGCACTCCCCTCCAAACGGACTTTCACTTCCTCCGATCCCAGGTGCTGAAGAAAACCGATCCCCGTATTGGCCATGTCGACGGTCAGTTTTACGGGCATCATAAAGGTGTCCAGTTTAGGAATTTTCAGGGTGCTGTCGAAGGAGGATTTTCCAAAATACCGGTCGTTCACATACACATTCACTTCGGCATTTTTCAGGGTCAGGGGGTAGCGGTTTGGGTTGTAATATTCCACATCAACGGCTACCGTCGACTCCTTCCAACCCATGCTCAGGACCTTGATATTCCGGATACCCAAATAGTCGAGTGAAGTAGGTTTTGCACATCCCACCCAACCCATCCAGAGGAGTGGG
>JAGIAP010000391.1 GCA_017744805.1 Chitinophagaceae bacterium | reverse complement strand
CGGCAAGCAGGCGCTGACCGAGCTGTTCGTCGCCACGCATGCCGGCATGACCTTGCGCGAGTTCGCGACGATCGCGCAGCGCTGGCTGGATATTGTTGATATTATTGGCTGTAGCTATGAACAGCACTTTGCTGAGATCATATTCCAGCTCGAGATAATTATCGTAGAAGGTATGGTTCTGTTCAGGATCCAGTACTTCGAGCAATGCGGAAGAGGGGTCGCCACGGAAATCATTTCCTGTTTTATCGATCTCATCGAGGATGATCACGGGGTTGGATGATTTCACCTTGCGCAGGCTTTGGATGATACGTCCGGGCATGGCGCCGATATAGGTTTTGCGGTGGCCACGGATCTCGCTTTCATCGTGCAGGCCACCGAGGCTGATCCTTACGTATTTGCGCTGGATGGCACTGGCAATACTGCGTCCCAGCGATGTTTTACCGATACCGGGAGGGCCCACAAAACAGAGGATGGGGCTTTTCATATCTCCTTTCAGCTTCAGTACTGCGAGATATTCCAGGATACGCTCTTTCACTTTCTTCATACCAAAATGATCCTTGTCCAGCACTTTCTGCGCCTTCTTCAGATCGTAATGGTCTTCCGTGTAATCGCCCCAGGGCAGGTCAAGCATCAGGTCCAGGTGATTGTACACTACGGAATAGTCGGGGGTGGAGGGATGCATGCGCTCCAGTTTCTCGATGCCTTTCTTGAACATCTCCTTTGCCGCTTCGGACCATTTCTTGGCCTCTCCCTTTTTCTGCATTTCCCTGATCTCCCGATCATTTGAATCGCCACCGAGCTCTTCGCGGATACTCTTCATCTGTTGATTGAGGAAATACTCGCGTTGTTGTTTGTCGAGCTCTGTCTTTGTTTTGGTGGTGACCTTATTCTTGAGCTCGGCAAATTGCAGTTCCCTTTGCAGCAACTGCATCAGCAGGTCTGCGCGGGCCTCGATATTGTTCAGTTTCAGCAATTGCTGTTTTTCCTTGAGCTCCGTATTGAGGTTGCTTGAAATAAAATGGATGAGGAAGGAAGGGTTCTCGATATTCTTCAGAATGATAGAGGCTTCTGAAGGGATATTGGGAGAAAGCTGGATGATCTGTGTAGCCAGTTCTTTGATATTGGATACATAGGCTTCAAAATCATCGGGCCTTTTGGCTGTTTCATCCTCCGTAAGCAATTCGATGCGGGCTTTGAAGTAGGGATCTTCGGAGATGATGCCAGCCACTTTGAAGCGACGGCGGCCCTGGATGATGACGGTGGTGCCGCCATCGGGCATCTTGATCAGCTTCACGATCCTGGCTACAGTGCCGATATCTTCCAGGTCGTTGACGGAAGGATCCTCCACATTACTGTCTTTCTGCGCCACAACGCCTACTAACTTGTCAGACTTGTAGGCATCATTGACGGCCTTGATACTTTTATCTCTACCCACTGTGATGGGGAGCACCACACCGGGGAACAATACTGTATTACGAAGGGGTAACAGGGGAAGCTCATCAGGCACAATGAGCTCTTCACCGTTATCGCGCTCATTTTCGTTCAGGGGAATTATCGGTAGAAAATCCATTTCATCTTCTGCCTGAAAAAGTAAACCGGGTTCTTTCATTACTTCATTTTATCTGATGACAAAATAACACACTCAGCGTGAAATACCTATGATTATTGACTGAGGGGCTATAGTTCAAGATTAATGCCAAGCGGCCGGCCGGGGCTCCCAAACAAAAATTCAGGTCAAAACGGCACAAGGGGGTATTTTCAAAGGTAGCAATTCCTGTAACTTTAGCCCATGTACGATCGCATCCTCAAAAATTTGTCGCGCTTCATCCAGCTCAGCCCGCAGGAAACAGAGATCTTCACGTCCGCCATCAAGGTCCGTCATCTTCGCAGAAGGCAATACCTCCTTCAGGCCGGGGATGTGATGCGATACGAATGCTTTGTGACCGAAGGTTGCCTGCGCCAGTATTATGTGGACGATAAAGGCCAGGAACATACCCTGAATTTTGCGTTTGAAGACTGGTGGGCGGGCGATATGTACAGTTTCCTATCGGGTCAGCCCGGTAAATACCACCTGGAAGCCCTGGAAGATTCCACCCTTCTCCTCATTGAGCGGCAACGATTGGAAGCCCTTTATGATGAGATCCCCCAGCTCAACCGTTTCTACCGCATCCTGTTGCAGAATGCCTATATCACCATGAGCGAGCGGATCAATCAAACACTGGCCATGACGGCCGAGGAGCGGTACCGTTCCTTCCAGCAACGTTATCCGCATTTCGAGCAACGGCTATCCCTCAAACATATCGCTTCATACCTGGGCATCACCCCCGAGAGCCTGAGCAGGATCAGGAGCCATAAAAAATGATATGACCCTGTTTCCCATAAAACCATATCTTCGTTTTCAAGGAAATGGTGTCTTCCTATTTGAACCGTTCTTCATCGCAAGAGCTGATGGCGCCTGCAAACATTCACTAAGGCCATGGGTCTTACAAATCTTTTTTGCAGGATGACTTTAAAAAAATTCTCTCCCGAACAGGCTGGTATCGCTAAACAATTACTGAACTGGACAGTATTGATCGTTCCTGTTTCTATCGTCGTCGGATTGCTGGTAGCCCTCTTTCTATGGCTATTGGACCTGGCCACTACCACCCGGCAGCAATATATCTGGCTGATCTTCCTACTGCCGCTGACAGGCATTCTCATAACCTGGTTGTATAGCCGATGGGGTAAGAATTCCGATGCAGGCAATAACCTCATCCTGGAAGAACTGCATCAACCCGGCGATGGCATCCCTGCCAGGCTTACCCCGCTGATCTTATTCACCACGGTGCTTACCCATCTTACCGGTGGCTCTGCAGGCCGCGAAGGCACTGCCGTTCAGATGGGTGGCAGCATGGCCGCCCTCTTCAACCGCTGGTACCGCCTGGAACATCAGCAACGTAGGATCCTGCTCATGTGCGGGATGGCTGCGGGCTTTGGGGCCGTATTCGGCACGCCCATTGCCGGCGCTGTTTTTGCCATGGAAGTACTGGCTATCGGTCGTATCAAGTACGATGCACTGATCCCCTGCCTTATCGCATCGGTACTGGCCGATCTTACCTGCACCCTTACCGGTATCCATCATACGCAGTATGCCATCAGCTTCTTCACGGAGCTCAAATACGAGATCCCCGGCTTGTTACTATTAGCCAAGGTGATCATGGCCGGCGCACTATTCGGTATCACCGGTTTTGTCTTTGCCGAGCTGACGCATTTCATCAAAGACAAAAGCAAACAGCTTCTCCCAAACAAATACCTGGTGCCCGTTACCGGCGCCGTTCTCGTATTGCTGATCAGCTTTGGCATCGGTAGTTTCGATTATCTCGGCCTGGGCGTTACCAGTGCTTCTCCCGATGGGGTCAGCATCAGTTCCGCTTTCCATCCCGGTGGGGCCCATTCCCTTAGCTGGTTCTGGAAACTGCTGCTCACCGCCATCACGCTGGGCATGGGATTCAAAGGAGGTGAAGTAACCCCCTTGTTCTTTATCGGTGCTACCCTGGGAAATACCATCGCCACCGCTACCGGCGCGCCGGTAGACCTATTTGCCGGCCTGGGATTCATTGCCGTCTTTGCCGCCGCCAGCAATACCCCCATCGCCTGCACCATCATGGGCGCCGAGCTGTTCGGGGCAGGCAATATCTTTTACTTTGCCATCGCCAGTTTCACCGCTTATTATTTCAGCGGGCATACCGGTATCTATCATGCGCAAAGGCTCGCCGTATCCAAATTCCACAAAAGTTTCCGCATAGAAAGAAGTATCCACCAGATCCGTCAAAAAAGAAAAGAACGCAGGAAGCCTTAACATAGATCAATCTTTTTTCTTACCCTGTGATATTGGAACCCACCCTCGTTTGAAGCCATCTTTGTGCTCACAAAAATCTTTAAACGATCTTTTATGAAAAGGATATTGGCAACAGACAATAGTTATAACTGGCTTATTCTCCGCGTGGCACTCGGCCTGGTGATACTGGCCCATGGAGTACAAAAAGCCTTCGGTTGGTTCAATGGTTTCGGATGGGAACAAAGCATGAATTATTTCACCGGACATGTAGGCCTGCCTTCGGCCATGGCTGCCCTGGTGATCCTGATAGAATCACTTGGCGCCTTCCTGCTCATCATCGGCTTTGCCGGAAGGATCAATGCATTTCTTCTCGGCATGGTAATGATAGGAGCATTCTTTGTAGAGCACAGACATCATGGATTTTATATGAACTGGTTTGGAATGCAGAAAGGAGAAGGGTTCGAGTTCGATATCCTCGTCTGGGCCATGGCGATAGTATTGACGATCAATGGAAGCGGGAAATTCTCTATTGATCGAATACTCGTCTCAGGGACGCTCGCTCAGGGTTATGATAACCAGGCTGTGAAATATACCGGCGCGTGAGAATATTTATTGAACTTTAGATAGAAGAGATGAGGCCGGGGAATATAACCCGGCTTCTTCGCTTATATTTCGAAGGCCTGGATTATCCATAACCCTTCGCTCGATTACCCCGCAAACGCATCTTTCCTTATTATTCGTAACAGGATTACCCCGAAATTATATCTCACTTTATTATTGGTAGAAAGGATCACACATCCAATGCATCTAATTTCCATTGCCGCAATTGATTTATAACATTACCGGATATGCGCTTTTTTTAAAGAAGACTGTTTCCTGTGCTGCCTTTCATTTCGCATCCCGAAGCTTACCCCATTCCCCACTTCCCATGGATCCTTCTTTTTATTATAGTTTGAAAGACCTCTTGTTCATAGCCGGGACCATGCAAGGAGTATTATTTAGTTAGAGCGCTAAGGCTTGCGGAGGGATGTGGTCAACGGGCCTTCAAAACATAAGCGAAGGAGTTGAATAATATTCCACCGCCTCATCTCCCCTATCCAAAGCCCAATAAATATCCTCCCGCGCCGGTTTGTTTTACAGCCCGTGCCCACATCCCTCCGCAAGCCAGAAAATAAAGATCCCGGCGCAAAAACACCGGGATCTTCATCTTTCAAACTATAATAAAACGCATGGATCCATCATATCACCCTCACCCCTACATAGAGTTGGAATCCCTGATTCTTCCATTTATTACTCGTCCCCACATCATTGATATCATTCAACCCGATCACATATCTCGCCCCTACTTTGAATTTAAGCAGGTTGAGTTGTGCGCCGACCAGCAAAGAGATATCGCCTTTTTTGAAAGCTTCTTTCCCATTATCGAGCAGGTTCTTATCCTGGTTGAGCAGGGTGCCGAACTGGGGCCCGAGCTGGAAGGCTACGAGGTTGATGGGACGGTAACAAAAAAGGATAGGGATATTGAGATAGTTCAGTTTTCCTTTTACAGAGCTTACGCC
>JAGIAP010000390.1 GCA_017744805.1 Chitinophagaceae bacterium | reverse complement strand
GTCTTACACAGATCTCCTTCAGAACATCATTGAGATAATGTTTCTTTGATTCGGCGGTGAGGGTATCCGGATTGATGATCCGGAGCACGAGGGTGTTGAAGCCTGAAAATGCATTCATTTCAGTTTTAGCGGGTCTGTCGGGGACCCAGATAGTGGGATACATGAAAACGGTATCCGCAAACAGGATACTATGTATGGGAATATTGTCTGGTATCAATGGCAGCAGCTCATTCTTTATCAGGCTGAGCATGGGTAGCAGATCGGCTTTGTTCAATGGGATCCTGAACTGGGTGAATGTGTCTACTCCGAGAGCCGGCGACCAGTTCACGGTCAGTCTTTTGTAGAAATACCGGGGAACGCCATTCACAGTACCCACCTCTTTACGCGAAATGGTATCGTTGTAAAAGCAGGGGATGCCGGTGCTTTGATAGAACTGGTAGATGGCATGGTCAACAGGGTCTGATGGATTGTCTTTTACCGTCAGTGTATTATCGTCTGCATTTTCTGCCTGGAGGGCAGCTTCCTTCTTGCAGCCAAACATCAGTACAAGAAAGATGATAAGGGAAATATTTCTGATCATGATACAGTTGTTGATTGGGTTATTTGATCACGGGTCTTGCAGGTCTTTCTTCATTTTTGATAACACCTCCGTTGAATTCTATCTCCGGGTTGGGGATGGGCGCCACGTAGAGAGCTTTATCCTGGCTATAAGGTTTGAGCTCATAATACCCGGCCACGAACCGCCCTGCATTGTTATAACTGAAGGCGGTATGACGGATAGACTTTTCAAATGGATAGCGGGTATTCACTGCATACCTGCGCAGATCGAACCAGCGATGCGATTCAAAGCAGAGCTCCCTTCTTCTTTCTTCCCGTATGAATCTCACCAGGGCTTCACCAGTTTCGGTTACAGTACCTAGTTGGTCGGGCGCAAAGCGGGCCTTTCTCAACAGTTGAACTGTCTGTGCTGCTTCCTCGTTACGTCCCAGAGCGGCCAGGGCTTCGGCTTTGTTGAGCAGTATCTCCGGCAGACGGATACTGTAATCATCTCTCAGCGTAACATTGATGCCTGCCTTCCGATACATTTGTTCACCTGCCGAGCTCATCTCAAAAAAGAAGCGTGGCCGAAGGTCATTGGCAGTAAAGCTGCCTCTCAGGTCTGCGGATACTTTGTAATTATCAGCTCTGAAAGTGGTATTGGCAGGTAGCATGAACACTTCCAGACCTCCGCCCCCGGTAACAGGAGCACAGAATATATTTTCCGGAGAATTTTTGTCGAGAAAAATGGTGCCGGTTGGCGTGGTGTGGAGGTTCAGGAGGCTATGCCTGTTCTTGTTGATCACTTTATTGGCGTACAGGATCGCATTTTCATAATCGGACATGTACAGGTATACTCTGGAAAGGAGGGCCTGGGCGGCCGCCTGGTTGGCGCGAGCGGAATTGTTCTCATTGTATCTTTCCAGTTCTTTTTCGCTGGTCTGCAGATCACTCACTATCTGATCGAATACTGTTTGCACGCTGCTTCTGGGAATGATCTTATCATCTATTGCCGGGTCGGTTTTGAGTGGAATGGCATAGTCGGAAGCGGCTGTGACCTGGCTATAAGGCCTTCCATACAGGTTGGTAAGATTGAAGTAGTACAGGGCCCTGAGAAAATGGCTTTCTCCTGAGAGTCTTTCCAGTTGGTCTGCGGGTTGTCCATTTTCCTTCATACCCGGAATATCGAAAATGATGGTGTTGAGTGCCGATATCCATTGATACGTGAAAAAGTAATTGACGTCCTGTATATCATTGCCCGCGTAGTCAAAATACGGTGCGGGTTGCCAGTTATGGAAATTCCACAGGGAATAGGCCGGAAAACCTGTAGCGTACAATGTAGTTGGATTACCATCCACGTCATCATCCATCAATCTTGTCCAATAGGGCGTAGCGTAAGAGGGGTATCCCTGGCCGATCAGCAGCTCTTCCAGGTCGTTGGCGGTTTTCGCAAATGTTTTGTTCTGTGAATATGTCGAAAGGAATTTTTTGCATGAAGCAGAAAGCAGGAGGCCACCAGCTAGGCAGATACCTGCCAGTAGTTTCATTGTGCTGTATTTGATTGAATGGTTCATGTTACTCAATTTTGGTTGGATCAGAAACTAACATTGATATTGAAAGTATACACTGGTCTCAGTGAAAGCGTAATGCCCGGTGCTGAGCCTGACTGCGTAGGATCCTGGCCATTCAGTTCTTTGCTGGCAAAAGTGTGCAGGTTGGAACCTGCCAGGCTCATCCGCAGGTATTTCACATGCAGTTGTGCGCAAGTTTGCGGGTTGAAATTGTAAGCCAGTTCGCAGGACTGCAGTTTGGCATAATCGCCTTTCACTATGCGGATATCGGCATCGTCATACATCTGATAGTAGTTGTTTGCGAAAGGAGGGCCAAAATACCCCCCTGTAGACCACCAGGGAATGATATTGATGTCTGACAGTCCGGGGATATTGGTGAAGAGCTCATCTCCGGGGTATCTCCACCGGTTGACGAACTCCTTGCGAAGGTTCGATTGCGATGTGGGCTTGTAGGTCCCATGGCTGCCAGACATCAGTCTCATCAGCCTGATCTTATTGCCAATGCTGTAAGTGATCACGAAATTGAGGGTCCAGTTCCTGTATCCGAAAAAGTTGGCAACACTGCCCTGCATCACCGGTTGTCTTTTTCCTGCTTCCACGAATACGGTTTGGTAAACCTCGCTCTTCGACATCTTCTGGAATTTTGCAAGAAGAGCTGCGCCGTTATCTCCTTCAAGTCCGTAGAATACAGGCTGTCCTTTATTGTCAAGTTCTTTGAACCGGTAAGCATAGAAGGTGTTGATGGCCTTACCATTCACTGGTGCTTCTCCGTTGAGGAACTGCTGGAAAGTAACGCTGCGGTCGTCCACCAGTACATTTTTCTTTGCATTGATGGTATTATCGAAAAGCTTATTGAAAGCCTGTCCCAGGTTCGGATCGATCCTCCATACGAATCCTTTTCTTTTGCCATCCGATCCGATATTATTGATGGGCGTAAAGTTCAGTTGCAGTTCAATGCCCCTGTTCTCGATCTCTCCTCCGTTGACAGTATAAGCAGATGTACCGTTCACCATGGATACACGTTTATTGAGGAAGGCATTGATTGTTCTCGTATAGTAATAACCGATAGTTCCGTTGAATTTGTTTTTGAAAAGGGAGAAATCGATGTTGACCTCATAATTCTTTACTTTCTCCCATTGCAGGTTGGGGTTGGGGTATGCTTGAATCACGGAAGAGAAGCCCTGATAGACGGTGCTGTACTGATCTTTGGAGAGCACGGTATACGGGCTCTGGTTCGTCAGCATATTTCCCCTGGTGCCATAAGAAAGGCGGAGGGCCGCCATCGTTACCCACTTTACATGGGCAAGAAGGTCCCGGTCCAGGTTCCATCTTCCTGAGAAAGACCAGGTGGGCAGGAATTTTTCGTTGCTCCTGCTTCCGAAGGCATTGGAGAAGTCCGAGCGGGTAGAAGCGCCGATCACATATTTGTCGTTGAAAATATAACTGGTATTCAGATAGGCTGCCGCAATATTGTTGAGCTCATCGGTGATCTTTGGCATGCCCGCGGATTGCAGCCATGATGCGTAGGCAGCATATTCCCGCAGATCAATGATGCCAAAGGAATAGCCTCTTTCCGGAAAGTAGGCCCGGTGTACCTGTTCCTGTTTGCTGTACTTGGTGGATTGGGCCTCCGTTCCAAGGAGCATGTTCAGTTGATGCTTGTTCCTCTTATCGAGGTATTGGCTGAAGATAGCCTGTATGCGCGCGGTCCATGAGAATTTCCGGGTAGTTGCCCTGCTCAGTTCGCCTCCTATGGGGAGTGCATCATACTGCTTGTTGCCGGGGAACTCTCCGCGGATCTTATCCACGAAATTTGTTTTTTCATCAAACCAGGTCTTCTCTTCCGTTTCGGCAGATTCATAGCTGAGGGTAGACTCCAGTTGAAGCCCACGAAGTAACTGGTAATTGAGGTTGGTGCTGGCCGCGTAGCTGGTGCCTCCCACGGATTGTCCGGAGTGATCGATCTCATTCAGGATATTGAAGCTGGGCTTTGTGAATGCATTGGTAGAAATATTATCGTTGAGTTTGGTGGAATAGAAATAAGGGCTTCCATCGTCGTTGTAGGCGCTGATAGACCTGCTGGTGCCATAAGCATAATCCAAAGCTTTGATGGATGTGGGTACATAGTTGCGATCGTTCTTACGGGCTTCGAGGTTGAAAGCTCCTTTGAAATTCTTGTAGTTGACATTCAGTCTCACCCTTCCTGTGTACAGCTTATTGTATTCCGATCTGATGGCCCCTGTTTCGTTTATATATCCCAGTGAAGCGTAATAGCTGGTTTGCTGGTTTCCTCCGGAAAGGCTTATATTATGATTGGAAGAGAATACATCCTGCATTACCAGATCGAGCCAGTCTGTATTGATGGTTTCCGCCTGTTTGATCTTTCTGCTATAAGTGTCGTAATCGATAAGCCCGTTATTGTAGTCGAGGTACGCTTTCTCGTATCCTTCCGGGGAGTTGATGAAGGGCAGTTGCTTATCGATCATCTCTTTTGAAACTTCCACCCGTTCTTTTGAGTTCATCATATTCATCCCATTGTCTGTATACCTGGGACGACGGGTATAGGTAAGGCTGCCGAAATAGTTGACGGTGGGAGGGCCGGCCTTTCCTCTTTTGGTGGTGACAACGATCACGCCATTGGCGGCTCTTACGCCGTAGAGCGCAGTAGCAGCAGCATCTTTGAGAACATCGATCTGTTCAACATCATTAGGATTTATACCGGAGATGGCATTACCGATCAGGTTCACGAAATCAAGATCGTTGATCCTGCTGGCAGGGATGGAAACAGGATCGGTCTGCACAATCCCATCTACCACCCAGAGTGGTTCCTGAGAGCCGAGATAGGTGGAGTTGCCCCGGATGCGGAGCTTGGGTGCAGCACCTGGCTGTCCGGAGTTCTGCATATAGATCATGCCCGGCACGCGGCCTTCCAGCATTTTGTCGATGGTGGACAGCCCCGGCTGCATCAGCGAATCCATTTTGAGGGATGTAACGGAACCCGTAAGATATTTTTGTTCGATGCGTTGGTAACCGGTAGAGATGGTAACGGTTTCCATCGATTTGTCCTTTTGCTCCAGTACGATCTCCAGGAAATTTTCTCCTTTTACTTTTATTACCTGCGGGATATAGTCTACATAAGAGAAAACCAATTGCTCATCCAGGAATGTTGCAATGGCGTATGCGCCGCGTTCATCGGTGATGGTGGAGCTGGGTCGGCCTTTCACAGCAATGGTAGCTCCGGCCAGCGGCAGGCCTGATTTGTTTCTCACCTGGCCATTCACCAGG
>JAGIAP010000038.1 GCA_017744805.1 Chitinophagaceae bacterium | reverse complement strand
ATCCAGAGGTGGAATTTTGTCCAGATGCCGTTGAAGAAGGCGATCTTGAAACATCTGCCGATCCTATGAAATTTTCTATATCGCTTTTAAAACTATCGGAGTTGGCAAGGATGCAGACACTTTGCATCTTATTTTCACCGCTAAAACAAATAAGCAAGGCCAGTGTAGCAATGCCATTGTCGTTATATTTCGCATTACCGAAAAGGAATTTCCATCCTTTCAGATCGGCTTCAGGTTGCATGGCAGGACTTGCCGTGAATTTGAAAGGTTTTTGTACCTGGTTATTCCATGCATTATCGAAATCGCTTTTTGGATCACCCTGGCCGGGTACAAGCTGGTAGATGAATATATTGCAATAGGCTCCTGTATTTTTGTCCTCTTTGTAATAGGTGAGTACGTTTTCATGCCTTATCAGATGAAAACCTGCCGGTGCGGTGTAATTGACGATACCAAAATTTTCCTTTTGCGCATAAGAGGTAAGTGTACACAAAATGGGCACGAAAGAAAAGAGTAGCTTTTTCATGAAGGTGAATGGTTTGTTCCGAACCATAAAAGTATATTTCGATGGCTGGCAGGGCAATCATTCAAAAGGGTGATTTTTGGAAGAACTGTTCCAAAAGATCACCCGGGAGGTGGAGAAGCTTAGCAGGCAAGTACGGGATGGCTCCATGCATGTATACGCAGGTGGAATACCGGTGGATGGCTTATTGGTCTATGATTTGTCCCTGAGTTTGATCCATTGTGTGATGATATTCTGAAGATCCTTGGTCCTAGCCTTTACTTCAGCCATACTCTTGAATTTTGCATAGGCTTTACCTTTTGGCGCCGGCTCCAGCACTTCACCTGCGGATAGGCCTTCTGCCTGGTGGAAGACCAGCGTTACTGTATCTTTTACGCGTGGGCTGAAAGTGGCGATATCACCTTTGTAATAGAAACTGGGACCGCCCCATTTTACATCTTCGGTGATGTCAGGATGAACTTTCATGATCACATCCCTCAAAAACACCAGCTCTTTTTTTAAAGGGTAATCCAGTTTTGCGAGGTACTCGTCTACTTTTTTTGAGCTCATTTGTTTCTTTATTTATCGTTTTTAATAGCCTCTTCGGTATTGGCTTTGACCTGGCTAAATTCGTAAGCCTGGTGCAGATAAAAATTTACAAATGTTGAGAAAGTGGAAATCATTTAGAGCTGATGATCCGGCTCAATTGAGTAGGAGTGATCCCAAGATAGGATGCGATATGGTATTTTTTCAGCCGGGGAATGATATGCTCATGTGATTGCAGGAACTTTTGATAACGTACAGCGGCTGTGTCTGACCGAAAGGATATTTCCAGTGGTTCTTTTTCAATTACCCAATGCTTTTCCAGGTAGTTGATATAGAACAAGGCAATGTCCTGGTGTATATCCACCAGTTTTCTGAAGGCACTGAAATCATATTCCAGCACCTGGGTGTCTTCGATGGCAGTAATGGCGAATGCACTTGGGGTGGCGGTCATGGTAGCAGTGACAGAAGCGGCGAGGCGATTTTCAGGAAAGAAATATTTGATGATCATTTCGCCCTCCGGTGGGAAATAAGATTGATATAGTAGTCCCTGGCAGACAAAGGCAAACCTCCGCGGCACCTGGCCTTCTTTCACCAGCAGTTCACCTTTGCGATAGGTTTTTTCTTTCAGCAAATTACTCCAGGCTTCTTCCGATATTGCCGTGATGGGGTAGTACCTGCGCACCTGCTGGAAAAATTGAGTAGTACTCATCCTGTCCTGGTTTTCAGGCTAAATTAATCATTATGCCTGATAACCCGGATTGAACCATACCATCGATAAAGGCGTCTCATACAATCCCGGCCCGGCATAGATCTTCCGCTCATGAGCGCCTTCCGTCTGAAATCCCAGGCTTTTATAGAACTGAACATTCTTCAGGTTATGCTCTCTTACGTAGAGCTCCACGCGAAGTATATGAGAAAGATCTTTTTCCACTAATTCCAGGAAACGGGAAAACAGTTTCCTGCCGGTGCCTTTCCCCTGGTGGGCGGGATGCACTACAATGGTGAGGTCTGAAAGCAAATGCTGAAAGGAATAGAGTGGGGGAGTATGCGCATGGATCTCTCCCATAACCCGGCCTGCCTCTTCCGCTACCAGCATCAATCCGTGCTTTGTACAGGATTCCACTATTCCATCGATATACGCATCGGTGATCTCGGATGGCTGACGGATCAGTCCACCGGGGATGGCTGTGACCGCCAGGTGCAATGCTTTCAACTGATCCCGCATATCCGGCCTGGCCGGGATAATTTTCAGTTCCATACCGGTAATTTACGCATCCATGGCTGACTGAGGAATGGTATTGTCCACAATTCCATAAAAAGCCGGAATTGGCTCCTGACGGTTATCGTTTTATATTTGCAGCAGAACTAACAACCAGGCCCATGATCTCAGTAGGCGGAACAGCGATAAAGAACTTCAAACAAGACTTCAATCTTGACGGAGAGGTGATACCCGTGGAATTTGTCACCATGAACTGCGTGGAAAAACAACTCTATCAATTGTACGTCCCGTACGAAGGCAATACCGTCCGATTCCATATGCAGCGGAATGCCAACGGCGATTTCAAGATAATGGGAGAGGGAGTATGTCCGGCCAAATTCCTGCCGCTGGAAGCCCAGTTCGATGCGGCCATCAAAAGCTACTAAGGCCGGAAAAAGCAGTCCATTTTCCCTAATTACACTATTACGTTTTTTGCATGAATTCCCATGCATCGTTTCCCCCTGCTCAGGGGGAATTTAGTTTTCTGCCTGCTGAATCTTAACTTTAGGACATCTTGACAACCAATTACCTGCCTTTTCCTGTGCTATTGTACACCAAACTGATGGATAAATAATCATTGGCAGAGCTATTACCATACGAGGAAAAAGAATATATCCAACGGATCGCAGATGGGGATCAGCAAGCGTTCAGGTTCATATACGATGAATATGTAAAGCATGTGTATGGCATTGCTGTGCGGCTGATGAAATCGCCGGAACTGGCCCAGGACCTTACACAGGAGATCTTTGCGCGTGTCTGGATCAAGCGGGCCGGCCTCAGGGACGTGCAGCAGTTCCGGCCCTGGCTCAATACCATCACTAAGAACCTCGCCAGGGATTACCTGCGCAGGAAAGTGATCAGCCCGGATTATGAACCTTACCTGCTGGGCTTCTTTGCCGATATTTCTCCCTCTGCTGAAGAGGAACTGGCCCATCGTCAACTACAGCAAGTGATGAAGGAAGCCATCGATCAACTTTCTCCCCAACTCAAAACAGCTTTCACCCTGAGCCGTTTCCAGGGCCTCACTCATGAGCAGATTGCCCGGGAAATGCAAATTTCTCCCACCACTTCCAAAAGCCACCTGGTGAGGGCGTTGGCCTCCATCCGTAGCTACCTGAAAAAGCATTATCCGGAAGTGGCCATCGTGGTCACCATCCTGCTTGGCCACAAGCACTGAATTTTTTTTGATTTCCATGCATTACCCTTTTCCTGTTTTGCGTCCATACTTAATAGAAGCGTATTGCCATTGCTTTCCAACGTAAAAAAATACTTATGCCCGGACAAGAGTTCGACAACCTGTTCCTGAAATACCTGAGCGACAAAATGACGCCGGAGGAGCTGCTTCGCTGGAAGCAACTGATGCAGGACGATACTTACGCCGGGCAATTGGAAGCCGCTCTGGACAAGCTGGTAACGGCAGACCAGTCGGAAGCAGGCATCGATGCGCCAACAGAAAAAATGTTCAGGCAAATTGCCGGAACAGCCTTTGAGCAGAAGAAGCCCGTGCAGATACGCCGCTATATCGGTTGGGCAGCCGCTGCGGCGGTGGTGTTGCTGGCAGGCGCAGGTATCTTTTTACAGTTCTTCAATAATGGAAAAGAGAAAAGCATAACAGGCAGACCGGGGATCACCACGGCATTGGATGCCCTGCCAGGCAGTAATGGAGCGGTGCTCACCCTGGCGGATGGAAAAACGATCGTGCTCGATAGCCTGCAAAACGGAGTTATAGCCATGGAAGATAACAGCAAGGCAGTGTTGGAAAATGGTTCATTGAGATATGATGCGAAGGATCATGCGGGAGTGGAAACCAGGCTCAATACCATCACCACCTCCAGGGGCCGCCAGTTCCAGCTCATACTGCCGGACGGGTCCCGGGCCTGGCTGAATGCCGCCAGCTCATTGACCTATCCCACCAGCTTCACCGGTAACGACAGAAAAGTGCAGGTAACAGGGGAGGTATATTTCGAGGTGGCCAAACAAAAGAACAAACCCTTCAAAGTGCAGACCCCTGGCCAGTCTTACGTTGAAGTGACCGGCACCCGTTTCAACGTGAATGCCTATGCGGATGAGCCATCCATTGCCACCACCCTCACAGAGGGAGCCGTGAATGTGCATGTGAACGATGGAGTTCAGAACCTGAAGCCAGGACAACAGGCCCAGGTGAAACAAGGACAAGTAAGCCTGGTCAATAATGCTGATACCAGCCAGGTACTGGCCTGGAAGAATGGGGTGTTCGATATGAACAATGCCGGATTGCCTGCCGTGATGCGTCAGTTGGCCCGCTGGTACGACGTGAATATCGAATACGAAAGAGAAATGCCGAATATCCGTTTCGGTGGAAAAATGCAACGGAACCTGAAGCTATCCCAGGTGCTGAATGGACTGTCCGGAATGGGCGTTCAATTCAGGATCGAAGAGGGAAGAAAACTGATAGTGTACTGATCCTTTTTCAAATACTGATAAACCAGACCCAGGTATATTCAACAAAAACCGGAAGTGGTTCGAGCACTTCCGGCGAAAGTTTGGATCGACTGCAATTATTGTTCAACCCAAAACTGTTACGAAGTTATGCAAATCAAAGCGCTTTGTGACCAGGCTGCTATTGTCTGGCGCAGGCTCAGCACCAAAACCATTCTGAAAACAATGAAACTGACCGCCTTTTTCATCCTTGCTTTCAGTGTCACCATCTCCGCCAGGGGGCTTTCCCAAACGGTTTCCATGAGTGGAAAAGAGATCCCGCTGAAAAAGATCTTTGCTGAAATAGAAAAGCAGACAGGTTATTTTGTTGTCTGGAGCAATGAACAGCTTTCTCAATCCAAACCTGTAACCGTACAGGCCAGCAAGCAACCCCTGGAAGCATTCATCAAACAGGTGTTGAAAGATCAGCCCCTTGAATACACTATCGAAAATCAAACCATCTTTATCCGCCTCAAACCCAAACCGGCTCCCCAAAAAGATCAACTCCTGATCATGCCCGTAGCGCATGTAGTTACGGGTTATGTGCGTGACAATACCGGCGCGCCGCTGCAGGGCGCTACCATCACCATCAAGGGAACCACTATTTCCACGGCTACCGGCAATAAAGGATATTTCGCGTTCCAGGCAGAGCCCGGTCAGGTGCTGGTATTCTCCTTCGTAGGCTTCGAAACTGTAGAAGCCATCGTTCCTGCAGAAGGGGAAATGAATATTGTTTTATCGCCGGTTTCCAGCGCCCTGGACGAAATGGTGATCGTTGGTTATGGCACTACCGTACGCAGGAGCAATACCGGAACGGTAGCTACCGTCAAGAACAAGGATATAGCCTCTCAGCCCGTTGCCGATCCGCTGGCAGCGCTGCAAGGCAGGGTAGCCGGCCTCTTTGTGACATCCTCCAGCGGCTTGCGCGGCTCCAATTATTCGGTTATGCTGCGGGGTAAGAATTCACTCGGTGGTGGCAATGACCCCCTGTACATAATCGACGGTGTTCCGTTTTTCTCGGAATCCATCGACCAGTTCACCAATGCAGGTGGGAAAACAAGTCCGCTTGCTTCCATCAACCCTTCCGATATCGAGCGTGTGGATGTATTGAAAGATGCCGATGCCACCGCTATCTATGGTTCCAGGGGCGCCAATGGCGTTATCCTCATCACCACCAGGAAAGGGAAATCAGGAAAAACACAATTCGATCTCAATATCTATACCGGTGCCAGCAAAGTAGTGAATATGGTAGACATGCTCAGCACTCCGGAGTATGTGGCATTGCGCAAAGAAGCCTTCGCCAATGATGGTAAAACCTATGATGAGTCCAGCGCACCGGATCTCACCATCTGGGATCAGACCAAAACCACCAACTGGCAGGATATGATGATCGGCAATACCGCCAACGTAACGCAGGCCCAGGCCTCACTTTCCGGCGGCAGCGAGCAAACCAGGTTCCTGCTCAGCGCATCCTATCGGAATGAAACAACCGTGCTGCCCAATGAGCTGCCTTACAGGCGCGGCGCCGTGCACATGAATATCGATCACTCCAGCATGGACAAAAAGTTCAATATCACCGCTTCCATGAACTATTCAGGCATCAAGGATAAATCCCTTCCTTCCGACCTTACTTCTTTCTACAATATCGCTCCGAACTATCCCATTTACGATAAAAATGGAAAATACTACTGGTTCAGCAATGAACAGAACCCTGTAGCATACCTGAACAGGCGCTCTACCAATACAACAAAGAACCTGGTGGGTAGTTCCGTGATCCGTTACACCATTCTGCCAGGGCTGAATATCAAGACCAATCTGGGCTATACGCAAACCAACCTTGACCAGTTGCAGGTGTATCCCAATATCGTTTTCAATCCGGTAACATCCACCGGTAGCATGAGCTATTTCGGTAATGGTGAAGTGTCTTCCTGGTCTGTGGAGCCGCAACTCGATTATTCAAGAAAGATCAGCGATGGTAAGCTCCAGGTATTGGTAGGAAGCACCTGGCAGCAAAATACAAGACAGGGCAAGAGCTTTGTGGGTGAGAATTTTTCCAGCGATGCCTTGCTGGAAGATATCAGCTCTGCAGGAAAGATCACCACCCGCCCCACCATGTACCAGATGTATCGTTACACTTCCGTTTTTGGAAGGGCTACCTATAACTGGCAGGATAAATATATCGTGAATGCATCCTTCCGCCGCGATGGATCCACCCGTTTCGGTCCTGGAAAACGATTCGGTAATTTCGGCGCCATCGGTGCTGCCTGGATCTTCACAGATGAGAAGTTCTTCCCGGAAAATAAGATCATCAGTTTCGGTAAACTGCGTACCAGTTATGGAACCACCGGTAACGATCAGATCGGTGAATATAAATACCTCCAGAACTGGGCTTCTACCTCTTTCGGATACGAGGGTATAGCCGGGATCTATCCATCCAGGCTCGCAAATCCTGTTTTCAAATGGGAAGAGAATAAGAAGATGGAAGCTGCATTGGAACTGGGCTTCCTGAACGACCGTATCTTACTGACCACTAACTTTTACAGGAATATTTCCGATAACCAACTGGTGGATTTTGCCCTTTCCCCCCAAACCGGTTTTACTGAAATGACGGCCAATTTCCCCGCTACCGTGTTGAATACCGGTTGGGAATTTGAACTGAATTCCACGAATATCAAAACCAAGGATTTCACCTGGAAAACCTCTCTCAACCTTACCACTAATAAGAATGAGCTGAAAGAATTCCCCGGTCTCGAATCTTCTTCTTACAAAGATGTGTATGTGGTAGGGAAATCACTCACGATCGTGAAAGGATATCAGTTCAACCAGATCGATCCTCAAACAGGATTGCCCCAGTTCACGGACGTGGACAAGAGTAATTCCATTTCTGAAAATGTGGACTTTGTGGTGCTTGGAAAAACATTGCCCGACTATTATGGCGGTTTCAGGAATACTTTCAGCTACAAAGGGTTCGAGCTGGATTTCCTGTTCCAGTTTGTAAAACAGGAAGGTCGTGATATCAATTACGGGTACCAATCACTCCAGCCCGGCGCATTGAAGAATATGACCCGCGATGCGCTTGACCGCTGGTCCAAGCCCAATGATATTGCTTCCAGGCCCAAAGCGAGCACCACGGCAGCCGGCTCCCAGTGGGATCTGTACCGTTTGTCCTCCGCCATGTGGGGAGATGCCAGCTATATCAGGTTGAAAAATCTTTCCATTCGCTATGATCTGTCCAAACTGGTGAAACGATACAAGCTGAATAATGTAAGCGTGTATCTGTTGGGACAGAACCTGATCACCATCACTGGTTATGATGGTTTCGATCCGGAAACACAGGGACTGGTAATGCCTCCGATGAAGACGATCACCGCAGGTTTACAGTTCACCCTCTAAACGGAATTCATTCAACCTTAAAAAGAATTTATGAAACGTATTCATATAGTATTGTCAGGTCTGCTGTTGATAGGGGCATTGTCCTGCAAAAAATTCGTAGATACGCCATCACCCAAAAATGAGCTTGCCTCCGAGCTGGTTTTTACGGATGATAAAACTGCTACAGCCGCCATGGTAGGGCTGTATAGCAATATGAACTCATTCAATTATTTCTATGCCAATGTGTTGATGAATTATCTCACTGCTATGCAGGCGGATGATCTGTACTATTACACAGGCTTCGAGAACTATGATGTATTCCTGAAAAATACATTGCTGCCTTCCAGCCAGTATGTACAAAGCATGTGGAGGGATCAGTATTCGTATATCTATCATGCCAATTCCTGCATTGAAGGCCTCACCACGGCTACAGGCCTGACGCCTGCGGTGAGGGATCAGTTGCTGGGCGAAGCATATTTCATGCGCGCCTTCCTGCATTTCTATCTCGTGAACATGTATGGCGATGTGCCACTGATCACTTCTACCGATTACAAAGTGAATGGTGTGAAGCCCCGCGAGAAAACCGGTGCAGTATATGCGCAGATCATCGCGGACCTCAAAGAAGCGAAGAACCTGATGGGCAGCAACTATCCTACAGGTAGCCGCGTTCGTCCCAACAAAGCGGCAGCAACGGCTTTGCTGGCTCGCGCTTATCTGTATACGAAACAATGGTCATTGGCGGAAGCCGAGGCAACGGAAGTGCTCACTAACACGCAATATCAATTGCTGAAAGACCTGAATGCCGTGTTCCTGGCCAATAGTAAGGAAGCGATCTGGCAATTGCTCCCTGTGAATACAGCCGCTGGTCGCAACACCTGGGAAGGCTTCACGTCAACACCAGCCACCCCAACCGGAACGCCGCTGTTCAGATTGGATACGCTCAATCTGATCGCGAAATTCGAGACAGGCGATAAACGACTTGCCAACTGGACGGGCTTCAGAAAACTGTCTTCCGGCGCCACCGTATATTTCCCTTACAAATACAAAGTACGCACCAACGTTGGCGCTGCGCTCACCGAATATTCAATGGTGATGCGGGTAGCGGAGCAGTTCCTTATCCGCGCCGAATCCAGGATACAACAAGATAAACTGGAAGATGGCCGCAAAGACCTCGATTCTATCCGGGTGCGTGCAGGACTGCTTCCATTACCAACCAACCTCGACAAAAGCGCCCTGCTGCTGGCCGTTGAGCAGGAAAGAAAAGTGGAATTATTTGTAGAGTGGGGCCATCGCTGGTTCGATCTCAAACGAACCAACAGGTCCGATGCCATATTGAAACCCATCAAGGGCGCCAACTGGCAATCCACCGATACTTTGTATCCAATTCCATCCGACGCCATCAAAACAAATATTCACCTCGATCAAAACGACGGATATAAATGATGTTCAAAAGATCTTTCAGTACAGCCATTGCAATAATGGCTGTACTGTTTAGTGTTGCACAGAAAAGAGTGAGCATCAGTCCGGATTTCCCGCAACGCGGCCAAACAGTTACCATTACCTTCGATCCCCGGATCCCTGCCGATGATCCGGCAAATGCCATTCCTGCCAACACTTCATCAGTGACCGTGGCATTCAGTACTTCCAATTTTTATGAGTTGCCCTACAGGTTGGAATTGCAAAAGCAGGGAGATGTGTGGACAAGTTCATTTGTGCTTCAGCGTTATGCCAGCTTCGCCAGCTTCACCCTGGAAAGCGGGGAGCTTACTGAAAAGCCTGCCGATGGTCATTACGAGATCTACGTATATGATCAAAAGAAAAAACCGGTAGAAAATTCTCTGCTGTACCGGGGATATAGCCTGGGCCAGCAAATGGGAAAATCTCCCGGACTGGTGCCTGCGCAGGAAGCCATGTATAGAAAAGAACTGCAACTCTATCCGAAGAATTATGAAGCCAGGCTGCGACTGCTGGCCAGCCAGATGAATGCAGCAACAGGCAAAACGAAAGAGAGATACAGGCAACGGGCCCTGAAAGTGATCTCCGACCGTTTCTATGCCGCGCCTACCGTAAGTGGAAACCTGGACAAGGTAACGATGGGCTTTTACATTATCGGCGAGCCCCAACGTATCGACAGTATCAGGAAAGTAGTAGTGGAAAAATATGCAGGATCGGAACTGGCCTGGGATTACTATGGTATGCAAATCGAAAAGGAAAAAGATACAACTGCAAAGATCGCCCTTTTTGAAAAAGCGCTGGAAAACGAAACCGCCGCCAACGGGAAAGGCTTCGTGGATATGCACCAGCATCTTTTTTATTTGTACGCCGCTAAAAAAGATAGTGTAAAAGCTTTGTACCATCTGCGTTTCATGACCAAACAAAAATGGACGCCACATACTCCGGTAATGTACAAGAACATCACCCGGACATTCCTGGATAATGACCTGGCGCTGGATACTGCTGCCCGGTATGCAGCATACACGCTGTCGATCGCGGATAGTTTTCCCGTTGGGCTGATCAGGTATTGGCCGGAAACGGGTTATGTGTATCCCTACACCACGGATAGTATGCGTCATGAAACGTATAGCAAGGCCCGCGGGAACCTGCTTTCCATGTTGGCATTGATCAACTACAAGCGGGGAAGGATAAACGAAGCCAAACAGGATATGGATGCAGCGTTGATATATTCCATCGACAAGGAAACTGCCGACAATGCGAATTGGTTTTTCACTGAAACGGCCCAGACGGACCGGATACTGCAATTGAAAGAGGCCCGGCTTCAATTGATGGCAAAGGAGGTGGCAAAGAAAAGGATCCGGAGGCCTGCGCCCTCGCTCAAATACATGGTTACCCTGGATGGAAAGCCCGTGGATACCAATGCCCTCAGGAATAAAGTGATACTGATCGATTTCTGGGCCACCTGGTGCGGGCCCTGTATGGAAGAGATGCCTTATATCCAGAAGCTTTATGATCTGTACAAACAAAATCCAGATGTGGTGTTCATGATCGTGAACAGCGGATCTCGCAATACCCTGACCGATGCGCAAAAATGGTTCGGCAACAAGAAATACAGTTTTCCTGTTTATTTCAACACCGATCCTGATGTAGGCAGCAAGACCAAATTCAATTTCAATACGATCCCTGCAACCTTTATCATCGATCGCGATGGATTCATAGAATTCAATAATATTGGATTTGAAGGACCAGATATCGAAACGAAACTGAAACTGCAGATCGATATGGCGCTTCAGAATTAAATGATCTATTGGACTGCCGCCGTCGCTCGCCTTCCGGCGTGTGATCTGTATTCCGTCGCCTTCGGCGACCAAGCAGGTGTTGCACCCGGTTGGTTGCCGGAGGCGAACTGGTTTTGTACAACCTCATTTATGTGGTATCTACGATGGGGGAATCATAAAATATCCCCACATAACCTATAATCGGAAAATAAACGCTATAGCCAAATACTTACTGCGATACTCCCAATAAGTTTTCCCAGAGTTGTCCTGTAATGACCTTCCTCACACTGGAGCCGGCTATCTCAAATCGGATAAGCTGTAATGCTCTTCGTTTCCGATAAAACAAAAAAGCTCTGCACGGTAGTGATATTGGGCAAGGTGGCCAGTTTATTCCGGTAGAAATCGTGGTAAGCGTCCATATCACTGGTGGCAATACGAAGGATAAAATCAAAAGTGCCCGTCATCTGGAAGCATTCCATCACCTCGGGGAATTTGCTCACTTCCCGCTCGAAGGTGGCGAGGGTTTCGGCAGTATGGTCATGGAGCAGCACCTGAGAAAAGGCGATCAGGCTTTTGTCTATTTTTTTCCTGTCGAGGATGGCCACTACCCGTTTGATATAGCCTTCTTCCTTCAATCTTCGCACGCGTTCGTGCACGGTTGCTACACTTTTATTGAGTCGTGAAGCGATCTCTTTGTTGGTGAGCGAAGCATCTTTTTGCAAGATGCGAAGGATGTTGAGGTCGAAGACATCTAATTCTGCCTGGGCCATGGTGTAAAAAAGAATAATTGAAAGATGGAAAAACAGTCGATTCCGGATAAAAATACAAAAATATGCCCTCTTTCCGTAAAATTTCCGGAAAATAGGACTGTCTATTGGATATAATGAGGGGCTTTCCCAACTTTATGCAAATGACCAGCGTATAGCCATGGAAAAAATTATCAGTCCATATGACGAGCAGGAACTGCTTCTCCGGGTAGCGAAGGGGGATGAGAAAGCCTTCTCCAGGATAGTGGAAAAATATGCTTCCCTGATCAGCATGCATATGGCTGTGCGGGTGAAGGATAGCATGAAGGCTGAAGAAGTGAAGCAGGATGTACTGATGAGCATCTGGAACTACCGGGATAAGCTACCCGAAATGCAGAACTTTCCCGGATTCGTGTATATCGTAACCAGGAATAAGGTGAAGAGCCAATTGAAGAAAAAGGATATACCGATGCCTGAGATCACGGAGGAGCGTATCCAGGAGTCGATCGCTGTATCAGACCCGTCCATGGAAGTGAAGGAATTGAAGACGATCTTGTACAGGGCCATCGAAATGTTGCCACAGAAAAGGAAGGAAGTGTTCAAGCTAAGCAGGCTGGAAGGGCTCAATAATGATGAGATCGCTGCCAGGCTCAAACTTTCCAGGAACACCATCCGCGAACATATCCGTGAAGCCCTGCTCTTTCTGCGGGGATGCATTCCGCAATGTTTCATGTATCACGATTATTCAAGACAAAGGAAAACGATACAGGAAGTTCAGCTAGTGGCATAATCGTATCTTTGCCGCAAAGCAGCATTCATGGAAGATTATGTAATTGTAGTGAACAGGATCGAGGAATTACAGATGATCAGCGACAGGCAAGAGCTGGAGCTCATTTTCGACAGGGCAAAGCGTACCATCATCGGTGGACAGGAAGTGATCCTGGTGAGAGAGAACAGGGATGGAAAAAGGGACAGGTTCCAGGCGTTTTCCAATGAGCGCGATTTTGAAGAATACAGGAAACAGGTATTCAGGTTCCTCTGATCAATTCTTCCCCAAAACTTTTACGGCATCAGGGCGGTAATCCCGGCAGGCCCATACATAGAATAATCTTACCAGCCTTCCATTCTTTTCTACCCGGATAGTATCCACAGGTTTCACTTCTGCAAAATATTGTTCAAGTTCCGGCATGTTCACCGGCTTGTAATCCGCCTTCATCCGGGGATCGGAATCGATGAAGAGCGCATTCCTGCCAGCCAGCCGGTGGATATTCGTTCCCACATAGTCGAATTCCAGCGCTTTCTGGCGGATGATCTCTTTTCCATAGATCATATTGCTGAAATAGAAATTCAGGACAGCAGAGGTTTTGTAATCGTCGGCAGAGAAGATGAAGTAGCCCGGATACTTCCTCGAAAGTTGCTCCGTCTCTTTTTCCAGTTTATTCCATCCTACCCAGGTATCGTCGGATCTGATGATAATGGGATAGAACAATACCTGCACAGCCAGTACCGCATGCAGTACTATGGAAAAGATGAGTTGTGGTTTGATCCATTTTTTGTTGAAGTCCATACTCGCCAGGATAATACCACTGATATAGGCAGGCATTATCCAGTTCAGTTTTACCCAATAGAAAAAACCGATCAGCAGAAAGCCGACAAAAACAGGAAGGAAAAAGCAGAGCAGGAATAATTTCTCCGCGGGTATCCTTCTTATTTTCCATTGATACATCCTGAACGATTTCCATGCCGCGCGAAGGATCGCGAAAAGCAGGATGGGCATCAGCAATACGGCTTGCAATGCGAAGGTGCCGAAAAAATAACCCGGATGGATAAGGATGGTTTTGATCTCGGTGATACGGGTGGAGGACTGGAACCTGAAGGAAGCGAAATCGTTCTCCATATTCCAGATGATCACCGGGCTGGCTATCAGCAATACAATTACCAGGCTGAGATATGGCCAGGGCGAGGCCAGCCATTTCCTGTGCGCATTCGAGAAAACGAGAAAAAGGAATACTCCGAGGGGAAGGAATATCGCTGTGTATTTGCTATCGAATGCAAGCCCCATGGCAATACCCGACCAGATCCAATACCATTTCCTTTTTTTGAAGATCGCCTGCTGCAGGAGGACAAGCGATACCGTCCAGAAAAAGATCAACATCACATCCGGCGTGGCCACCAGGGAGAGAACGGTGATCATGAAGGTGGAGAAAAGGAGGATCAGTGCCAGGCGTGCTTGTGGTCTATCCAGGAAACTACCTGCCAGATCGTAGAAGGCCAGCATGGAGAATCCGGTAGCGATAGTGGCAGCAAGCTTTATCGCAAATACATGCGTGCCGAAGATCATGGTGAAGCCTTTGAGCAGCCAGGCAATAGCGGGCGGATGATCAAAATATGAGAGATCAGGATGCTCACTGTAAAAATAGTAATACGCATCCTGTGGCATCAGGCCCATTACACTGATAAAAGAGATACGCAATACGAGGAGAAAAATAATTGCGGCCAACACAAACCCTGATGAGCTCTTTTTCAGGTATCCATTCTTATGCAATTCCGTATACATGTACAGATCAGTTTAGTGATGAGATCCGATAAAAGGGAGCTGGATTTACGGAGGTCAGGGAGGCAATTAAGAACGGGATATGAAAATAAGGAAATCTTTCTTATTCCATTCATCTTGTATAAGGTCATTGCTGCATTCCTTCCTCATTTCCCGTAGCAGGGCGCTCACAATTTTGTTCCTTTGTATCGTATGCAAGGCTGATGCCATTAAAAAACAAAACGCCCCCAGTTAGCACTGAAGGCGTTTTCCTCTTCTATATGTAGTCAGTCAATCCTTATCAAAAAGATCTCTTCTTTTCTTCTTTTCCATTATTCGATCCTGCATTCTTCACATATTTCTCCAGCCATGCATTTTGTTCGTAGAGCAGATGGAGGAGGTTTTCCTTACCGCGGTATCCATGTGCTTCATAGGGAAGGGTTATATACCTGACAATGCCTCCATGGCCTTTGATGGCATTGAAGAGGCGCTCACTTTGAATGGGGAAGGTGCCGGGGTTATCGTCCATTTCTCCATGGATCAGCAACAGGGGTGTTTTGATCTTATCTGCATAGCTGAAGGGGCTCATGGAAAAATATAGATCTGGGGCCTGCCAGTAAGTGCGATCCTCATTCTGGAAGCCGAATGGAGTGAGAGTGCGGTTATAGGCGCCGCTTCTGGCGATGCCGGCCTTGAAGAGATCCGTATGTGCCAGCAGGTTAGCTGTCATGAAAGCGCCGTAGCTATGTCCGCCAATGGCAACACGGTTCCTGTCGCCCACACCCAGGTCGGATAATTTATTGATGGCTGCTTCTGCATTCATTTTGAGTTGATCGATGAAATCATCGTTGGGCTTTTTGTCTGGGCTGGTGCTCACGATGGGCATTTCTGCATTGTCCAGAACAGCATATCCCTGTGTTACCCAAAAGATAGGGCCACCATAGCTTACCATGGTGAACTTGTCTTCAGAGCCACGGATCTGTGCAGCATCTGCGGCGGAATTGAACTCCCGGGGATAAGCCCACATGAGTACTGGTAATGGGCCATCCTTTTTGGGATCGTAGTTTTTGGGAAGATAGAGGTCGCCGCTGAGGTCCACACCATCTGCTCTTTTGTAAGTGATCTTTTGTTTGCTGATGCCTTCCAGTTGTGGGTAGGGATTGGCGAAGCTGGTGATGGGTTGATCGGCGATGCGAAGCACCAGGTTCCTGATATAGTAATTCGGCATATCCTTCTTCGATTCCCGGCGGGTGAGCAGCACCAGTTTATCAGCATCCAGTATATCCACTGCATATTCGAATATGCCTTCCTGTGAGCGCCAGATGATCTCGTTCTTTTTGGTGGCCAGATCAAATTTGGCGATGAAGGGCAGATCGCCTTTGGGTGAACTGCCTACCTGATTGTTCATGAGCATCCTGGTACCATTATCGATCAGCCTGATCACCTGCCGTCCATATTTATTCTTTTCCGTAACGGGATTTCCGGGATTGCCGTAAGCATCTGTGGAATTGCGTTCCAGCAAGGTTTCCAGTTGTCCGGTAGTTGGATTGTATCGGCTGGTACGGCCTGCTTGTTTGCTGGTCAGGCGTTCATTTACCAGGGCGAAGTTCTCATTGCCCCATGTAATGCCACTGAACCTCCAGGTAGTTTTGAAAAGCTCTTTAGGAGCTGCAGTAAAGGGTGCGCTCAGCGAGTAAACGGCATCATGGAAATCAGTTTTGCTTTTGTAGATGCCACTGTCCAGTGGTGCACACCAGGTAAGGGTAGCTGCTTCGTCATCGCGCCAGTCGAAGTTGCGGGGTGCATTCAGCACATTATCGTACCCTGATGGAGAAAGCTCTGAAGAGGGAATATCTGCAATCTGTTTTATTGTTTTCCCGGTAAGATCTGTGATGCTGACAGTGGAATTGAATCCTTGGGCAGGTACCAGGTAGGAGAAGGGTTTATTGATGATCCGGGTGAGCAGGTATCTCTTATCGGGCGAGAGGTTGTATTGTACGTAGATGGCGGGCTTGCCGATCTTCGTTTCCACTCCATTTACATTTTTCACCAGTTGAACGGTTGCATAGAATGCAAAAAGTTGCTCATCGAATGGTGATTTGATCAGATCCTGGTAAGTACGGCTGGGCGCTACTTTGCCGAGGTTCTGCTGAATGGTGGGGCCGGATGGCATCAGAGATCGTTGGGGTGCGGCGGAAGCAGGTTGCAGGATGGTCTTGTACAGGATCGTATTATCATCCATCCAGGAGAACTCTTGTCCGAGCACCACATTCAGCGCCTGCTTGTTGAGTTTGGTGGCCTTACGCGTAGCGATATCGATCACATAGAGATCGACAGATCTGTTGGTGGTATGGGTGAATGCGATCTTTTTTTCGTCTGGGCTCCAGGCAATATTTCCTGCCAGCAAATTGGCCGGTAGGCCCGTTACAAGATATTCCTTTCCGGACCTGATATCTTTTAGTTTGAAATTGTTGATGAAATTCTGGCGGCTGGGAGCAAAATTATTCGGATTGATCCTTTGCCCGGCGATCCGCAATTCGGGCTGGGCCAGTTCTTCCACTGATGGGTAGCTATTGCGTTCCATCAGCAGCATCCAGTTTGCTTTTCCATCCACGCTAATGGCGGGTGTGGGCTTTGCCAGTAACAGGTCTGCGATCTCTTTGGGTGGGGCCTTATAGCCCTCATCCTGGGCGAAAACTGTAAAACTGTACAGAATCAGACCAAGTAGCAGGAGTTTTCTCATGTAAAACGATTGTGAATTAGAAATAATATGGATAGGACGACAGGCGGGCTAAGAACCTTCGCCCGGGGCTGATTATTCTACCTTTTCAGAACCCGTGCGCGATGAACCTGTCTTTGTATTCTCCTTTTACAAATCTCCAGATCACGAGGTAACCACCTGCACCGTCGCCATTCATGGATTGCAGGAAGAGGGTGTCCTGTTTTCTATCATAGTTCACGCTGGTATTATCGAGGGTGGGCTCGAAAAGGTCATCATGGGCTATATCCGGAAGCTTTATCAGTTTGTTGCCCATTTGTACCTCGATGTACTGATAGGCAGACCTGGGGATATTCCCATCAGTACCGAAAGGCAGTTTCCCATTGATCAGTTCTACGATGTCCGGGTGTTCTGTTGAATAGAATAGCCTGTTTGCTGATCGATCAAAAGGCTTTGTACTGACGGTGATCCTGATGGAGTCTTTTTTGAAACTGATGAGTTGTGATTGCTTTGAATAAGCTGGGATCTTTTCGAAATCGTCGATCATCACGAGTCGGTTCTTGTAAACGTATCCGTTAGTAGATGCGCCGTTTTTCGTATAGTCGATATTGGCCCAGTTGCCATGGAATTCCAGGCAGTAGACTAGATGTCCGTTACCGAGTACATCTTCGATATTGTCAGTAAGGGTGGGCGTTGTACGGATATTTACTTTTCCATCTTTATCGGAAATGAATGCAAACTGAGAGAAAGCCTGGCTTGCATAACAGCAAACGAAAAGCCATAGGATTTTTTTCATTGGGTCGGGAATTAGGTAAATAGGGTATGCAAAAATAAGGGTATGAGGGCAATTGAGGGGAAGGGAAATTGAGTTTGAGGTGTACAGAAGGAAGGTGAAAAATATGCAGAAATTTGAATTACTGAAGGGCGAGGTTTCCAATCTCCGTCTGTGAGGGCAATAATAAACCATTCTTAAGTAAAACTGGCTAGTGAAGTGCTTGTAATGCGTTTGGGATAAATTGATTTTATACGTAGATTCGTACATCATTAAATACATTTAGGTATGTATGGAGAAGCAAAAAAATTGCACCTGATAGAGGAAATTCTCAAAATAGAGAACGATGCTGTGTTGGATGAAGTTGAGAATGTAATCAACAGGAATAAACTTCATCCGCTTATTGGCTCAAGGTTTAAAGAGTTTTCAGGTATTTGGTCAACAGAAGAAGCAGATGAGATCAAACGTATTATTGCAGAGAGTAGTGAACAAATAAATCCCGATGACTGGAAATAATGTACTTCTGGATACCAATGTGGTTATAGATTTGTTTAAGGGAGATCAGCAGATCTTAGCCTTTTTGGAGAAACAGCAAACTGTATATATACCGTCTGCAGTTCTAGGTGAACTGTATTTGGGGGCATATCGTTCTGCTAACGAACAAAAGCATTTACAGCAGATAGCATCCTTTTTACTGCAATGCACAGTTGTGAATGCTGACAAAACTATAGCTGAAAGATACGGAAAAGTAAAAGCTGAATTGTTGAGAAAAGGTAAGCCTATACCTGAGAATGATATTTGGATTGCTGCTACAGCATTGCAATTCAATTTGCCTTTGTATACCAATGATAAACACTTTGAAGAAGTTGATGTTCTTACTACGGTAAAAGGATGAGACAATACTCGGTCTGTAATTGCCTTGTCAATGTATAGCGAAATAAACCACTCCCCACCGCGCACTGCTGCATTGGGTCAATAACCCCCACATTTTTTTTCAAACGCGGAGCATTATCACACGGAATCCCTGTAGGTTTATAACGTAGTACTCCAACCGAATGGTTCAATACAGCCTGCGGCTGCCCAATTTCCGCAATATCCAACTTCTTCGGGCTCCTTTCTTCTCCATTGATCGCTTGTTTCTTTTTATCTTTTACAGGTAGGCGTTTTTTGCTATTCCATGCCATTTTTCTCAAAGCTTCTGCCAGGGAGATCTCATCGATCCCGTCTTTCAGCATTTGATTGGCCAGGCCGGTCATTTTTCTGAACAGTTGATAATTCCTTCGTTCGGGTGGCAGGCTGCGATGCACTTCAGAAGCCAGCTTGCTGGCCTTCCCAAATAGATTTGCAAACTCCATCGTACGTTTGAATTTTGGGTCACGCTTTACGCGGCGACCGCTGAGTGAGCTTACCGAGCGTGCATAGTACTTGCCATTCATCCTGTAATAGATCATATTGCCTACGCGGCCAAGTAATTTTGTTTTTCCTGCCTGGATGGCCATGGTTGAAAATTGTAGAATGAATAATCTTATTACTTCTCAAATTTCAATCAGCAAAGGCGATCCATTATCATATATGCATACGACTCGTATAAGAAATTTTCAAAAAAGAGATTGTTGAGTGATTGTCAGGCAATTTGCTTTTGAAGCCCGGTATGTACGTAACCGTAAAAAAACAGGTTTTTGAATAATTGAACGAAAATTGACCTGTTTTTGTCAAACTCCTGTCAGGCTTAAAGCAGGTGAGGAGTAATTTTGGTGTGAGAACCGGTAATTCCTGTTTTCCGCTTTCTGTTTTTCCATTGGAAATGATCTTTTCCCGTTCTCCAGGTGTGTAGTATGCTTGCGGACTACGCTTCAAACACTCTATGTACGCGAACGCTGAGGGAGGTAAAAGCGTAGTACTCCAAAGGTAAAAGCGCTATTCAAGTATGGGATCAGTATGTCTTTAAGGAAAACGGTATAGAATCCCATATGGTGACGGCGTTGTACTGACTGATATTGTCGTATCTTCGGATATCTTCCATTTTCTGCATTTCTGTGGGACAAAATTAGCGCTTAGCTTACAGCCTTGACGTTATCAAATTCCGGATCAGTGATTTTGGTAGGAATTACCGTAATCGGTATAAGGACCGGTTGAGAGGATTCGTCCATTTTTGCATTAATTATCATCAAACATATCCAACAATGGAAAAGTTCAAAGTAAAAGCATATGGAACGGAGGCTTCAGATGCCCCGTTGCAGCAAATGGATATTAACAGGAGGGAGGCAACGGCGAAAGATGTGGAGATCGATATCCTGTATTGCGGTGTTTGCCATTCAGACCTGCATGTGGCCAGAAGTGACTGGGGGCCTTCTTCTTACCCTGTGGTGCCTGGTCATGAGATTGTGGGGAGGGTTACCAAAGTGGGCAGTGGCGTTACCAAATTCAAGGTAGGGGATCATGTGGCAGTGGGCTGCCTGGTTGATTCCTGCCGGGTTTGCGAAAGCTGCAAAAAAGACCTGGAGAATTATTGCATTCCTGGTTTCACCGGAACTTATGGATCTGAAGACAAACATCTGGGTGGACATACCTTTGGTGGCTATTCCGAAAAAGTGGTGGTTGATGAGCATTTTGTATTGAAAATGCCTGATAACCTGGACCTGGCTGCGGCCGCTCCGCTGCTTTGCGCCGGCATCACTACCTGGAGCCCGCTCAGGCACTGGAAAGCTGGAAAAGGAACCAAAGTTGCGGTAGTGGGGCTCGGTGGACTGGGACATATGGCCATCAAACTGGCGAAAGGCCTGGGTGCGGACGTTACACTTTTCTCCCGTTCTCCGAATAAAGAAAAAGATGCAAAGGAACTAGGCGCTGACAGGGTAGTGATCTCAACCGACGATCATCAAATGCAATCAGTCCGCGGTCAATTCGATCTCATTATCGACACGGTGCCTTATGTACACGACCTGAACCCCTACGTGTCTACACTCGCTGTAGATGGAACATTGGTGGTAGTAGGCTATCTCGGTCCTTTGGATCCAATGCTGCATACTGTACCTATGATCATGGGTAGAAAAACAGTTGCAGGCTCTGTGATCGGCGGTATTGCTGAAACACAGGAAATGCTCGATTTCTGCGGGAAACATAATATCGTTTCTGAAATAGAAAAGATAAAGATCCAGGATATCAACCAGGTTTACGAGCGCATGCTCAAAAGCGATGTGCGATACAGGTTTGTGATCGATATGGCTTCTCTGAAGAATTAATACCAGTCAATCTTCGTTACTGGTTCACTCGCCTCCGGTGGCTGATCAGGTTCTGCAGCTGGTTGGTTCGCCGGAGGCGGGTGCTATTCACAAAGGAAATTTCTTGAAATATGCCGACAGTTGCGTTCCATATTCAGTTGAATAAGACAGCTTGCCTCTGGTATACCTACTACTCCGGAAAATCCGCCATTTGTTTTACGAACTGCCGGGATTGCTTCCCGCCATTCTTCACTGCCCATTCGGCCATCGAAAATAATACAGGGCGCAAAGCCTTGCCCTGTTTGGAAAGCTCATAGGTTACATAAGGCGGTACAACAGGTTTCGATTTCCTGATGATCAACCCGTCGGTTTCCAATTGCTTCAATTGCTGGATCAACACTTTTTCTGTAATGGCCGGTATGGACCTCTTGAGCTCATTGTATCGTTTTGTCCCACTCAACAGGTTGAAGAGGATGATCGGCTTCCAATAGCCACCAATCTTTTCCATCACAAATGTTACAGGACAGGCCACAAAGGCATTGCTCTTGTTTTCCTGAATTACTGAAGTCTTTTTTATTGCTGTCATATGGATGCTTACTATGGGGTAAGTACTTGTATAAAAGTAAGTACAAATTTAGTTTTGTGCATGAAATCAAAAACAAAAAATATGAAAGTGACAGTAACAGGATCCCTGGGAAATATCAGTCGTGTATTGGTAGAAAAATTGGCGGCAGCCGGCCATGAAGTGAGCGTGATAACCTCCACTGCAGATAGAGCGAAAGAAATAACAGCCCTGAATGCCATTCCCCTGGTAGGTTCGGTGGAGGACCAGGCGTTCGTGAAAAGATCATTTACGGGAGCAGAGGCCGTGTACCTGATGATCCCGCCCAGTTTCCATGCTCCCGATCTGAAGCAGTATATCAGGAAGGTAGGAGAACAATATGCCAATGCGATCAAAGAAACAGGAGTCCGGTATGTGGTGAACCTCAGCAGTATCGGCGCACATCTCGGTAATGGACTGGGGCCTACCGGCCCCAACTTCTACGTGGAGCAAAAATTGAATGCATTGCCGGACGTACATGTATTGCACCTGCGGCCTGGTATGTTCCTGACCAATTTTTATGGGGGTATTCCCATGATCAAACACCAGCATATCCTGGGTAATAATTTTAGCGGTTATATTTCCCTGCCTTTGACGCATCCCAGGGATATTGCGGCTATAGCTTTTACGGCCATCGATGGACTGTCCATTTCCGGAAAGCAAATTCAATAC
>JAGIAP010000389.1 GCA_017744805.1 Chitinophagaceae bacterium | reverse complement strand
ATTGTAATTCTATTGAACTTTTTCGCTTACGTTTTCAAGGCCTGTTTTTCAGAACCCTCGCTGGCATGTTGTCGCGGGTGCATCAGTTCTGGTTTAGGGTAGGAGAGGCGGATAATATTCAACCTTCCTATTAATGAAGTGGGCTATTCAATCTTGAATTTGGAATGGAGAATGGACAAAAATGTAAGAGATGAAAAAATCAGGAAAGGGAAAGGAGAAACGCAATAAACAAGAACCCGGAAATATAGAATTCTGAAATATGGAATATGGGAAAAAGGAAAATAGAAAAATTGAAATACAGAACTTCCTCCAATTTATCAGCCCATCAGTAAAATCCTGCACCGCAGTTTCCATTAAAGGTGACTGATGCACTTTTACCCCCATCTCTCCCCCTCTCAGCGTGATTGAGCAAAGGGATATGGCATAAGCGGCCTATGAAACGTAAGCGAAGGCGCTGAATAGAATTACCAAACCCCTCATCTTTCCTCGTAAAAGTTCAATAGCCCTACAAAAGCGGTGGTTCGTTTCATCAGCCGCGTTGTCATATCCCTTGCGAAGAAACCCCATCTCCAAAAAATTGCGAAAATCACGCATTCCCCACCTCATATCCCCATTTCGCGTTCTTCGAGTATCTTTTCTGCAATCAATATATCCAACGGTCTTGTGATCTTGATATTGGTGGGTTCTCCCTCCAGGAGGTGTATTTTCACGCCTAATTTTTCCACTACGCTGGCTTCATCGGTGAAGCTTTCGTCGTATTCCTGTTCAAAAGCGGCTTTGATGAGGTCCGAGTAGAAGGTTTGTGGGGTCTGGATGATCTTGATCTTATTTCTGTCTACGGCGGCATTGCCGTTGAGGGTTTCGATGCGGATACTGTCAACCGCGGTAACGGCGGGGATGGCATTGCCTCTTTCCTGGGCCATATTGAAGCAACGGCGGATAAGGTCTGGGGTGAGGAGGCAGCGGACGCCATCGTGAACGAATACGATGGAGTGTTGATGGATATGATCGAGCCCGTTCTTGACGGAATGGAAGCGGGTTTCGCCGCCGGTGGTCATCCAGATGCGGTCCGGGTCGAAGGTAGAGCGCAGGATCTCATGACCTGTCTGGATATGAGCTTCAGGCAGTACCAGGATGATGGTGAGATCATCGAAGGCTTCCAGGAAGGCGGTGAGCGTATACCAGAGTACTGGTTTATCGCGCAATGGAAGGAATTGTTTGGGTACCTGGGTACCCATTCTCAGGCCGGAACCTCCGGCAACTATTACGGCAAATTTCTTCATTCGTTGTAGTTAGTTCGGGTGCCGGCAGGCAATCGTCAGAAATCGTTATCGCCCCCAAGCAACTCTCTTTCGATCTCTTCCATCTGAACTATATCCCATGCCTCGCTTTCGGTAGGGGCGTAGTTCAGCAGGTCCAGTAGCTCCATCTGATCCAGTTGGTCCCTTACAGAGGGTTGAAGCTCACAGGTTACGAAACTGGCCTGTTGTTCGTAGAAAGTTTGCTGAAGCGTTAACAATGTTTCGGCAGCAGCTTCGTCCATGTTTTCGATGTCTTTCAAATTAACAATTACATTTTTAACGTCAATTTGGAGGAAAGGAAGCAGACTTTCACTCAATTCCGCTGTCATATTGCCAGAAAGAACTGGTTCTGTGATGTAAATGACATGGAATTTTTGCTTGGTATCAATTTTGACCTTCATAACACACTGTATACTTGTTAACAACCGTTAATAAGACGGCTAGAACAGAAGTCAAAAATATTTGTTATTATTGTATAACACAACAAATTATAAAAATGGACAACAATTTTTCAGCCCAGGTGAAAGAGATCATTTCGTTTAGCAGGGAGGAGGCTTTAAGGCTGGGGAACGATTTTATCGGTACCGAACATTTGTTGCTGGGGTTGATCCGGGAAGGAGAGAACACGGCTGTCCGCATTCTGAAGAGCTTCAATGTAGACCTTTATGAGCTCAGAAAGGAAGTGGAGATGGCTGTGAAGGACAAAACCGGAAAGAACATTGCCAATATTAATAGTTTACCCCTAACCAAACAGGCGGAAAAGGTAATTCGTGTAACCGTGCTCGAGGCAAAAGCGCTCAAGAGCCCTACGGTGGAAACCGAACACTTGATGCTCTCGATTCTCAAGAACAAAGAAAACATAGCTACTCAAATCTTAAATCAATTCGACGTGGATTACGATCTTTTCAGAAATGAATTAGGCGTGGTGAAGAGCAACGACGTTCGAAGCGAGTATGCTGATGAAGGAGAAGATGATTTTGATGAAGAGAAAAAATATTCACAGCAGAAATCAAGATCAGCCGGTAATGCCAAAAGCAAAACGCCCGTGCTCGACAATTTCGGCCGTGACATCACAAGACTTGCAGAGAACGGATCACTCGACCCTATCGTAGGCCGTGAGGCAGAGATCGAGCGTGTATCGCAGATCCTCTCACGCCGTAAAAAGAATAACCCGATCCTCATCGGTGAACCAGGTGTTGGTAAAACTGCTATCGTGGAAGGATTGGCGTTACGTATCGTACAAAGAAAAGTATCACGCGTATTGTTCGACAAACGTGTGATCTCCCTGGACCTCGCCGCCCTGGTGGCAGGTACCAAATACCGCGGACAGTTTGAAGAAAGGATGAAAGCGATCATGAACGAGCTCGAAAAGAACCGCGACGTGATCCTCTTCATCGACGAGATCCACACCATCGTGGGCGCCGGCGGCGCTTCCGGTTCACTGGATGCTTCCAATATCTTCAAACCCGCTCTCGCCAGAGGTGAGCTCCAATGCATCGGCGCCTCCACCCTCGACGAGTACAGGATGTATATCGAGAAGGATGGTGCCCTCGACCGTCGTTTCCAAAAAGTGATGGTTGAACCACCTTCCGTGGACGAGACCATCCAGATCCTCAACAATATCAAGTCTAAATACGAAGACTACCACAACGTTACCTACAGTGACGATGCCATCGAGGCTTGTGTGAAACTCAGCGACCGCTACATCACTGACCGTCTGTTGCCAGACAAGGCCATCGACGTGATGGATGAAGTAGGGGCCCGCGTTCACCTCAAGAACATCAATGTGCCCAAAGAGATCCTCGACCTCGAAAAGAAGATCGAAGATGTAAAAGTGGAAAAGAATAAAGTAGTCAAGAGTCAGAAGTTTGAAGAAGCCGCTTCTCTCCGCGATACCGAAAAACGCCTCCAGGAAGAACTGGAAAAAGCAAAAGCAGGTTGGGAAGAAGAAAGCAAACACAAACGCTATCCCATCGATGACGAAGCCATTGCAGAAGTGGTGAGCATGATGACCGGTATCCCCGTTAAACGGATGGTACAGGCAGAAAGCGAAAAACTTCGTCGTATGTCAGAAGATATGAAGGGTATGGTAGTTGGTCAGGACGAAGCCATTGAAAAAGTGGTGAAAGCCATCCAGCGTAACCGCGTGGGCCTGAAAGATCCCAAGAAACCGATCGGTACCTTCATCTTCCTCGGACCTACCGGTGTGGGTAAAACAGAGCTGGCGCGTTCACTCGCCCGCTATATGTTCGACTCTGAAGATGCCCTGATCCGCATCGATATGAGTGAATACATGGAGAAATTCACGGTGAGCCGCCTTATCGGCGCTCCTCCCGGATATGTCGGATACGAAGAAGGTGGCCAGCTCACTGAAAGGGTTCGCCGCAAACCTTACTCCGTGATCCTCCTCGATGAGATCGAAAAAGCACACCCCGATATTTACAATATCCTGTTGCAGGTGCTGGATGATGGACAACTCACCGATGGCCTCGGTAGAAAAGTGGATTTTAAGAACACTACCATCATCATGACCTCCAATATCGGTGTACGCCAGTTGAAGGACTTCGGAGAAGGCGTAGGTTTTGCCACAGCAGCGCGTACGCAGGCTTCCGATGAGAACAACAAAGCAGTGATCGAGAAAGCATTGAAACGTACTTTCTCTCCCGAGTTCCTGAACCGTATCGATGATGTGATCATCTTCAACTCCCTCAATAAGGACAATATCTTCAAGATCATCGATATCCTGATGAAGGGAGTAACGAAGAGATTGCAATCACTCGGATTCACACTCGAGCTCACTGAAGAAGCGAAGAATTTCATCGCAGAGAAAGGATATGATATTCAGTTTGGTGCCCGTCCTTTACACAGGGCCATCCAGAAATACCTGGAAGATCCGCTGGCTGAAGAGATACTCAACCTGCATATCAAACAGGGAGATATCATGGTGGCTGATCTCGACAAAGAGAACAGTAAGATCACCTTCACTATCCAGGAGCCCAGAAAAGAGAAATCAGAAGCGTAAGCTCAATATAGTTTTTCACTACAAGGAAACACTTAGGCTCCGCCGCAGGGCGGGGCCTTTTTTTGCGCCTTCTCAGCTTCGTTTATGCTAAATCGGTATAGTACCTTGCAGGCTCCTGCAGGCCGGTATTAAAATGGGCTTAATGCACACTAATTGCAAAGAATGTCCGTTTTACAATTATTAAGTCCTTGTGTTTTATTTCCGTGATGAGGCCCCGGCATTTTTCGCGATACCACCACCCTGATCACGGGCATGGACACTACTAAAAATCCAGTGCTTACCGAAAACCAGGTGACTTACAGTAGTGAGTCCACTTTGTCGTCGCCCACTACATTATTAAGGAGGCGGGCCAGTTTGCTGGACCGCTTTCTTGTTTTTACAGGGTGCTGCCCTCCCGGCTACACTTGTACATCACTTCATTGCGGATTCCCGCTTTTTCCGCATTTTTGCAATTGCAACATGGACAATAAGATCATCATCACCATCGACGGCTGGAGTAGCTGCGGCAAAAGCACCCTTGCAAAACAATTGGCAAGAGAACTGGGATATGTGTATATCGACAGTGGCGCCATGTATCGCTCCATCACCCTCTATTTTCTCCGCAATCACGTTGACTGGACCCACCCCGAGGCTGTGCATGAAGCATTGGCCCACGTGATACTGGAATTCCATGCCAATCACAAGAACGGTCAGAGCGAAATGTTCCTCAATGGAGAGAACGTGGAATACGTGATCCGCGACCTGGTAGTGGCAGAAAAAGTGAGTGAAGTGGCCGCCATCCGCGAAGTGCGCGAGTTTGCCGTAAAACAGCAGCAGGAGATGGGTAAAAAGAAAGGCATCGTGATGGATGGCCGGGATATCGGTACCGTGGTGTTCCCCGATGCCGAGCTCAAGATCTTCATGACCGCAGACAATGCCATCCGCGTTCAACGTCGTTTCAAAGAGCTGTACGAAAAGAACCCGAATGTGACCATCGAGGAAGTGCGCGCCAACCTGGAAATGCGCGATTATATAGATTCTCACCGGGAAGTAAGCCCCCTTCGCCAGGCAGAGGACGCCCTGGTGCTGGACAACTCCCATC
>JAGIAP010000388.1 GCA_017744805.1 Chitinophagaceae bacterium | reverse complement strand
TCATAGGACTGGCTTTTCGAAGGTGGATTTTTCCTGGCACCGGTTTTACTGTTCCGGTTGGAGGCAGGTCGGGGATCTATGGGTGGTTTTTCGGTGTTCGTCGTATTGACCCTGGCTGCCGACATCGTGGACGTTGTTCTGCTGAACGAACTGTCCCTTACCGGCAATGGCAGGGGGATGGGTGCTATACTTCCTCCTTTCACTCCTATCACCTGTCTGTCGTATTGCACATTGATCTTGCTATATGTATCCATTCCGGTTTTGCTGAGCACATCCTTATAAAAAAGGAATAGCCTCCGGAATTTCTTTTCATGGTCCTGTCCGTTCCCAAACTCTATCACATGTCGCCCGATGGTGGGGATCATCTCGAACTTCCGCTCCGGCGTGATATCCATCTGAGCGATCTGCGCCATCCAGAAAGGGTCTTTCCGCATGTAAAGGCTGATGCTCTTCATATCTGCCATCAGCGCACTATCGGCAGCGCCCAGCCGCGGTTTATCCGAAGGGAAGCCGGTGAATACGGGCAGCTTGGGAGATCGCAGGATGGACACCGGCAACTGCTGCATCGCCGTGTCTATGTAAAAACTATTCCCGGTGACCGTAAAAACGCGAGCTATCGGCTCCGTCTCCGTGATCACTACATTCAATTGTCCATTATTATCAAAGAACAGTTGCGCATCCTTTATCCAGGGATTACGCTCCAGCTTATTTTCCAATCCACGCAGGTCGAAGGATTTGAGAGAACGCCCCTTGATCACTTTCGACCCGCCATTGTTGATCACTGTCAACACATCATTCCTGTCGATGGAGAAATGATCTCCGCCACCTGCAATCCGGATAGTGTATCCGCTGCAGGTTTTCTCACTCTGCTGGTTCATGGCTTTCACAGACAATACCACCACTACCGTTCCGATCACAGACCAGAGCAGGAAAAGCAGCATCTTCTTTGTACTGAGTTTAGCCATTATACTTTTATTGTTCCAAAATGGTTTTGACCGGCTGTAACAGGGTATCGATATCTCCTGCGCCAGCAGTGATCAGCAACCAGTTGTTCTTGTTCTGTTTTTTAATGAATTCCAAAACCTGCGCTTTATCCAGGATCTGTTTGTCTGCAATGGTCATCTGATCCAGGATCAGATTGCTGGTAACGCCTTCGATCGGTAATTCCCTGGCTGGATAGATCGGCAGCAATACCACCTGATCTGCCAGATCAAGGCTTTCCGCGAACTCCTTCGCAAAATCGCGCGTACGCGTGAACAGATGCGGCTGGAAGATCACGGTGCATTTCTTGTCAGGGAACAGTTTTCGCGCACCGCTGATCAGGGCCTTCAGTTCTTCCGGGTGATGCGCATAATCATCTACGAATACCAGCGAAGGAGTTTTGATCATGTACTCGAAACGACGCTTCACCCCTTTGAAATCAGCCACCGCCGCTTTGATCTTATCGTCTGCAATACCGAGATGATGCGCAATCATAATGGCCGCGATCACATTCTCTATATTGTGCAACCCTCCCATATTGAGGGTGATATCGTTCAATTTCCATAACCTGGTCACCACATTGAAATGGTAACTGCCGTTCTCCATCCTGATATTCTCTGCATGGATATCTGCTCCTGTATCATGCAGGCTGTAAGTGAGCTGGTGCGTGCTTTCCAGCGATGCACTGCGACTCAGGCCATGCTTGCTGATCATCCATCCGCCCATTTTCACTCTTCTCGAAAATTCGATATAGGCTTCTTCCATCGCCTCCGGTGTTCCGTAGATATCCAGGTGATCCGCATCCATGGCGGTGATCACGGCAATATCCGGACTGAGGCGTAAGAATGATCTGTCATATTCGTCGGCTTCCACCACACAAACATTACGGGAATCGCTCCAGTAATTGCTATTGTAGTTCACGGCCACGCCACCGAGGAAGGCATTGCAACCATATCCCGTATGACGAAGCAGGTGCGCTATCATAGTGGTGATGGTGGTCTTTCCATGGGTGCCGGCCACACAGATATTGAACGAACCTTCGGTGATCACGCCCAGCACTTCGCTGCGCTTCATGAGCGGGTAGGCACCGTTGCGATAGAAATTCAGTTCGCTATGATCTTTCGGAATGGCAGGCGTATACACCACCAGGTCAGCGTCTTTCGGCGCCAGTTCCAGGTTGTCATCATAATGCACGGGGATACCTTCAGCCACCAGTTGTTTGGTGAGTACGGTCTCCGTTCTATCGTAACCGCTCACTTCTCTTCCGTGGAATTTGAAGTAGCGCGCAATAGCGCTCATTCCGATACCACCGATACCGATGAAGTATACCTTTTTGATGTCGTCCAGTTGAACCATATCCTGTATGGCTGCTGCCTGCAGCCTATTTGATTGCTTTTAAAATAGCCGACGCGATCTGTGTGTCCGCATCGGTTACTGCCAGTGTTCCTATATTCTGTTGCAACTCGCGTTGCTGTTCTTCATTTTTGGATAGCGCTATCACTGCGGGCACCAGCTTCTCCTTCGCTTCGCTGTCTTTGATCATGATGCCTGCATGTTTGTTGACCAGGTGTTGCGCGTTCACGGTCTGATGATCTTCCGCTGCAAAAGGGAACGGAACAAAGATCACGGGCTTTTTCACTACACATAATTCCGCGATGGCCATCGCTCCTGCCCGGGAGATCACGATATCAGCCGCCGCATAGGCATTCTCCATTTTGGTGATGAAAGCATCCGTCCAAACACCGGAATGACCTTTCACACGGGCTGCCGCCTTTGCTGCATAAGGCTTTCCGGTTTGCCAGATCAATTGAACATTGTTCTGACCGAAAGCATCCAACTCTGCATCGATGGCTTCATTGATCCCTTTCGCACCTAAGCTTCCACCTGTTACCAGTACTGTTTGCTTTGCAGGATCAAGACCAAAGCTCATGCTGGCCTGATGCCTGTCTGTATGCATATGTGCGATCGCTTCACGAACAGGATTGCCGGTGATCTGCAATTTTGCTGCCGGAAAGAATTTTTCCATTCCATCGCTGGCCACAAAGATCCTGGTGGCATTCTTTCCCAGCATCATATTACTCTTACCCGCAAACGAATTCGATTCATGGATGAAACTGGGAATCCCCTTTGCCTGCGCAAATTTCAAAACAGGAAAAGTGGAATAACCACCAACACCCACCACTGCCGAAGGTGCAAAACCTTTCACGATCCTTCTCACCTGGAAAAAACTCTTGATGAGCTTGAATGGCAGTCCGATATTCTTTAACAAAGAACTTCTGTTGAACCCCGCAATATCGATCCCCTCTATCTTGTAGCCAGCCTGCGGCACTTTCTCCATTTCCATTTTTCCCTTTGCACCGATGAATAGTATCTCGATGCCGGGGTCCGCCTTCTTCAATGCGTTGGCGATGGCGATGGCAGGAAAGATATGCCCGCCTGTGCCTCCACCTGCAATGATGATCCTGGTGCCGCTATGTTGATTGCCTGTGCTCATTGTTTTTCTTATGCATTTACTTCCGGTGTTGGCGCCTTCCCTTCGAGTTGCTCCACGTTACGGGCCACACTGAGGATGATGCCGATTGCCAGACAGGTGAACAGGAATGAACTACCACCCATACTCACCAACGGCAGCGTTACCCCCGTTACCGGGAAGAGGTTCACTGTTACCGCCATATTGATCAGGGCCTGGATCACCAGGGTGAAACTCAGCCCCAATGCGAGGAATGCCCCGAATGCGTAAGGGCATTTCCTGAAGATCCTGATACACCTGAACAAAAAGATCAGGTAGATCAATATGATGAATGCGCCTCCTATCAGTCCATACTCCTCTATGATGATGGCATAGATGAAATCAGAATAAGGGTGCGGCAAAAAATTCCTTGTTTCGCTGTTACCGGGGCCCAGTCCCATCATACCACCTTTACTGATGGCGATCTTGGCCTGGTTCACCTGGTAGTTCTCGTCCTTGTCCGCTTCCTTGTTGCTGTGTACGAAATTCTGTACACGCTTGATCCAGGTTGGCAGACGGCCGATCTCGAGTACGGCAGGCAGATCTTTGGATCGTCCTTCCGATGAATCGTAGTAGCTCAGCGCGATGGTAACGAGGAATACCACCGGAATGGCTGCTACTGCCATAGTGAGCAGCAGGTGTTTAGCGCTGGCCCTTCCTATGAACAAAAGCAACATGCTGGTAGCGCCCACCAGCAGGGCAGTTGAAAGGTTCGCCGGTGCTATCAATGCACAAATGACCACTACCGGAGTGATCACGGGGAGGAACCCTTTTCTGAAATCCTTTATCACATCCTGTTTCTTACTGAGCAGTCGCCCGAGATACATGAAGAGCGCCAGCTTGGCTAGATCCGATGTCTGGAAAGTGAGGTTGATGATCGGCAGCCTGATCCAGCGGCTACCTTCATTGAGGGTAACGCCGAACAAATAAGTATAGATCATCAACGGTATCGATACCAGGAAGAGGATCCTCGCTACCCGCGCATACACGGTATAGTTCACCAGGTGCGAGAAGTAGATCACTGCCAAACCGATGGCGATGAACACCACTTGTTTGAAAAGGTAGATCTCGGTATTCCCCTTGTTCATCTTGTAGGCCAGCAAACCGGTGGAGCTGTACACTACCAGTACCGACACCAATGCCAATAGCAGCACCACAGCCCAGATGACTTTATCGCCCCTGGTCCTGGCCCATAACCTGTTCCCCATTTTCCGGGGACTGGTCAACTCACTGAAACCAATATCTCCGCTATTGCTCATTATCGTAGTTTATAATTCCTTTACTGCATCCTTGAACTGGTTGCCGCGATCTTCATAGTTCTTGAAGAGATCGAAGCTGGCGCAGGCAGGGCTGAGCAACACCACATCACCTTTGTTGGCGAGGTGGAAAGCTGCATGGACCGCTTCCCGGGCGCTGGAAGTATTCACGATCACAGGCACATCGTGCTGGAAAGCCTCATGGATCTTGCGATTGTCCGTTCCCATCGCTACGATCGCTTTCACTTTCTCTTTCACCAGGTCCATCATGCTTTCGTAATCGTTGCCTTTGTCTACTCCGCCGAGGATGAGAATGGTAGGCTTCTGTATGCTCTCCAGGGCATACCAGGTACTATTCACATTGGTGGCCTTGCTGTCGTTGATGAAATCAACGCCACGCACGGTGCTCACAAACTCCATACGATGCTCCAGGCTCTCGAAAGTCTGAACAGCATCCCTGATCTTCTCTTTCCGGATGCCGAGTACGGCGCCCGCGATTCCTGCAGCCATGGTGTTGTATTGATTGTGCTTGCCTTTGAGAGTGAAATCATAAACGCTCATCTCCATCTTCTCGTCCTTCACTGCTACAGTCATCTGACCGTTTTTGATAAAACCTCCTTGATTTGGCTCTTTGTTCATAGTAAATGGTAATAAGTTAGATTTGATAGCGAACCGTCCGATATGCTCCATTG
>JAGIAP010000387.1 GCA_017744805.1 Chitinophagaceae bacterium | reverse complement strand
GATATAGGCCACCAGGCTCTCCACCGTATCATTTGAGCTCTTCATGGTCCAGATGATGGTATTCATCTTTCCCAACAGATCATTGGCCGAGTTGGAGATCTTTTCCAGTTCAGGAAAGCTCTGTTCCTTCATACGCGTTTTGAGGATCTCACTCATGAGGCGGATGGCGGTCACGCCCGATCCCAGCTCATCGTGCATATCGGCAGAAATGCGGTCCCGCTCATGCTGCGTGGCAGTGACCACGGCCATCTGTTTCTCGAATTCCTTTCTTTCATTATCCAGTTTCAGTCTTTCCCTTTCCTTTACCCTTTCAATGATATCGCGGCGGTTCTTGTAGGCCAGGCCGGACAGGAAGAGGATCAGTTCTATCACCAGCCCCAGCTCATAGTAGAACAGGGCACGGTTCAGCAATTTGATGGAGCTGCTGAAATTCCATCCGAACATGATGATGCCCTGTGAAATAATGGAAAAGAATATCAATGCAAAACTTCCGCCTGCCAGATAATTAAGGAGGGGATCGTTCCGTTTTATTGAATACACGATGAACATGATGGCGATCAGCAGGAAAAAGATCTTGATCACAAATTCCATATTGTTCAGCACCACGTACTTGCTGGTAGTGAAATAAAGGATGGTGAAGATAGTGGCCAGCGCCGCCAATGGCCAGCGGGTGATCCGCAGGAATTTGTCCAGCCAGGGATGGTTCTCCTTCGTATTCAGGAACTGCCGGACAAAAATGAGATAAAAGAATACACTGGCGATCATGATCATGAAGTCCAGGTATTCTTCATAAAAATAATGGAACCAGGAAGCCGACATATTCATATAGGATTTCCCGAAGAGCAGGCAGGCCGTGCAGAGTGTGTAAATGGCGTAATAGATGAATTCTTTGTTTCGGTTCTGCACAAATACCGCGAAGGAGTAGAATACCATCATCATCATCACACCTGTGGCCACATATGTGAGGATGTCCAGGCTGTAATCCAGATCGCGTTTTCGCGTGATCCACTGGCTGAGATAGTCGGTTTCAACCAGGTAAGGAGTAAAAATATTTATATTGGTCCTGACGAAATTGAAACGGCAATAGTATACAGCCCTTTCGCGGGGTTTGAGCTCGATGAGCATGGAGCCGGGAAATTTCTTACTTTCCATGCCTTCGGGCTTCAGCTCGAACTGACCATGGGGATCTTCGGCAGAGAATTTGAATAGGGAGATATTCTTGCAGTAGAAACCGGGCAGGAAAAAGATCCTTTCATTGGAGTCGCTGCCATTGTACAATGCGAAGCGCAGATAATTATCTTTTTCCATCAGTTCTGCTGATGGTGGACGGTTCGGGTAAAAATGGCTGACGATACCGGGCTTGAAAGGGAGATAGGGAATGGCCGAGTCCGGGATATGATCGCCCTTGGGAAGGGATGCAAACCAGCAGGATTTTCCAATGCAAGAGTCAAGCCTGATACTGACCAGATTGACAGCGGCACTATCCGACTGGGACATGCCATTGAAGGCAGAAACCAGCAGAATTATCAGTAAGAAAGGTTTCAGGTAATGGTTGTTTCTCATCCTGGGTTGATACCGTCCATTGATTTGGCTTTGTAAAATACAATTTTTCCCAGTGCTGGTGCAGCTTTTATTTGTTATATGACAGTTGTTCTCTACTACTTATCTTTGTAATCATGGCCAACCGCTTAAAGTCCAGTAAGAGCAAATCGCCCGATCCGGAGAAATTGAAACCTGAACAGGAAGCACAGGTTACCGTAAAGGAATTGGTAAAAGATGAGCGCACGCATAAGATCGCCGGAACCCTGGCGCTATTGCTCTGCTGTTTTCTTTTTATCGCCTTCGTATCCTACGTTTTTACCTGGAGGGAAGACCAGGATAAGGTCTTCAAAGGGGCTTCCATTTTATTGCCTTCCACAGAAGTAAAAACCAGCAACCTGCTGGGAAATATCGGCGCATACATTTCGCATCAATTCTTTTACAATGCATTCGGCATTGCATCTTTCCTGTTCTGCTCCTTCTTCTTTGTGTTGGGAGTGAACCAACTGTTTGGAAAGAAACTGTTCTCCATTGCCCGTAATGTCCGCTACCTGATTGCAGGTATCCTGTATTTCAGTGTTGCTGCATCTTTTTTTGCCGGCGGCTCAGACTTCAGTTGGGGTGGGGCTTTGGGCAATATGTTGTCTGACTGGCTGGTGAAAATGCTCGGTAATGTGGGCACATTCGTGCTGCTCTTTGCCGGCGGTCTGGCCTATATCATCTGGCGGTTCAACCCCACTTTCAAGGTACCGAGCATGCCAAAGCGCAAATTGGCCACCGTACCTGCAAACGTGGATGCAGAAACAGGTGAGCTGCTGGAAGAGGAACAGGAAGAAGAAGAGGTGAAACCTGTAAAGCCATCCAAAAGGAATCAACTCAAAAAAGATAACGGTGCATTGGTGACAGCCCCTCCCGTTGTGGAAGAGGAAGAAGCACCGCTTGACCTGAAGATCATAGAAAAAGACCCAGAGCCCGAAGCTGAGCATCTGGAGTTGACTAACACGGGTGAAGAAGAGGAGGAAGAGGAAGTATTGGAAGAAGAGGAGGATGATGCGCCTTTTGAAGAGGAAGAAGAGGAGGAGGAAGAAGTAGAAGAAGAGATCCCTGCGGCCATTCAGCCAAAAAGCAAAAAGCCGGTGGTGCCGGATCTTGAGCTCGAGATCAAGACCTTCTCACCCGAAGACGCAGACGAAGAAGCTCCCGAAACAGTGGGAGAGGAAGCTCCACCTGCAGTGGTGCTGGCGCCTTATGATCCGGCTCTCGATCTGAAGGATTACAAATATCCCAGCCTCGACCTGCTGGAACAGCATGGTAGTGAAAAGATCATCCAGGATCCTGCTGAACTGGAGAACAATAAGAACCAGATCATCAATACCCTGAAGAACTACGATATCATGATCCAGAAGATCAGCGCCACCGTTGGTCCTACGGTGACATTGTATGAGATCGTGCCTGCTGCTGGTGTGCGTATCTCCCGGATCAAGAACCTGGAAGATGATATTGCCCTTAGCCTCGCAGCCCTGGGTATCCGAATCATTGCTCCCATTCCCGGTAAGGGCACCATCGGTATCGAAGTGCCGAACGTGAAGAAGACCGTGGTGAGCATGAAATCACTGCTCGCATCTGAGAAATTCCAGTTCAATAACCATAGTCTTCCCGTGGCCATCGGAAAGAAGATCGACAATGATAACTTCATCGTGGATCTGGCCACCATGCCGCACTTGCTGATGGCCGGTGCTACCGGTCAGGGTAAATCAGTTGGCCTCAACGCCATCCTTGTTTCATTATTGTACAAGAAACACCCGAGCCAGCTCAAACTGGTACTGGTGGATCCCAAAAAAGTGGAATTGAGCCTGTACCGTACCATCGAAAGACATTTCCTGGCCAAGCTTCCCGGAGAGGAAGAGGCCATCATTACCGATACCAAGAAAGTGATCAATACCCTCAATGCGCTTTGCATCGAGATGGACAATCGCTACGACCTGCTCAAAGAAGCCGGCACCCGTAATATCAAGGAGTACAATGAAAAGTTCGTGAAGCGCAGGCTGAACCCGCAGAAGGGGCACCAGTACCTGCCATTCATCGTGCTGGTAGTGGATGAGTTTGCGGACCTGATCATGACGGCCGGTAAGGAAGTGGAAATGCCGATCGCACGGCTTGCCCAACTGGCGCGTGCCGTGGGCATTCACCTGATCATCGCTACTCAAAGACCTTCCGTAAATATCATCACCGGTACCATCAAGGCCAACTTCCCGGCCCGTATCGCGTTCAAGGTATCCAGTAAGATCGACTCCCGCACCATCCTGGATACAGGTGGCGCCGAACAACTGATCGGAAAAGGGGATATGCTGATCTCCTATAATGGAGAGCTCACCCGCTTGCAATGCGCCTTTGTGGACACGCCGGAAGTGGACAGCGTTTGCGAAAGCATCGGTAACCAGAACGGGTACCCGCAGGCCTTCCTCTTACCCGAATATGTAGACGAAAAAGACATGGAAGGAAAGGATTTTGATCTGAACGACAGGGACTCCCTGTTTGAAGACGCCGCAAGGCTCATCGTTCAGAATCAGATCGGTTCCACCTCCCTGCTCCAAAGACGGATGAAACTCGGGTATAACCGGGCCGGCCGTTTGATGGATCAACTGGAAGCCGCAGGAGTAGTAGGGCCCAGCCAGGGAAGTAAGGCACGGGATGTGCTGATAAAAACTGAAATGGACCTGGAACAACATCTGGCCAACTACCTGTAATGGCCTGATGATCATACATTAGCAAAATGTTAATGTATAAGATTGGTGCAAACCCCAGTGTATAATTATCGTCAAACTTGTGCCGCGCAAATAATATCTTTGCGGCCTTTAAGAAAAGAATTTCAGATGAAGAAAATATTTTTATTTTTTACAATTATTACTGTCTCACTTTCAGGGTTTGCCCAAGGCAATGACCCTGCTGCCAAGAAGATCCTCGACGCAGTCAGCACTAAATTCAAATCTTTTAAATCGGTACAAGCCACCTTCACCCTCAAGAATGAGGACAATGCCGGCAAGGTATTGGGCACCAAAAAAGGTACTGTTTCCATGAAGGGAAACAAATACAGGGTGAGCCTTGCAGGTCAGGAGATCTTTTGTGATGGCATTACTGTATGGACCTATGATAAAGCTTCCAACGAAGTAACTATCAATAAAGTAGATAATAACTCCGGTTCCATCACCCCTCAGAAATTGTTCACCAATTTCTATGATAAGGACTTCCTGTATAAACTCAATGGCGAAAAGAAAGAAGCCGGAAAAGTGTTGCAGGAGATCGAGATGACACCTGTGGACAAAACGAAACAATTCCACAAGGTATACCTCCAGGTGAATAAAGCCACCCAAACACTGTACAGCACCAAAGTGCTGGATAAACAGCAGAACAGGTTCACGTACACCGTTACCTCCATGAACGGAAAAGTGACGCTCCCTGATTCTATGTTCACATTCGACAAAAGCAAATATCCCGGCGTAGAAGAAGTTGATCTTCGATAAGCAGCTTACTCGCTGCTTCCCCAGCGGAAGGTCTTGATATCCAGTCCGGCGAGGTCTAGCACCCGGTCCGTAACAGTGGCAGCCACTTCTTCGATAGTTGTGGGTTTGCTGTAGAAAGATGGGGTAGCTGGGCAGATGATCCCCCCAGCCAGTGTCAGGGTTTCCATATTCCGGATATGGATCAAATTATAAGGCGTATCTCTCACTAAACAGATGAGTGTACGCCTTTCTTTTAATACCACATCGGCAGCGCGGGTAATAAGATCGGAGGAGATACCATTGGCGATACGGCCCAGGGTTCCCATGGAACAGGGAGCAATGATCATGGTATCGAACTTACCGGAGCCCGATGCAAAAGGCGCCAGGAAATCCTTCACAGACCAGGTAGTGATA
>JAGIAP010000386.1 GCA_017744805.1 Chitinophagaceae bacterium | reverse complement strand
GGCGGGCGACCTTCCATCTTTTTAAACTATTTCAGGAACTTATTTTGCTGTCGCCATATTTTCAGCAAGTCCATCCATTTCACTTCGGAAGTAGGATTGATCATTCCGAAACCATGCCCACCTTCTTCAAATTCGTATAGTTCGGCTGGTACTTTATGTTGAAGACAGGCCGCATAGAATTGCCGGCTGTTCTGTACCGGTACCGTTTTATCGTTTTTCGCATGTACGAGAAAGGTAGGCGGCGTGCGGTTGGTTACCCGCTGATCATTGGAGAAGGTTTTGATCATTTCTGCTGAAGGGTTCTCGCCGATCAGTTTGGTGCGTGAGCCTTTATGCATCAGGCTATCCGTAAAACTGATCACTGGGTAGATGAGCACCATGAAATCTGGTCGCAGGTTGGTTTTGTTACTGACATCGATATAATGTGTATCGAAATGAGTGCCTGCCGTGGAGGCCAGATGGCCACCGGCGGAGAAGCCCATGATGCCCAGGTGACCGGTCTTTACACCATATTCTTTCGCTTTTTCCCGCACTAGCTGAATGGCGCGTTGTGCATCCTGCACGGGACCGATACTGCGGTTGCTCATGGTGGTGTCATCGGGAAGTCTGTACTTCAACACAAATGCTGCGATGCCCATTTCATTGAGCGCTTTTGCCACATCATGGCCCTCGTGTTTGATGGCCAGCAGGGCATAGCCTCCGCCCGGAACAACGATAACACCTGTTCCTGTCGCTTTTTCTTTAGGAGGAAGATACACGGTAAGTGTAGGCTTGCTCACGTTGTAGGTGCGCACTTTACCGACCTTGTCGGTCTCGGATCTTTCCTTGTTGGTAGTGGGGATGGAATTGGGAATGACCTTGTACAAAGGGATCTCAGTTTGTGCCTCTGCTGCCAGAGCAAAGCTGCTAAGCAGGGCCAGGGTAAATGATCTCATCATTTCGTTTGTATTGATACGTTACAGAATAAGCCGTCCGGCAGCGGCTTTCCAAATGTAACCTTTCACGCCGATTGTACCAAGCCGGCCGCTTTCACAGATCCTTAAGTTAAATGGTTTCTAAAGCTCGAAAGCGAAGTAACATAGGCACTTGTTTTGGAGTCTTACTACCAAACGCTCGTTTATGAAATACCTATACTCCTTCTCTTTACTGCTCGGTGTAACTTTATTGCTCACCAGTTGTACCAAAAAAAGTTGGTTGAGGCCTTACGACGACAGGATCGAAGGTACCTGGGAGATCACAGATATTTACAAATCCGGCTATGGTAATTCCGATCTCGCCTTCGATGGCGGTCTATTCACCTTCTATGCCTCTGGTCAGCTCGAATACCAGGATGGATATGGTGGTTATTATGATGGTAACTGGGATATCCGCAGCATCAATACTGGTGATGGCGTTATCAAAACCCTGAAAGTTTATTGTGCCGATGATCATACCGGTCATGTATTGGGCGAGTTCTTCGATGAGCTCGTGTTCACGGGTACCAATAGATTTGAAGCTTATATTTATGATGGGCCCAGAACGTATACGTATAAGTTTCAACGGCGGTAATTCGCTCCGGGAACTTCGCTCCGGGATTAAGAAACTGGTCTGATGAAACGAACCGGCGCGGGAGGATCTCTTCCGCGCTTTTGTTATTTTGATGGGCTTAGGTAATTCTATGGAGCTTCTTCGCTTACGTTTCATAGGCCCCGTTTCTCAATCCCTTCGCTGATGCGTCCGCCTCTGTGCAGCACCCGTAGCCGCCATTGCGGTATTGCTAAGGATTGGCATGAACTAATAGGTATAGGTATACGCAACACCTTATTGCAATTCATCGGTAAGAAAAAAAGAATAAGATCATCCTTCAGTAATTTTTAAACTATAGGAGTTCAACGCATGTTTTATCAGAGCATCGAAACGATCATTGATTCAAACTCTTCCATTATCACTCAACTTCATTGGGAAAGATAAAAGGTGTACAAAGTTATTGCCCCCATCACTAATGACTGATGCACTCTCGGTTCATCGAGCGAAGGGTTACAAAAAGGCGGCCTTCAAAACATAAGCGATGCAGATCAATAGAATTACAATAGTCTCATCTTTCCCTACAAAAGCTCAATAATTATTCTCCCGCGGCGATATGTTTTACAGCCGCCGTTTGTAACCCTGAGCGGGCAAGTTTAAGGTTTCAGAAGCTTGTCATAGATGGCTTCTATCTCGCGCGTCATATTGGATGCGCTGTAGGTTGAGCTGATGGTTTGTTGAGCGGCCTGACCGAGGCGACTGCGGAGAGCGGCATCGGAAGCCATCGTGAGCAATGCGTTGGACAGATTATGGGTGAGGGCGTCAGTGGAGATGAGAAGGCCATTATCATTGTGGCGGATCACTTCGGATGTTCCATCAACCTGGGTGCCGATGATGGCCTTGCCCATGGCCATGGCTTCGAGCAGGCCGATCGGCAATCCTTCCCAGAGGGAGGGAAGCACAAAGATATCGGCGGCAGCAAGCACATCGGGAACGTCCTGGCGAAAGGGCTGGAAGATCACTTTGTTTTCGATATGGAGGTCTTTGACCAGTTGGAGGGCGGTGGGCTTCTGATCGCCATCCCCTACCATGATGAGCTGGAGGTGGGGATTTTGTTGCTGTGCCTGGGCGAATGCTTCGATGAGTTTAAGTGGTTGCTTCTGATGGATGAAGCGGGCCACGAACAGCACCAGGATGGCGTCAGGGGCGATGTTGAGCTCCTGGCGGATATTTTTGAAAGAGCGGGAGGGATCGAATTTTTTCTGGTCGATGCCATTGTTGATCACTACTGAGTTGAATTTCGGGAAATAGCGTTTGCCGGTCTGTTGATTGGAGGCGGATACACTGATGTTGACATCGGACTTGCTGGTAAGCAGTTGTTCTCCCATCACGCGGATCTTGCGGATGAGGGCCTGCTGATCGTCGTGGAACGACCAGCCATGGATGGTGTACACCAGTGGCAGTTTGAGTTTGCGCGTGGCCCAGAAAACATTGGAGTTGGCACGGGTGCCATGCGCATGTACGAGACTGATATGATTGGACCGGATGAACTCTTTTACTTTTTTCCATTTGCTGATATCAAATGGCTTTTCGGTGAAGATCACTTCTGTTTGAACGCCCATTTGCTTGAGGCGGTCAACCATGGGGCCATCGGTAAAGGAAAGGACCACGGGCTCAAAACGGCTACGGTCGAGGTTTTCTACGAGGCTGAGTAGATGGCTTTCGCCTCCGCCGATCTGTCCCTGGCGGATAGTTTCCAGTATCCTGATCTTATTTGTGCTCATTGGTGCGAAAATACTCATTATCCTGCAAGGCAGGTAGTGGTGGGGATTTGATCATAAATAAAAAACTCCGCGTAGAAGCGGAGTTTGGGTATTGAGATAGTAAATAGTCAGTTTAGATCACCAGCATGGCGTCTCCGTAGCTGAAGAAGCGGTATTTGTCCTTGATCGCTTTCTTGTAGGCTTCCATGGCCAGTTCATAACCGGCAAAGGCGCAGGTCATGATCAACAGGCTGGTTTTGGGGAGATGCAGGTTGGTGATGAGCGAATCTGCGATATTGAACTGGTAAGGAGGGTGGATGAAAATATTGGTCCAGCCTTCAGACGGTTTCAAATGTTTTTCGGCAGTGTAGGAGCTCTCGAGGGCGCGCATGGTAGTGGTGCCTACGGAGCAGATGCGGTGACCTGTTTCGATGGCTTTGTTCACGATCTTGCAGGCGCCTTCTTCGATCTTGTAGTACTCGGCATCCATCTTATGTTTGCTGAGATCTTCCACTTCGATGGGGCGGAAGGTGCCGAGGCCAGTGTGGAGGGTCACTTCTGCGAAGCGGATACCCTTGATCTCAAGACGTTTGATCAGCTCGATGCTGAAGTGCAGACCGGCAGTAGGAGCGGCAACGGCGCCTTCATGCTTGGCGTAAACGGTCTGGTATCTTTCTTTGTCCTCAGCTTCTGGCTTGCGTTTGATATATTTTGGAAGGGGAGTCTCTCCCAGGAATTCCAGCATTTGACGGAACTCTTCGTCGGTGCCATCCCACAGGAAGCGGATGGTACGGCCGCGGGAAGTGGTATTGTCGATCACTTCTGCTACCAGTTCATCGTTCTCACCGAAATAGAGCTTGTTACCCACACGGATCTTACGGGCCGGATCAACGATCACATCCCAAAGACGGTTAGGCTTGTTCAGTTCACGAAGGAGGAAAACTTCGATCTTGGCTCCGGTCTTCTCTTTTCGACCATACATGCGCGCGGGAAACACCTTGGTATTGTTCACCACAAATACATCCTTGTCGTCAAAGTAATCCATCACATCACGGAAATACTTGTTCTCAATCTGGCCAGTCTTCCTGTGGACCACCATCATGCGGGCGTCTTCACGTTTCTTGGTAGGATGTTGTGCAATAAGGTTGAGCGGTAGATCAAATCTGAACTGTGAAAGTTTCATGCAGCTTATTAAATTGTGTTTAAAGCGCGCCACATGGTACCAAAACTTGGAGTAAGAGACGGGGGTACATCGGGGGGACCGGTACAAACGAGGTCTTACGGCACCAGGTTTGATAACATGTTAAGCTTCATTTTCAAGCGGGCGAAGGTACAAAATAAACTGAACAAAGAAAAAAATAATATGGCGTGGATTGGCGGCTCCCCCGGCATCCATAGGGTAAAATCCGCTTGCACACTGTATTAGCTGGCGTATATTTGAAGTACAAACCCCTTCAGCACTTATTTATGAAAAGAATCCTGTTCCTGCTTTTGTTAATCAGTACCTGCCATACCGCCTCCCTTTTGGCGCAATCGCCCATTCCTCCGCCGCCCAAACCCAAAACAACCGCCAAAAAACCGGTAGCACAGGCTTCGTCAACCTCCACCGCTGGCAAAAAATACCCCAGCCTGCTCTGGGCCATTTCCGGCAATGGGCTTAAAAAGACCTCCTACCTCTTCGGTACCATGCACGTAAGCAATAAACTCGCTTTCAACCTGGGAGATAGCTTCTACAACGCCATTCGCAGCGTGGATGTGGTAGCCCTGGAAACCAACCCTGAAACATGGCAGGACGATTATAGCCGCAGCTCCATGATGCGCGGCGGCAACGAGATGGCATCACTCCGGTATAACCGCAGCAACTGGAACGTGCCTTCACAATCCATGAGCATCACTTCGTTTGCGGTTGATAGTTATGAAGAGCTGGCCCGCGCCTCCCTGGCCCTGGAACCATCCATGATCAATGGCATGCTGTACAGGACCTATGGTGGCAATAACAACGACTTTGAAGAGAATACTTTCCTCGATATGCATATCTTCCAGGTAGGCCGCAAACTCGGTAAGAGAGTGAGCGGTGTGGAAGACTTTGAAGCCAGTGAGAAACTGGTGGCCGAAGCCTATCGCGATGCCACCAAAGACAAGAATAAAAAGAAGAAAAGCTATAGCTACGAAGGGATGATGAACAATCCCAAAAAAGTGGAAGACGCTTACCGCGACGGTGACCTGGATCTC
>JAGIAP010000385.1 GCA_017744805.1 Chitinophagaceae bacterium | reverse complement strand
GTGCTGCCCGGCGTGACTTTGAGGATTTCATAGAAACAAGGATCGAGTTCATTCGAAAGGATATCGATCATATGTATGCGAATTTGTCGTGGAAGCTGCACAAGTCCGGTAAATCATCGGCACATTTCTCTGACATCATGCAATGGATGTTCACCTATTTCGCTTTTATGATGGGCGGCATTGTTGCCATCCTTCTGTTGTTACTGAAAAAATGATCATTTCTTCTTTCCTACGGTAAATACCCTGGATATATTGAAACCGAACCGGATATCCCCTTTCCAGAAATCATCGATAGTAGCAGTGGTGAAAGCTTTTTCATTCATGCCGGTGGCATTGGTGAAATGAAGCTGGAACACATGGCCTCCTGTTTCGATATCGAAACCAGCCGCCAGCATGTCCCTGGTGCCTGTCTGCCTGCCGGATAATACTGGTTGGTAATCCAGGGTGAAGGCGGTCCTTTTGGTCAGTTTGATCCGGGAGCCAATGCCCAGTGCAAAGAGATTGTTCTCATCCGTTGTGGGAACCATGTTGCGGTGAACGAACATAGGGTTTACTTGCAATGAAAATCGCTCGGAGAATTTTCTGCCGATGATGATCTCATGGAAATAGGCCAGTCTGGAATTGAATTCATTCTTTTTGTCCGGGAAAGCCCATGGAGCAGTATTCACCGTGATGCCTGATACCCATACCACAGATACCGGTGAACCACCGGGATCGTTGGATTGCCAGATGGGCCTGTATTTCACAAAGCCATCCAGCTCCTTGCCCACATTGCTTCTTCCGAAGCCGAACATGATGCGGTTACTGAGGCCATAGTCGAGCCCGATCCTGGTATTTGCCTGGTCCAGCCCGAAAAGATTTTGAATTCCGCTGTTGACCGTTCCGAAACGATGGAGGAAACGCACATCCAGAACGCCTTTCCCTATGAACTCGATCGAGTGATTATTGATCACTCTGGAAGATTTGAAGGCATTAGTCACATGAGATTTTGGAGTCGTTTCCTCCTTTTTAAGGTCTTTGATCATATCAGGTTCCTGTGCCTGCACAACCAGGGTATACAGGAGGGCTACTATCAGGGTAGCAAAAAGTTTCATTGTTATTTTCATTTGGATGGCTTGGGTGAAGGTTAGCATTAGCAACTCATCGTGATTCATTGCAGTGGCTGCAATGAGCATGTCACTGCAATATTCACGGTATTGGAAAGGCTGTTGGTAACGATCGATGGTACTTTGATCTGGTAGTCGGAAAGCAGGATATTGAAGGCTGCTTCTGCCTGAACTGAGGACTGTTTCACTGTTATGGTGCCATCGGTGGTCAGTTCACGGGTAACGCCGTGGATCGTTAGTTTGCCTTTCACTTTTACCGGGTAAACGCCATCCCTGGTAAGATCCGGTAAGGGGCTGCTGATGATCTGTCCTTTGAGATCGGCATTCGGATATTTGTCGCTCTCCACATAGTTCTCATTGAAATGTTCCTGCATGAGGGCTTTCTTGAATTCAAAGCCCCGCATCATCACTGAGAACTGGATATTGCCACTGGTTGCGTCCAGCACACAGGTAACTGTTTTGTTATGTGCCCTGATGGTTTCCAGCAAGCCTTTGGAGGAAAATGAGATCTGACCTGTACGGGTAAAATACCTGGCCTGCGCATGGGCAGTACCCACCAGCAGGAAAAAGATCAATAATAGGCTGGTCCATTGTTTCATAGTGTTACTGTTTTTGTGGCCCGCCGGCCTGCACCCAAACGGCTCTGTTGAAAACGATCTCATCGCCTAACAGGCCGGTCTGATCTTTATTGAATCCGTTCAGTATGCCTTTGATGGTTACCTGCATACCCGGATGAATAGCCGAAAAATCATTGAATGGGGCCTCCATCGAAAAACGGATGGAAGCGCTCTGAAAAGGGTCTTTCAAAATAACCGACACACCATTATTGGTAGTGTCTACATAATTGACGATACCACGCACCGCCAGGATCATTTTTCTATACTTCTTATCAGAAAGGGTATCATTGGCGGCAAAATCGCGGATCAGGGTGGAGGCTTCTACCGTCAGATCAGGACGGGACTGCCGCAGGTCCTGGCCGGTGCGCTGGTATTGAATATATCCGTACAGGGCAATGCCTCCCAGGATGACGATGCTGCTCAGTATGATCCAGGATCGTTTGCGCATAGCCATTGTAGTTAATTATTGGGACTGCCGGAATCGATCCAGCAAACGATGGTTTTGATCTGGTCCGCTGTGAGGCTGCCTCCTTTGGGCATTACCCTGGAAACCACTGCCTGCCTGATATTGGAAGAGGCATTCTTGATCTTATCATAGGAAGTAAGAGGCCCTGGCCCATTGGTGCTGGATGCATCATGACATCCGCTTGTCTGGCAATTGGCCTGAATGATCGGTTGTACATCGGTGGCGAACTTCGCATTCACGCCATCACAACTGGCGCCACCAGTGCCTCCGCCATTATTAATGGGATCTTCCTTTTTACTAGAGCAACTGACAGAGAGCAGCAGGATCAATCCTGCAATGATTGAAACAGGTTTCATTTTTCAATTGTTGGTTCCTGTTTTTTTACGTGGAATGAAATGGAGAGGTTGCTTCAGTATAGCAGTAAATGATTGAAATAATTTGAAAATAGTGCTGACACCTGGCAACCCGTTAGAACAGATATTTTTTTGGTCTTTAATGTCAACACAAATCCCCGTTCTTTCCAGAACAGGGATCTTTTTACCAAACCTTGAACAAAAATAACCCATGCAATAACCTTCGGGTGAAGGTCAAAGCAAGGTTTGTCACTACCTTTTATTGAAGCATGGTATCAATACGATGAAGTAATGGAAAAGGTTTCCTGGTCTAACTCAGTTCACTCCATGCTTTCACGATCTCTTCGGCATGTTGTTTGTTTTTGGGGCGGAGGAATATTTTGCGGATGATGCCTTTTTCATCTATGAGAAAAGTGGTGCGATGCAGGCCCATATATTTTCTGCCATAGAGTTGCTTCTCGCCCCATACACCATACTTATCGATAATGGTATGGGAAGGATCCGCGATCAGAGTAAAGGGAAGTTGGTATTTGGATTCGAATTTTTTGTGCTTTTCGATCTCATCGGGGCTAACGCCTATCACTGTAAATCCTTCTTTTCTAAGCAGGGCAAAATTGTCGCGCAGATTGCAGGCCTGTACAGTGCAGGTAGGGGTATCATCTTGCGGATAAAAATAGAGGATCAGTTTTTTCCCTTTGAGATCGCTAAGGGATATGGTATTTCCATCCTGGTCCTGTCCTTTGAATGCAGGCGCTTTATCGCCTTCCTGTAAGATCATATGCTGGGTTATTTTATCTGTTCTGGGAAATTTTCTCTGGAAGCTCTCTTCAAAGATAACCGGATCCTTTCCCGGTAGGTTAAGGTTTTGATGGTAGCACTTTTCAGTAAGCCTTAGCGGGTGAAGGTAAATGTTTTTGAAGTGGGGTTACCGGCTTCATCCTCCGCATAGATAGTTAGCTCATGCTTGCCGGGGGGACATAATTCATCGAAGCGATAAATGAAGGTCTTTCCTTTATCATTGGTGAATCTAAGCCATTTACCATCCATCATGGGCCTTACATTCTTGATTTTATCGTAATTGTCTTTTACCGTGAAGGCGATCCTGGTGGCCTTACTGAGGTCTGCCCCATCCGTGAAGCCGATGGGTACAATGGTGGGTGCCTCTTCATCCACCAACAACTGGAAATTGCCAAAGTCCCGGAAACGGGCAGAAGCCCAATTGTTCTGCCATTCCACTTTCTGCACTTCTTTTTTCGTTCCGGAGGTCCAAAGCATCACTGTCCTTTGCTGCTGAGCAGGTGTCAGCGTTTGGGTTGGCTGTATCCTGATCAGGAAGGGCTCCTGGAGGGGAATATAGTTGGCTCCAACGGAGTGCTGGGCTGAAACGGCCTGGGCATTGGCGGAAATGGTCCGGTTGTAGCGGATATGCACAGAGTCATACAAGCATCGCTCTCCGATAAAGAATTCGCAATCCTCGCGCTCAAAGCCATCGAGCATCAGGGGATAGAACATGGGATTGTTGGTGGAAGCGGCTATCGGTGTGGAAGCCACACCGGCTTTGTATTGCACTTTGCAAGTAAGCGTGGAGGTATTGAGATAGGTATCTTTCACTTCCATGCGGATGGTATGGACCGCGCCATCACTTACATCTATCGCCCCGCCACTGTTTTTTACATTCTTGTAAATGGAATTGATATATCCGGGCAGATCGAATAATTGCTGTAGCCAGGGGCCGCCACCGGCCTTTGTCCGGTAATCGATATGGGCATTGAGGTAGCGGGTATCATTGTAACTGATATTGTCCATCTGAAAGCCTACAACCGGTTGTTCGTCCACATAGAGTATGGACTCGAAGATGCCGTTCAGATTGGTAGAGCCTGTATGGGTATCGAATGCCCCCACGGCAAAACTGATCAGGGGAAAACTCACCGTGATGAGCTCCGGGCTGGCCACGTAGTTGGAGCCACCGGTCAGTTTTACGGGGAAGATGCGGGCTGCCTGTTCATAGATACTTTTGGTTCTGTCGTAAATCCCCATACGAAGAATGCGGGGAGGCACATTGTCTGTGAGCGGCAGGCCGAAAAGCAGGGGGTTAAGGTTCACATCATCGGAGCTCCTGCGGATCTCGAAATGCAGGTGCGGGGCCTGGGAGCCGCCGGTATTGCCGCTATAAGCGAGCAGGTCTCCTTTTTTTACCGGGAACAGATTGGCAGGCAGGTCAAGGAAAACACGCCAGGATTGCTGTTTGTACTGCTGTTCTTTCACCCAGGCTTCCAGTTTGGGGTTGAAATCGTTCAGGTGCGCATAAAGGGTCGTATATCCATTAGGGTGATTCACATAGATGGCCCGGCCAAAACCGGCAGGTTCGATCTTGATCCTGGCGATATAGCCGTCTGCCGCTGCATGAACGGGCTGGTTCTCCCTTGCCCTGGTTTTGAGGTCCAATCCCATATGATAATGATTGGGCCTGAGCTCCCCGAAATTCCCACTCAGATCCATGGGTATCTCCAAAGGGTTTCTGAAATAGCCTTTCGGGTAAACCGCGGGAGTAAAAACCTGCGCTGTCAGCATTTCACTACAGAGTAAAAAAACGATCACCAATATTCGCATTGCTCAGCTTTTATTTAACAAAGAAGTTGCAAAACTACTGAAAAGAGGTTGGGGGTTTGACCGTAACGGTTTGATTGTATTAAACTAATATTAAAAATAGGGAAAAAGGGTTACCCGGCACAAGAATGGGTATTAACATGAAAGGCAGATAGACGCAGGCTTTCGTGATGTTAAGTTATCAAAAATACCCACTTAGTGGTATGCTTTTTTCTAAACTATGGAACAGCATTTGGCGTATATAATTTGTCTATTGAAATATATGGAAACATGATGGTTTAATTTTTACAAACTCGAGGTTATGAAAGCGATTTTAAACAGGGCGGTTTTACTACTTGCATTGACAGTAGGAGCGATAGTTGGATTATTTAAGGG
>JAGIAP010000384.1 GCA_017744805.1 Chitinophagaceae bacterium | reverse complement strand
AGACAGCATTAAGATCGATAATCCTGACCTGGGACTCATGTTCTCTGGTTTGACAGGTCTTTTTCTGCTCACTTGCTTTTACTCTGCTGTTGGCATATTTCTTTCCTCTCTTACTATTTATCCAATCATAGCAGCAGTATGTACTTTGACCCTTTTGATGTCGATGTATTTTGTGAATTCCATAGGCCAGGAATATCCTATAGTAAGGGATATAACTTACTGGCTTTCTATGGAAGGGCGGGTAAGAGGGTTTTTGATGGGCATCTTTTCCAGCGAAGACCTTATTTATTTTATTACCGTTATCTCGTTTTTCTTATCTCTGACAATCATCAGGCTGAGATCCAGGAAAATAAAACGGTCCAGATGGAATTTGTTCGGTCAGTATGCAACGGCTACCCTTATCATGTGCCTGATCGGCTATTTTACTTCTATGCCAAAATTAAAGGTATACGCTGATCTCACACGGGAGAAAAGGAACACCTTATCCAAAGAAAGTCAGCGTGTAGTGAGCAAGTTGGATGGTGGGCTTACGATCACTACGTATGTGAATGAACTTGAGGAGGACGCCACCCGCGTTCAACCGAACACTTATAAGAGTGACGTGGCCAGGTATGCCCAATACACCCGGTTCAAACCTGAGATCAAATTGAATTATGTGTACTACTATAAACTAGTGCCCGGTGGGGATTATGCCAATTATTATAAAGGACTAACTGAACAGCAAGTCTTCGATACCGTAAATAAGATCATGGAGTTTAACTATAAGATCCATCCCTACAAGGATATTGCTTCTACCATCGATCTTTCTGCTGAAAACTACCATATGGTGACCCTGATAGAAAGAGAGAATGGCAAGAAAACCTTTCTCCGTTTCTTTAATGATGGTCTTGTATTTCCTGAAGAAAAAGAGATCTCGGCAGCTTTGAAGCGATTGGCCGAGCCGCTTCCGGTAGTGGGGTTTGTAACAGGTCATAATGAACGGACCTGTAATTCGGAAAACGACAGGGGGTATAGCCTCTTTGCAAATGATAAGAGTTTGCGCTCCTCCCTTATTAATAATGGCTTTGATTTTGAGACAATCACCCTGATGGCGCCAGTGCCGGATAATATCGATATCCTGGTGATTGCAGATGCACGTAAGCCTTTCAATGATACGGAGCTGAAGAATTATAGGGATTATCTCGCAAAAGGCGGAAATCTCTTTATTGCAGGCGATCCTGAGAAACAAGCGGTGATGAACAGTATTGGCGAACCGGTTGGCGTCAGCTTCATGCCTGGTAAACTCGCTCATGCAAAGCCAAATATGATGCAGGATGTGATAGCAATGAATGCTGTCAATACCACAAATTGGATAGGAAAGCCATTTGAAAACTTGAAGAACAGCCCGGCAAAAGTGATAATGAATGGGGCTTGTGGAATAAAACATGATCCTTCAAAAGGATTCAATAGTTTACCATTGTTGGTTTCAGACAGTTCAAATGTATGGAGTGAGTTGGAAACAACCGATGTGGTGGAAGATACCGCTGTATTCAATCCTGTTGCTGGTGAGGTCAAACAGCCCTATACAGGCGCATTGGCCCTGGAAAGAAAAGTGAATGGTAAGGAACAAAAGGTGATGGTGACCGGCGATGCAGACTGGATCAGTAATTTGGAAATTGTGACTGCCCGGAAAAATATCCCACCCGCGAATTTCTATTTTGTAGAATTAGCTTTCTATTGGTTGTCCAATTACGCTGTACCCATCGATACCACCCGCGATGAACCGATCGATAACAAGATAGATGTCACTCAGCATTCATTTGCTTTATATAGCGTTCTTTTCAAATGGGGCATCCCCCTCCTCTTGCTGGCTACCGGCCTCTTTATCTGGATCAGGAGAAAAGGACGATAATTCTTCAACGCATACAAGCTACCCATGAATTTTTATACCGACCGGCAAACGATCGACGACCTGAATATTTTTGGCAAAAGAGGCAAGCAATCTGTGTACGTCCTCTTCAACAGAACGTACACCAAGGGCGGGGCTGAATTGCTGGAGCATATGTTCCGTCATCCATTGGCAGATATAACGGCCATCAATGAGCGTATTCAATGTATCCGGTTATTTGCTGAAAGGCCCTGGGATTTCTTCCAGCATCATGACTTGTTTGATATCCTTTCCCTGTACCTGTCCATGCGTGACACCAGGAGCAGGTTATTACATACGGATAATGGCCTCACCAGGACCTTGAACAATATTGTTAAGCCCGATACCGATCTGCAAATGATCAAGAAGGGGATTCAGGCTGGCGCCCGTTTTCTGCAGGAATTGAAAGCCTTTTCCGATCGTTTGGAAACTGATCTATCCGCTACACATCCCTGGAAGAAATCCCAGGCAGGCATCAGGCATCTGCTGCAACATCCGGACCTGCAACTGGTACTTCAGGTCTCCCACAAGCAGATCCCTTTTGAAAAGCAAGTGGTAATTGATCAGTTACTGCGGTTCAGGTTCAACGATGAGATGCAAAAACTGCTGAACTACTGTTTTGAGATGGACGTGTATATGTCGGTAGGTAAGCTGGCGGCTATTAAGGATTTTGTTTTTCCGGAACCTGTTACAATTCCCAAAAATCTGCTGGAGCTGAAGGGTGTTTATCATCCTGAACTGGAAAAGCCCATTGCGAATGATCTACGGTTGGATGAGGAGCAGAATCTCCTGTTCCTCACCGGGGCCAATATGGCCGGCAAATCCACCTTCATGAAATCGGTGGGGATTGCCCTGTATCTGGCGCATATGGGCTTTCCGGTGCCGGCAGCTTCCATGCGATTTTCCGTGAGGGATGGTTTACTCACCACCATCAATTTGTCAGACAATCTCAATATGGGCTTCAGTCATTTCTATTCTGAGGCCCGGAGAGTGAAATTGATGGCGGCCGCCCTCAAAAAAGGATTGAATATGTTCCTGCTTATAGATGAACTATTCCGCGGCACCAATGTGAAAGATGCGCATGATGGCACTATCGCCATTTCTGCGGGCTTTGCTAAAAAAAGGAATAGTTGTTATATCATTTCCACACATATCATGGAAGCTGGTGAACAACTGGCCAGAAACTATCCCCAGATCAGCTTCTATTTTCTTCCTACCAGGATGGAAGGCCATATGCCCGTTTATCCAAGGATACTGGAAAAAGGGATATCTGCCGATCGCCATGGCATGGTGATCATACACAATGAAGGGATTATTGAAATGCTGAATGCGGCCGCAAAGAAGATCCAATCACCTCAAAAAAATGACCATGCAGTTCCATGCTGACAAACAAACACTCACCGATCTGAACGTGTTGGGAAAATACAATGCGGGATCCCTGTTCAGCCTGTTCAACAGGACCATCACGGCAGGAGGGGAGAAATTGATGGATGAGATGTTCCGCTATCCGCTGACCAGTCATTCGGGGATCAATGATCGATGTGAGATATTTAGGTTCTTTTCATCCAATAGGGTAGCGCTTCCCTTCTCCCGTGACGAATTTGAGTCGGCGGAGCAATATCTTATGAGTGGTGGAGCGAATGATCATTATCTTTTTTCATTACTCCATACCGGCAGACGGTTCCTGCTGAACAGGATGGGATTGAAAGAAGAATACCAACTGGCGCGTAATGGGCTCCGGGCATCGATCCTGGTGCTGAAGAAGTTGATACCGTTCCTGCAAGCATTGCAGGGGCAAGCATCCTATCCTTTCCGGGAAGAGACGGAACAGTTGTTGACGGCTGCGGGTTTTCAACCCTTGTTGCAATTCCTTTCCAGGTCTGGAAAAGATCGCCTCTCCCTGTTGCAGGAAGCTTCACTGGATCATCTCTTCCGAAATAAATCTTACAGGCATATGCACCAGTTGCTCGGGCTGGTATATCGTATCGATGTCGCGATTGCCGTAGGGGGGGTAGCCGGTGAGAAGGCTCTTGTTTTCCCGGTGGCGCTTCCTTCAGCGGAAGCGGGCATCCGGATCAAGGCCTGCCGCCACCCATCGCTGGAAAATGCGATAGGCAATGATTATTGTTCCCATGCCCATGCCAATATCTGTTTCCTTACCGGCGCCAATATGGCCGGGAAGTCCACTTTCATGAAATCGGTTGGGGCTGCCTGTTATCTGGCGCATATGGGATTTCCGGTTGCTGCGGAAGAAATGCAGTTTGCCGTGAAGCAGGGCATCTTTTCTTCCATCAATGTTTCCGATAACCTCAACCAGGGCATCAGCCATTTCTATGCGGAGGTGTTGCGGGTAAAGGAAGTGGCCACTGCCGTATGTGATGGACATAATTACCTGGTGATCTTTGATGAGCTGTTCAAAGGAACGAATGTAAAAGATGCTTTTGATGCTACGCTGGAATGCACAAAGGCCTTTGGACAATTCTGCCATTCCGATTTCATCATCTCCACCCATATCATTGAAGTAGGGGAAGAGCTGAAGCCGTTCAGTAATGTACAGTTCAGGTATATGCCTACTGTGATGAAGGGGCATACACCTACCTATACGTATCGGATGCAGGAAGGGATCACTGCTGACCGGCAGGGGATGATGATCATCGGGAATGAAGGTATTCTTGAAATGATGGAATAAGCACGCTGCCAATACAAATAGCCATGGATTGACATTCCACAAGTACAAATGCAAAAGGGCGCCTCTGTTGAAGCGCCCTTTACTTATTTACCGGTAATATGCTTATGCATCCTTACCATGACAATTCTTGAATTTCTTTCCGCTTCCGCAAGGGCAGGGATCATTCCTGCCGATCTTGGGGCCTACTTTCACTGGCTCTTGTTTGGAGTCAGCGCCGTTGGGATCGAAGTAGTCGTTCTCATTGGCTGCATAGTCATCGCCCCTGGCATCGATCTCTTCTTTATTTGCCTTCATGCGGCTCATATCGGTCTTCTGCTCGCGGCCTTCGCGGATCTGTGCCTGTTGCTGCTGTGGATTGTCCTGCTCGATGGGGATAGTGGCATGCGCCAGGAACCCAACGATATCTTTATTCAGTTCGCTGCCCATTGTTTTGAACAGATCGAAGGCAGTGAGTTTGTAGATCACCAGCGGATCTTTTTGCTCCAGGTAAGCGGTCTGAACGCTTTGTTTGAGATCGTCCATGGCGCGGAGATGCTCTTTCCAGGCATCGTCGATCACGGCGAGGGTGATCTGACGCTCGAGGGCGCCGGTGAGCTCACGGCCTTCTGTCTGGATGGTCTTATCCAGGTTGGCCAGCACCTGCATGCCTTTCTTGCCGTCAGTGAAAGGAACCACCACATTCTCGATATGGCTGCCCTGTGATTGACGGATATTGCGGAACACAGGTACAGCCTGTGTTTGCAGGTCGGTTATTTTGCGTTGGTAACGCTGAGTAGCTTCCTGGTACAGTTTATCGGAGAGCTGTTGCTCATTGCCTTTGTCGAACTCTTCGGAAGTGATGCTGCTGTCGATACCGAAGCCCATGATGCCTGCCATGCGGAAGCCTTCATAGTCGTTCTGCTCCTTGAAGCCGCCTACGATGCTTTGTGCAACGCCGTAGAAT
>JAGIAP010000383.1 GCA_017744805.1 Chitinophagaceae bacterium | reverse complement strand
TCCGAAACCGGTAGGCCTGGATGGCAAGATCGTCCCAGGCGCCACGGCACTCTGGAACGACGACTGGGAAGAAGCCATGCGGCAACCTGCCAAATACACACAGGCGCAACTCAGTTTCAGCGGCGGTTCCGACAAAACCACCTACTATATCGGAACCGGTTATACGAACAATGAAGGCGCTTATCTCGGATCCGGATTCAAGAGATACAATTTCAGAAGCAACCTCACCATTCAGGCAAAGAAATGGCTGAAAGTTGGCCTCAACCTGAATGGAAGCTCTACATCCCAGGACTATCCTACCTCTTCCGATTCCAAGCAGGCCAATGTGGTGCTCTTCGGAAGGACCATTCCCAGCTTCTACCCTATCTATCAGCGCAATGCTGATGGAAGCTACAAGCTGGATGCAAACGGGGATTATCAATTCGATTATGGCACGTACAGGCCCAACGCGGCCCTGCCTCGCTATAACCTGATCGGTTCACAGCCCCTGAATAAGTCGCGCTACACACGTGAGAACATTTCAGCAAGGACTTTCCTGGAAGTGGCCATCCTGAGTAACCTGAAAGCCAAGACCAGCTTCAATATCGACTATATCAACGCCAACTCGCATTTCTACACCAATCCGCTGGTGGGTGAGGATGCAGCTATCGGGGGCACTGTAAGCAAAAGCAATAGCCGCTTCCTCAGCTACACTTTCAACAATATCCTCACTTATGATCTCAATCTCCTGGACAATCATCACCTGAACCTGCTGGCAGGCCAGGAGTTTTACAAGCTCAATACGGGAGATCTCAGTGGCAACAGACAGAAATTTGCGCTGGCCGATCTTTACGAACCGATAGCCGCTTCCCAATTGAACGATTTTACCGGCACTTCCGATGAATATGCCAAGCTGAGTTTCTTCGGACAAGCACAGTACAATTTCAAGGGCAAATATTTTGCCACGGCTTCCATTCGTCGCGACGGCAGCAGCCGCTTCTCTCCAGATTCCCGTTGGGGCACTTTCTGGAGCGCCGGCGCCAGTTGGAGACTGTCTGAAGAGGAATGGCTCAAATCCGTGAACTGGCTCAGCGCCCTCACGCTCAAAGCCAGCTATGGTGCATCCGGTAACGATAACCTTTCCGGTTATTACAATTACCTGGCATTGTATGCCATCAAGAACAACCTGGGTAGCGGCGGTGTGATCACCTCGAGATTACCAACGCCCAAACTCAAATGGGAAAGCAACCTCGTGTTCAATACAGGTGCCGATTTCGGTCTCTTCAAAAATCGCTTATACGGTACCGTTAATTATTATATCAGGACCAGTAAAGATCTTCTCTATGGAAGACCCATGGCCGGTTCTACCGGGTTCACCTCCATCAGCGCCAATATCGGGAAACTGCGCAATAGTGGCGTGGAAGTTGAATTGAACGCCGTTCCCGTAAGCAACAGGGACTGGAGATGGGTAGTGGGCGTGAATTTCGCGCATAACAAGAACGAGATCCTGGAACTGCCTCAGAAGGAGATCCTCAGCGGCACCAAGCGCCTCGCCGTGGGCGGCTCCATCTATGATTTCTATATCCGTGAATGGGCAGGCGTTGATCCGGCAACCGGCAATCCGCTCTGGTACAAAACAGGGGACGATGGCAAGAAAGAAACCACCAGCACCTACAGCAGCGGAACATTGTACAATTCAGGCACCTCCCTGCCCGACCTCACCGGTGGCTTCACCAGCACGCTCAGTTACAAAGAATTCGAACTTTCCCTGGTACTGGCTTACAGCCTTGGAGGTAAAGTGCTGGACCTCGATTATGTTTCACTCATGTCCGGTGGCTCTAACCCCGGCCGCAACTGGAGCACCGAACTGCTCAACAGGTGGACACCGGGCAACACAATCACTGATGTGCCCAGGGTTACCACAGACGACCTGAGCTTTACACAAACATCCACCCGCTGGCTCTACGATGCTACCTATGCCAGGTTGAAATCCGCACAGATCGGATACAATCTTCCCTATAGCCTGCTCCGCAGGGCCGGATTGAAAAATGTAAAACTGTACGCGCTCGGAGAGAACCTGCTCACCTTCTATGGTCATAAGGGAATGGATCCCGAACAGTCCATCGAAGGAACTACCTATTACCAGTATCCGCAGATGAAAACCATTTCTGTAGGCCTGCAGGTAGGATTATAATGTTAACTGTCAAAAATTGAATCATGAAAAAGAAATTCCATTTCATATATCTTGCAGCGCTGGCAATCGGGTTCTCAGCTTGCAACAAACAACTGGAAACCTCTCCATCCAATGCGGTTTCAGGTGATATCGTACTGAAGAATGTTGCTAATCTCAATGCTATCCTTGAAGGCGCCTGGGCATCCACGATGGATGATTTCTATGGGAATATTTTCGGTAATCCGGGTTTCAAAACAATCGCGTTGGTGAGCGATGCGATGGGAGACGATGTGAACCTCATCGTTACCAAGTACAGCTATGCGCCTGTTTATCGTTTCACCCAGATACAGGATAAAACGCAGAGCCGCGCCAATGCTATCTGGAACCAGCTCTATAAGATCATCAACAACGCCAATGTGATCATTGCCAATGTAGACAAGGTAGAAGGTGATGCCACTGCCAAAAAAGTGCTGAAGGGGCAGGCGCTTGCCTTGCGCGCACATCTATACACTACCCTGGCATCTTTCTACCAATATTCCTATCAAAAGGATTCGCTCACCAAAACAGTTCCGCTCTATACCATTCCCAGCAGCGATACTACGGTAGGTAATCCCAAATCCACGCTGAAAGAGATTTACACTCAGATCTACAAAGACCTGAATGAGGCGCTGCCCCTGGTTCAGGGCTATCAACGCAATGCCAAATACAAGATCAACAGCAATGTGGTGTACGGACTGCTGGCGCGCGCATATCTCTATTCCGGCAGATGGCAGGAGGCCGCCGATGCAGCTACCGAGGCCGTGAAAGGATATCCCCTGATGCCGCAAAGCGATTATAGCCGCGGTTTCAATGATGTCAACAATTCAGAGTGGATCTGGGGGCATCCCGAGATCCCCAGCCAGAGTGATGGCAGCTATAGCTTTCACTTCCTGGATGTGAGCTCAGCCTCCTCTTATTATTACAGCTTTATGGCCGATCCCTTTTTCAAGGAACTTTTCAATGATGGTGATATCCGCAAAACCCTGTTCAACTGGGACGGAACACCGGGCCGCGAAGGTTACCTGCAATACAAGAAATTCCGCTTCAAGGATGATCAAACCGGCGACCTGGTCTTACTCCGTTCAGCCGAGGCCCTGCTCATCAAGGCGGAAGGCCTGGCAAGAGCAGACAAACTCGCCGAAGGAAAAGATGCGCTCAATGAGCTGAGATCAGCCCGTGGCGCCACTCCTTACACAGGTACCGATAAAAATGAGCTGATCAAAGAGATCCTCATTGAAAGAAGGAAAGAATTATGGGGAGAAGGGTTTGGATTGCTGGATATCATTCGTACCCAACAGGCCGTAGTTCGGAAACCATATGTGGATGGTAGTGGGAACGATATCAACGTAACCGTTACCATACCCGATGGAACTACCAAATCAGTTCCGGCAAAGTACCATACAGCCCTGAAATTCTCAGACGGGTCATCGTTTGTGCCCAATAGCCCGAACTATATTTTTGCCATTCCATTATCGGAAGAACAAAACAATCCGAACCTGTTCAAATAATTACTGAAGGACGCGAGAAAGCAAAGGGTGCCGGCATTCAATGCCGCACCCTTTTTTGTTGACAAATATCATGGTCGGAATAAATCAATCCGCTCACCGATTTCGTACATTTGTATTGGATAAAGAACTAAAAAGGATCAGTACCCAATCGAAAGGATCTCTTACATTGCCTCTAAACCAGTCCCATCCTCTATTACAACAAGCCAGCAATCAGGCATTCAGTCAATTCTCTTCTTCAATTAATATCCTTTGCAATTCCTGTCTTCTTTGACTTTTCACCTACCATTACCTTCTGTCTTGCATTCGAACCTATCCCTTCCAATCCATCCTTTGCAAAGCACTATGTGCTAACCAGAAAAAATATCCTGCACTGAGAACACCCACAGGGTGCAACACCATTATGCTCCCATTGAGTTAAAGGGGAAATAGCCAGGTTCAAACCGGCTGCCCACTCCCAATGGGATACTTGTTGAATTTATTTTTTCGCATATACATTGACGTTTATAACATCGATGCAGGCTACGCTTTTCTCATTGTTCACCACAAAAAGTAAGTATATGAAAGCAACTCTCCCCATTAGCCTCGCCTTCTTCAGTATCATCTTATTCTCCACCCAAAGATCAATGGCGCAGGCTTGTTCAGTATCGAATATTACCATCAAACTGAACAGCACCTCCAATAGCGGTGGCAATTGCCAGGCGAATGTAGATATCAGTTGGGACCAAATGAATAATAACGGAAACAAGTATACGACTATCCATATCTGGACTCAGGCCAATTATCCCAATCCGCAACTAAACTACCTGGCCCCTCCTACACTTGCTCAACTTTCAGGAGCACTGGGAACCCTTGTGATCACTAACCCAACCTCTGCTACGCCTACGCTTGGCAGCACTTATCAACCCGCTCCTACCACCAAAATGCTGACAGCAACCGGGGTAGTAAAAACATATGTGAGTGGTACCGGGATCAATACCATCAACCGGTTTACTGTTCAGGGTATTGCCCTTACCATCCCAGGTTCCTGCAGTAGCGCCTCCAAGATAGTTGCGGATATATGGTCCAGTAATTCAAACAGCAATAACGGCGTTCAATGTACAAAACCCAACAATTCCATTTTCGTTAATGATCCATTGGTGACCGGGAATATCATTTGCCTGCCAAGAACGTACACTGTCAACATTTCCTCCCAGAGTACGGCAAAAACAGCCACTTACCAGGTGTTTGCAGATGTTCCTGCAAATGGTATCCTGGATGCCGGCGATCCATTGGTTTACAGTTCCGGCTCAGTGAATATCCCCGCAGCAGGCGGTGGCTCCTTCACTTCGTCTCCCCAGACCTTCTCACCCTATGCGAACAGGAACCTTTGGGTGAAAGTAACGGTCACCGGCGACGCATTTTCCACTACCGCATACATCGTGAATACCTGCCCCTTATTACCCGTAACGCTGACCGGATTTGAAGGCACCCGGCTCAACAGTAACTCGGTGTTGCTGAAATGGGAAACCGCCACCGAGCTCAACAACAAAGGATTCAATGTACAACGGAAATCAGGTACCGGCGACTTTGAGACCATCGGATTTGTGGCCTCCTCCGGTAAGGAAGGCAATAGTACCAGCCTGTTGGAATACCAGTTCACAGACAAATCAGCGCCATCTTCGATTGTTCAATACCGTTTGATGCAGGAAGATATCGATGGAAGGCAAAGCTTCAGTAAACTGGTGCTGATCAGCGCGGGCAATAGTTCCGAGCTATCTGTGATCATCTATCCCAACCCATCCCCCGATGGCAATATCAATCTCTCTTTCAGTGATGCAAGCCCTAAAGAGCTGCAACTGACAGACAATAG
>JAGIAP010000382.1 GCA_017744805.1 Chitinophagaceae bacterium | reverse complement strand
CCATTTTCGGATAGGCTTTCAGGATAGCCGCGATATTGTTCACCTGCACCATGCTTTCTTCAGTGATCTCGGAGCTGCCTGTTTTGAAATTGAGGTTATCGAAATCGAACCAAACATCCTTTCCTCCTTTGGAATTGGGATCGTTGAGGAAGGCCACCAGCCTGTCTTCGATACCGCCCTTGTAGGCATCCAGTTCAGTACCATCGGGGAGTTTCACCTTGATGGATTCCATTACGGGCGCAGTAGGTGTAACATTGGCTGTTGAATCCGGAGCGGTAGCGGTTTGCTCGGTTGGAGGCGTAACCGCCATATCCTCTTTCTTACCCTTGCCCCGCAGGAAGTAGATCAGGGCGAGGATCACGAGCAATGCCAGGAGGAGTGGCCACAACCATTTGGCGCCTCCTTTTGCCTTATCTGCTGCTTCGTGTGCATAGGCAGAGGCAGTGCCTGCCACATGTTTCACGTTGCCGGCAGCGCCACCAACGAGGCCGGATAGTTTATTGCCCAGGTCGCCGAGAGAGCCGAGGCCCAATGCGCCTGCGATATTCAGTCCCGAAGGAACTGCTTTGAGGATACTGTCTTTTTGTTCGGCCAGCCAACTGGTAAGGCCGCTTACACCCATATTGCTTTGTGTAACCTGTTTGCCTACTGTGCCCAGTGCGGCGGGTGCGGCTACACTTAACAGTGAAGAGGCAGAGGACTCGCGTATGCCTGCAAAATTGGAGATCATACTGGTGATGGCATTTGTTTTATCTCCGAACAAGCCTTTCAGCATATCCATTCCTTTACCCAGCAGGTTACCACCGCCGAGAAGATTTCCGAGATTGCCCAGGATGCCGCTGCTGGCTGCATCTTTGGAAAGGTTCAGCAAACTGGCTGCTCCATCAGCAGAGCTTGCTTTATTGAGTAATCCTGTAAGTACCGCGGGAATGCCGCCACCGATCGCCTTTTGTATCCCTTCCTCGCTTTCGCCAAATGATGATGCCATTTTACTGACGAGATCGCTGTTGAATAATCCTTTCACCGAATCGAGAAGATTGAATGACATAAGAGAAAGTTTATAGGTTATCAAATAAGAAATAAGATCGCATTCGCATGGGACTTCGAACCACGGTTCAGGCGGGAGTAAACGATCTTGTTTACAATCTGTAAAGGGATGAAGGGGAAACTTCAGGAGGGCATTAAATCAGTTGCAGGATAAGATTTGGATCAGGACAATTGGAAAAGTATCTATCACGTTCAGACCAGCGGCAAACCCCGGGATAGTCGCCTTCTTTGAGCTCCATATCCATGATCACCTGAAAATGCAGGTGCGGAGGCCAGTTACCGTTTTCAGAGGGAGGACCGAAATGACCAATTGGTTGTCCAAAGATAATGTATTGTCCGGCTGAAACTGTCTGTATATCTTTCAAACTGAGATGCCCATACAATGTATAGAATGGCATACCATCCAGTTGATGCAGCAGCACTATGGTGGCGCCATAATCTCCTTCAGCCTTGTTATACGCAAAACTATGCACCATTCCTCCCATGAAAGCGTACACCGGAGTGCCGGCAGGCCCCCAGATATCCACACCCAGGTGAACGGTCCGTGGTTCATCTCCGGGCTTTTCCGCTGCAAAGAGCGGGGTCTGGTACACCTTCCTTTTCTCCCTGTAACCTCCGATAGCGTAGCGGCAGCCAGCCTCCTGCAATTGCCGGTTGATCCAGCCTGCAAAGCGCTGTGTGTCCGATAACACCTCATTGGTGAGTGAGCGGTTTTGCTCACTCAGGTCAAGGGGCAGCAGTTTTTCTCCGGGCTCAGTTTTCACCACAGGGTGGAATGTAGACTGGTACCTACGGACAATATTGCTGAAAGGGGATTCCATGGTACTGAAAGATAACGCTATATCACCACATTCACCATCTTTCCTTTTACGAAGATGATCTTTTTGTGGGGCTTGCCTTCCAGCCATTTCTGAACGATCTCGTTGGCCAGAACAGCCTGTTCCACTTCCTGCTGGGAAGCTTCCAGACTGAGCTCCAGGGTGGTCCTCAATTTTCCGTTGATGGAAATGGGATACTCCTTGCTGGTCTCGATCAGGTATTTTTGTTCAGCCACCGGGTAAGCCGCATCCAGTACAGAGCCGGCATTGCCGAGCAACTGCCAGAGCTCTTCGCTCACGTGCGGTGCATATGGGGTAAGAAGAATGATCAGTTTTTCCAACACTTCCTTCTTGTTGCACTTCAGGTCGTTCAGTTCATTCACACAAACCATGAAGGCGCTCACAGCGGTGTTGAAGCTCCAGCGTTCAGTATCTTCCTCGATCTTCTTGATGGCTTTGTGGATCACTTTCAACTCGGCATCTGTGGCTTTGTCGTTCGTCCATACCTGTCCCTTGTTCTCATCATAGAACAGGCGCCAGAATTTCTTGAGAAAACGGTGAACGCCTTCGATGCCTTTCACATCCCAGGGCTTGGATGCTTCCAGTGGGCCGAGGAACATTTCGTACATGCGGAAGGAGTCGGCACCATATTTTTCAACTACCTGATCAGGGTTGCTCACATTGTAGTAAGCCTTACTCATTTTCTCGATGGCAGAGCCACAGAGATATTTGCCATCTTCGAGAATGAATTCTGCGCTCTCGAAATCGGGCCTCCATTTCCTAAAGGCTTCAATATCCAGTACTGCACCATCCACGATATTGATATCCACGTGCAGCGGATCGGCTTCATACTGATCTTTCAGGCCTGCAGAAACGAATTTATTGGTATTGCGAACGCGGTAAACGAATTTGGATTCGGCAGTGATCTTTCCCTGGTTGATCAGCTTCTTGAAAGGCTCATCGAAGCTGAGATACCCGAGATCATGCAATACTTTCACCCAGAGGCGAGCGTAGAGCAGGTGAGCCACAGCGTGCTCGGATCCACCAACGTACACGTCTACCTGTCCCCAGTAATCGAGTGCTTTGCGATCAGCGAATACTGAATCGTTATGAGGATCTGTATAGCGGAGGAAATACCAGGCCGCACCTGCGTGGGTAGGCATGGTGTTGGTATCGTGCTTTTCAGTATCGGAGATATTCACCCAACCGGGGATATTCGCCAGAGGTCCCTCGCCGGTGCCGGAAGGCTTGAAGTCATCACTGGGCGGGAGCTCCAGCGGAAGGTCCTTCGGATCCATGGCATAGGGAATATCATTTTTGAAGATGATGGGGAATGGCTCGCCCCAGTAGCGTTGGCGGCTCCAGCCGGCATCGCGCATCTTGAAATTCACCTGGCGTTTGCCGATGCCAAGCTCTTCCACTTTTTTCAATACCACTTCAATGGCATCTCTCATCACTAAGCCATTCAGGAAATCAGAGTTCTCCAGGATGGCATCCTTTGTGGGGTTGGCATCCGTTCCATCATAGGCTGCGCCGATGATATTGGTGATGGGGATATCGAAATGAACAGCGAATTTATGATCACGCTCATCGCCGCAGGGTACGGCCATGATAGCGCCGGTTCCGTATCCGGCCAGTACGTACTCGGAGATCCAAATGGGGATCTCACGACCGTTGAATGGGTTAATGGCATAGGCTCCGGTGAAGCAGCCGGTGATCTTTTTCACTTCGGCCATACGTTCCAATTCGGAGCGGCTCTGCACGTATTGCAGGTATTCATCAACGGCTTGCTGGCGGTCTGCCGCGGTGATCTCTTTTACCATATCATGTTCGGGGGCCACTACCATGAAATCGACGCCAAAGATGGTGTCGGGGCGGGTAGTGAATACCACCATATCGGTAACGGTATTCTTTTCACTCTTCACTTTGAAGCTGATCTCGGCGCCGAAGCTCTTGCCGATCCAGTTGCGCTGGATCTCTTTCATGGAGTCCGAGAAGTCGATCACTTCCAGTCCCTGCAATAATCTTTCGGCATATTCAGTGATGCGCAGGTTCCATTGGCGCATTTTCTTCTTGATAACAGGGAAGCCACCACGATAGCTGACGCCATTGATCACTTCATCGTTGGCGAGAACGGTACCGAGGGCTTCGCACCAGTTCACATCCGTATAGGCGAGATAGGCAAGGCGATACTGCATGAGGATATCGCGCTGTGCGGTTTCGTCCCATTTTTTCCACTCTTCGGCGGTAAAGGTCTTACGGCCGTTGGGGGCTTCATATTTGTTATTGGGGAAAGGGTGGATGGCATTGCCTTCTTTTTCAAAGGAAGCGATGAGCTGATCCAGCTTTTCCGCCTTGTTGGTCTGACGGTTGAAGAAGCTTTCGAAGAGCTCCAGGAAGATCCACTGGGTCCACTTGTAGTAGGAGGGGTTGCAGGTTTGTACTTCCCGGCTCCAGTCGTAGCTGAACCCGATATTATCGAGCTGACGGCGGAAGGTCTGGATATTGGCTTCAGTGGACACGGCGGGGTGGATACCACGCTCGATGGCATACTGTTCGGCTGGCAGCCCGAACGCGTCGTATCCCATGGGATGCAATACGTTGAAGCCTTTCAGCCTTTTGTAACGGGCATAGATATCGCTGGCCACATAGCCGAGGGGATGGCCCACATGTAGCCCTGCACCACTGGGGTAAGGGAACATATCCAGCACATATGCCTTGGGCTTAGTACTGTCATTGCTGGTCTTGTATGCACCGGAAGCGATCCATTGCGCCTGCCATTTCTTTTCGATATCTCTGAAATTGTATTCCATGCCTAGTCCGTTACAGAACGGAAATTTTTATTTTTTATATAAAGTTGAGGAAACGTTAAAAGCCATTACCCCCAAAAATTTTCAGGCTATTCAATCGTTAGAGGGGCATCAAAAATACGGATAATCCTGTTTAAACGGCTCAAATCTGTTATTTTTGCCTCACTACTAACCCATCAAAAATTTTATTTCATGGCTCAAATCGGAAAGGCTGCGGCCAAGCGTTCCAAGCCGTCCTATTTCATGGCAATCCTGGGCGTGACCATCGTACTTTTCTTTGTAGGTATTTTCGGGTGGCTTTTACTGAATGCCAAGCGGTATACCGACGAACTGAGGGAAGGCGTGAAAGTACAGATCTACCTCAGGAACAACGTAACGCCCACCGATGTGGACGGACTGAAGAACTACCTCACCGCCAAGCCCTATACCCGGAGCTTTGAATACATCGATAAGGAAGCCGCCAAGAAGAAATGGATGACCGATGAGGGCCAGGACTTCTCCGATCTGCTGGAAGACAATCCCCTTCCCGCTTCCATCGACCTCAATCTAAAATCAGAATATGTTCAGAAAGACACGATCGCCAATATCAAGGCCGACCTGGAAAAGCAGGCCCTGGTAGTGGAAAGCGTGAAATATCCCGCCTTCATCGTGGAAAAGATGGGTTCCTCAGTGCGGGTAGGCCTGATCGTATTTGCCATACTGGCCGGTATTTTCTGTATCCTGAGCATTGTATTGATAGACAATACCATCAGACTGGCCATGTACAGTAACCGTTTCCTGATCAAGACCATGCAGATGGTGGGCGCTACCAGGGGCTTCATTTCGCGGCCCATGAATGTGCGGGCCATCCTGAATGGCACCATTTCGGCCGTGATCGCCATTGCGGTGATCTATGGACTTATGATC
>JAGIAP010000381.1 GCA_017744805.1 Chitinophagaceae bacterium | reverse complement strand
ACTCTGATCACTTAAAGGATATTTATGTCTAAACTTTACAAAGCCCTTACAAGGATTGCTTGCAGTCTTTTTGTACCCCTGTGCATTTCAAATGTGGCCAATGCCACTATTTTCACTGTAACCAGCAACGCATCATCAGGTGCAGGTTCATTGGCACAAGCGATATTGGATGCCAATGCCAACTCAGGTGCAGATATCATTGAATTTAATCTGCCCGCAGGATCACTGGTCATCAATCTCACCGGTGGACTTCCCGCCATCACCGATGTAGTAACTATCAACGGCTATAGTCAACCCACTGCAGTGCAGGGAACCATTGCCGGTAGAACTATCCTGGTACAGGTAGACGGTGGTTCTATGGGCGGTAACACAGATATTTTTACCATCAATTCCCCGAATGTTACCATTGCAGGTTTAGCCATCACCCGCGCTACCCGTTATGGCATTTATGTTAGCCAGGGAGCCAACAATGCCTTCATCTGGGGGAATTATTTCGGAACCGATGCCACCGGCATAACGGGAGGATTGGGTAATAATGGCGCAGCTATCGCAGTGAATACCGGTAACGGTCCCGGCGGAGCTACTACTACCGGTGTAGTGGTCGGCGTCAAAGACGATGGCACCAACGATGCCAATGAAGGCAATCTCATCAGCGGCTCTACAGGCGGCAATGGTGAAGGCGATGGCATCATTTTCTGGAATACACAGAACTCTGTGATCGCGGGAAATATCATCGGGCTGGAAAAAACAGGAATGCTTTCCGGATTCGGTAACGCCAGGAATGGGATCCTGCTCACGGTAACCTCCAATAACAATACCATCGGCACCAACGGCAATGGCGTAAGCGATGCACTCGAAGGTAATATCATCGGGCGCAATGGCGGTAGAGGCGTTCTCAATTTCCTCAGCCATTTCACCAGGATCTCCGGCAACAAGATCGGGCTCACCAATAGTAATTCCGCTGCTCCGAATGGTTTACAGGGCATCCATCTCATGAATAGTCATAGCTGTCTCATAGGAACAGACGGCGTCAACAATAACAGTGCCGTTGAAGCCAACCTGATCGGATTCAATAACAGCGAAGGCATCCGCCTGTCCAATGAGAACTTCCTGAGTCTCGGACTTGGCTGGGCCGATAATACAAACGACAATACCATTGCCGGCAATGGCATCGGCACTGATCTCGCCGGTACATTGGTGGCTGCCAACCAGGGAAGTGGTATCTATTTCGTTCATACCGGAGAGTTACCTACCCTCACTGTGGCCAATAATATTGTGGGTTCAAACAATAACGGAACAGAGGATGCAGCGGAAGCCAATCATATTGCCAATAACAATAACGGCGGTATCGTATTGAGCCCTGCCGCTGCCGGACTGGTAACCGGAAACAAATTCAGTCGAAACAGTATTTTCAATAACAATAGCCTGTTGGGTATCGATCTCAATGCCGATAATGTTACGTCTAATGATGACGGTGATACAGACAATGGCGTGAACGGGCTCTTCAATTTCCCTGTCATCACCTCAGTAGAGGTGAATAGTGGAAAACTGATCGTTCAGGGATTCAGTCGCCCCAACAGTGTTATCGAGTTTTACATTGCAGATGCAGGCCCCAACCCTAACCCGCTTCCCGGCGGATACACCACTAGTTTTGGTGAAGGACAAAACTACTTGTTCCGCGGTCAGGATGACGCCAGCCTGGATGCACCAGATGCCCAGGTTGGCACTTCCGGGACCTATACCGCCACCCAGGAAGGCACCGGCACGGGAGGAACCCGCACAGAGGCCCGCTTCAGTTTCACCATCGATCTTTCCAGTCTGCCCGTAGCAGTCACCGCAGGAACCAGGATCACGGCCCTCGCATATGAAAATGCGACCGGAGCCGGAAATACCTCCGAATTTGGACCGGTGAGCTCCATCGTGGCTACCCCCGTAAGATTGTTGTCACTGGATGCAACGTTGAACAATGGAAAAGTGTACATCAACTGGAAAACTGCCGAAGAGATCAACAACGATCATTTCGAGATCCTGAAAGCTACGGATGGCGCGCATTACAAGTCTATCGCCACTATCAGTGCCAAAGGCAATAACAGCAGCTACCAGTTCATTGACAATAACCCTGACAAAGTGAATATGTATAAGCTGAGGCAGGTGGATATCGATGGGCGTACTACCGATTCCAAGATCCTGGTAGTTCGCACGGATATGAGCACTATCACCCTCAAAGCTTCTCCGAATCCGTTCGGAGCTTATCTCAATATCAATTATAAACTGGACCGGGATGATAATATCCGCGTCAAATTGTACAGTTTCAGTGGCGCCCTGGTAAGAACATACAACATTAAGGGTAATAAAGGCGTTAATACCACCGGCTTCACGGATCTGGGTAATCTGCCCGCCGGAAATTATACGATCGAGCTCTCAGGATCCTCTATCAGCCTGAGACAGCAGGTGATCAAACAATAAAAGAACAAATAGAACAATAGGGTTAAGAGGGAGGTTTAACAGACCTCCCTCAGTTTTTTAATGGCTTTCCACTAATTTTACGTACCCGTTATAACGGAATGTCGACCAATAGCCCACAATACCGTCAGTTCCAGCAAGAGTTCTCCCTCTATTACGAACCTCTTTGCCAATACGCATATACCATTGTGAAGGAAACGCATGTCTGTGAGGACATTGTGCAGGATATCTTTATGCATGTATGGGAAAAAAGACTGAACCTCGTGGGCAATGAAGGTTTGCGCTATTACCTCTATACGGCCGTCCGCAACAACTCCCTTACCTGGATCCAACGGAACAAAAGATCGGTGGTAACGGCGCTGACCGGACAAGAAAGCATGCACGCCGCCCCGGAACAGTACTCTCCTGAAAAAGTGGAAACGGATTTCCAGAGCCTGATGAAGTCGGCACTGGACAAACTTCCTCCCAAATGCCGGGAGGTATTCGTGCTTAGCCGCATGAGCAAGCTCACTTACCAGGAAATCGCTGAAAACCAGGGGATCTCCATCAAAACGGTAGAGAACCAGATGGGAAAGGCGCTGAAAATATTAAGAAATTTTATCAGGGAAAAGCAAGTTTACCTTACCGTGATCGTCTTTTCTCTTATTTATTCCCTTATTCTGATAGGGGTATACACCCAATTGATGTTATAGTTATTTTGGAGACACAATATGGATGACCAGATAACCGATATTATCGCGCGCAAATTCCAGGGTACCGCTTCGAGGCAGGACCTTGCCGAGCTTCAACAATGGCTGGAGGCATCCGATGCCAACCGCCAGGAATTTGAACAGATGCAACAGATCTGGGATAAAGGTGCTGAGCTCTTCGGCTCTGCAACCTTCAATACCAGCGCTGCCTGGCAAAAAGTGGACGAAAATATTCGCCGGAAAGAAAGGACCGCCATGGTCTTCCCTCTTAAAAGACTGGCCATAGCAGTGGCCTTCCTGGCAGCCATCTTCACCGCCTGGTATTTCTGGAGATCAGGCGATCCCTCCATCCAACAGGTTACGGCCGCCAATGCCACCAAAGCTATCACCCTGCCCGACGGTTCCACCGTTCATCTCCGCAAAGGCGGGTCCATCCGCTATGCCACCCACTTCAACAGTTCCATCAGACGGGTGGAGCTGAAAGGTGAGGCCTGGTTCCAGGTTCAATCAGACCCCAAACAACCTTTCCTGATCTCTACGGATAATGCCACCATCAAGGTACTCGGCACCTCCTTCCTGGTACATTCCACCGATTCCGGAGATGAAGTGATCGTTTCTACCGGAAAAGTGAGCATGTCCGATAAACAAACGGATAGCAAACAGGTGATCCTCACCGCAGGGCAAAAAGCCGTCCTTTCCCATGGCGACCTGCTGCAGGAAACAGTATCCGACAGCAATTACCTGGCATGGAAAACGGGAATTCTGGAATTCAGGAATACGCCCCTCCATGATGCGCTCACAGCGCTGGCTGATTATTACGACCTGCAATTCTCCCTCTCGGATTCACTGGATGCAGCCGTTCAACAGCTCAACATCAATGCACGCTTCAAGGATCAGCCCATTTCTGAAGTGCTGGATGAGCTTCGCCTGACCACCGGTTTGAAAATAGTCAGGGAACAAGACCGTATTATTTTTTACGGGAATTAGCGGAATATTGCCAAAAAGCGCCATATTGCCCTGCCTAAACCAAGTTTAAGGCCGGGTCATTCATGAAGGTTCTACTTTTTGTTATATTCTCATTGTTCGGATGCTCGGGCACCAGGCTCCTTGCACAGCAACGCATTTTCAGTACCCCCTTCTCACCCGCTACAGAAAAAGGAAGCATCGGCTCCTTTCTGGAAGACATCAATCATCATAGTAATCTCATCATAGAATACACCAGTTCGGCTGTTGATACAGGTAAGTTCATCATCCTTCAGGGAAAACCTGCTACCATCGGGGCCTTGCTGCAACAAGTGCTAAAAGCGCAAAAGATCCGCGTACTGGAAAGGAATGGAAAGCTCCTGCTGACACCTTCCAATAGCCCCCTGCCCGATGACGCCTTACTGAGCTGGTACACCGTCTTCGGATTTGTGAAGGACGAAACCAGCGGCGAGCCTCTCACGGACGCCACTGTTTGGGACCCGGTTCACCGCCGCGGCGCCTTCGCCAACCAACATGGTTATTTCACTCTTGAATTACCCGAAGGCAAACAAATATTGCAATTCTCCTATGCAGGCTATACCGCCAACACCATTGTGATGGCCGATCTTCAACAGGATACGAGAAAGGATATCCGATTGCAACCGGCCCCTCCCATCGAAGAAGTAGTGATAGCAGGAGAACAAAGACAAAGAAAAGAAGGGGCCGATAAAGTGAATGCCGAAGATTACAACAATGTACTGGGAGAACCGGATGTGCTTCGAAGCCTTTACCAGTTGCCGGGTGTAAAGAATGTAGCGGATATCCCCAACGGGATACTGGTCAGAGGTGGCAATCCCGGAGAGAATCTCTTCCTGCTGGATGGCAACCCCGTATTCAATCCCATGCACCTGCTGGGCTCGCTGCCGATCGTGAACAAGACGGCCCTCAAGAATATGTACGTGTACAAAAGCAATTTCCCTGCCCGCTTTGGTGGCGGCCTGAGCTCCGTAATGGACGTGAATACCAAGGATGGGAATATGAAAAAATGGAAAGGAGAAATAAATGCGGGTGTGCTGGCCGGCTCCTTCACCATCGAAGGGCCATTGAAAAAAGACAGGACGGCCGTGATGCTCAGTTTCCGTCACAGTTGGGTGAATCCCTTTCTCAGCCTCATTCAACGAGGCGTGAACCTCAACTTCTACGATCTGCAGTTCAAGGTTACTCAACTGGTAGGCAAAAAAGATAAACTGATGCTGAATGTGTATGCAGGCGATGATAACCTGCATCTGCAGGAAGGCAATATCGATAACCGCCACCAATGGGGCAATAAGAATATTGCACTCACCTGGAACAGGTTGCTTGGCCCCAAAGCATTCGTGAACACTTCGGTCAATCTTAGCAGTTATAACAATATCGCAGGTTTCAAATACAGTTTGTACGATAGCTCTGGGGCCATCGTACAGAATAAAGT
>JAGIAP010000380.1 GCA_017744805.1 Chitinophagaceae bacterium | reverse complement strand
CCTATGAATACAGTAATCTCGGCTTTGCCCTGCTGGGCTATATCATTCAACAGGTATCGGGCATGCCATATGAAGTATACATCAACAAGAACATTTTAACGCCATTGGATATGCGCCATACGTACTGGGAGTACAGTGAGGTGCCACAAAATGAACTGGCAATAGGCTACCGCTGGCTCAACGATTCCTGGGTAGAGCAGCCCATGCTGCATCGCGGCGCTTACGGAGCCATGGGTGGCATGATCACCACCATCGAAGATTTTTCCAAATACATGACCTTCCAGCTTTCCGGCTGGCCGGCGAGGAACGGCCCTGAAACAGGTCCGCTCAAAAGAAGCTCCATCCGCGAAATGCAACAACCCTGGAATTTCAATAACCTCAATCCACGCTACACCTATCCCGGTGAAACCAATGCCTGCCCGATGGTGGCTGCTTACGGTTATGGGCTTCGCTGGACAAGGGATTGCAAAGGAAGAGTTATGGTGGGGCATAGTGGCGGCCTGCCGGGCTTTGGTTCCAACTGGACCATACTCCCCGATTACGGTATCGGGGTGGTCTGCTTCGCCAATCTCACGTACGCATCGGCTACTTATATCAATACCATTGTGCTGGACACATTGCTGGATCTCACAAAAGCAGCACCCCGGCCAATAACTGCCACGGCCATCCTGGAACAGCGGAGAAAAGAGCTGTTGGCCTTTCTTCCCAACTGGCAGAATGCCACTACTTCTCCAGCCTTTGCAGAGAATTTCTTCCTGGATTATTTCCCTGATTCATTGAGAAAAGAAGCAACGGCCATTTTTGAGAAGGCCGGCAAGATCAGATCCATCGGTAATATGGTGCCTGATAATAACCTGAGAGGACATTTTGTGATAGAGGGAGAAAAAGCGCGTATCGAAGTACATTTTACATTGTCGCCTGAAACACCGGCAAAAATTCAAGAATATAATATCCGTCTTGTTCCCTGATGAAGAAGGGTGCCTCCATTATTTTGGAGACACCCTTCTTCTTTTTATATCGATCAATAATAGGTCAGGGAATACGAGCTATACTGAGCGTCCGGGTTGGATCTTTTGATCAGGCGATCTTGCTGATCATATTCGTTGGTCCAATAAGTAGTGCGTCCGCTATAGCTATACAATCTTTCAACGCTATTGTATTTATTGAGTTGCTCCTGTTGTTCATCGGGGCTTTCAGCCACGATATAAAGATGCGGCATCTTGTTGAATGGATTCAGTTTATTATCGGACTTGATATCCCATTTCTGTTCAAAGCCAAACAACCAAAAGCTATGGGAGGTAAGGGCCTTGTCCTGGTTGTACACGAAACCGTGTTGTACATTGCTCCCTTCCGGCGTTTCAATGGATTGAAAAGCTATATTGCCATTGACATCATAACTGAGCAGGTATTTGGCATAGTTACCAGAGGAACGATCATACCATCTGGTAAACCCCGAGAGTTGGTCTGCGCTATTGTATTTGACATCACTCCAGGTATCGGTTAACACACCTTGGCGATAGCGATGAATGGAATCGATGAACAGTCCTTTTCCATATATGATAGTGCTGACCTTGATATTACCAGATATCATCTGGATGGTAGAATCTACACCGCCTGCACCATTGTAATAGAAACGGGTAGTTGAATTGCCCATGATCATATCCTTCACCTGTAGTGAAGGCGAAGCGATCAGGGAGGAAGCAGTTTCTTCTTTCAATACATTTGAATTCTTGTTACAGGATAAGATACTCACTGCGGCCAGCAGGATCGCCGGCACGATAGTCCACTTTTTCATTTTTGAGATTTGTTTAAGATGATTGATGAAAAAATCTTAAACAGGCGCGCAGGTTTGATGCAGGAGGGTAAGCAAAGATGAAGGTTTGGCAGGAATGCAAAATAGCAACCTCCCCTCAATCAAAACTATACCTGCCCGGACTGCTGGTAATTGGAGCTGAGCGAATATCCTCCATTGCGCAGCAACTCATTCTGTAAAGAGACCGCTTTGCTGAAATTGTCTTCAAATAAAGATAGACGCCGGTAAGACCTTAACCGCTGTTTGAGCAATGTATACTGTAGTTTTCGTAATACCCGATCATCCGGCGACTTGCTGCCGGAAGTATTGGTGAATACCAGCACACTGAGTTTTTTGATATGGAACCAGAAACTTTTGAATAGCTCCCATCGAAAACTGACGATGGAACTGTTTTGTGTTTTCAGGAGGATCTTATAAGGTTCGAGTACAGAAAAGCAATGAGCGCTTTCTTCGATATACTTCAAATAATAAGGCAGCGTCAACCGGTTGGCCATGATATAATGATCAAAGTGCAGGCTATCATCGTACCAGATCTTATAACCTGCCAGGGCCAATACATAACACAATTCATGATCACCCCCTGAGCTTAGGTTTATTCCTGTACGATCGCTCAGGGCCGGAACAAAACCGCCTGCGCGTATCTTTTCCCAGGCAGATTTCCTGAGCACGGCTCCTGCGCCATATACGAGCTGATCGATCACTTTTCCACTTTCGCTGGCCTGCGGGCCACCAGCATAGAGGTTACAGGATAATAACCAGGCCGGCGCTGGTTTCTCAAACACAAAATTCCCCTTACCGCCCAATATGCCAATCTCGGGTTGACTTTCCATCAGGGCAAATGCTTTCTGTACATATTCGGGCGACAGCCAGTTATCGTCATCACATAAAATGATAAAATCGTATAGTGCTGCACGGAAGCCGGCCTCCCGGGCAAAAGTCAGTCCAGGTGTGGGCTCTGAAATGATCTCAAGCTGGATAGCTGTATCGTATTGCTGCCACTCGCGCCGGATCACTTCTTCGCTATTGTCTGTAGAGGCATTGTTCACCACTATCAATTGACAAGCGATATGTGCAGGGATTTGCTGTGCTGCGATGCAACGAAGGGTAGATGGAAGGCGCCGGGCCCCATTATATGTGCAAACCAGGATAGTGATGCCTGCCTTCATACTCATGATCGTTTATTGCGTCCCGGGATGAATGAAGTAATATTCAATGCCATTTTGGTATATAGTTTCGTGATCTTCCAATACATCAACCAATCGCGGTGCATCTGTAATGCTTCCTGTACCTGTGTTCTCGCACCCTGCCGGTTCCTGAGCCCATACCATAGATCGTTAGCTATTTTGATGCCATAATGTGCATAGAATTTCATGGACTGCTGCAATACCCTATCTCTTTCTGTTTCGGGAAGATATTGTTGAATGGTATGCATCACCCACTGAAGGTCTTTCAGGTTCTTGGCGGAAGCATAGGACCTGCCGGAAATGGAGGAAGCATGCATGCGGTACGCCGCCAGTACCTGGGGCGAATAGGCGATGGGATAATCTCGCGCAATGCGTACCCACATTTCCCAGTCTTCTCCATAATCGACGCCATAAAAGGCGCCGAGCTTTTCATAGACCTCTCTTTTTACGGTGATGGTACAGAACTGTACCCGTTGGCGCCCGGCCAACAAAAGCAATGCATCCTGCAGGAGGCCTTCGCTTTCCATTTCTGCATCACGGTAATACAATGGCTTACTGCTTTCCCCCACATATACATACCGGCAAAAGGCAGCGCCAGCCTGGGGATACTGCTCAAACAGTTGATCCATCATATGGTAATACCCGGGCCTGATAAGATCATCCCCATGCAACAGATGTACCAGGTGGCCGGTGGCCCGGTTGATGCAGGTCTCGAAATTGCGAAGGCTTCCTTTGTTGCCGGGTTGTCTGAAGTACCCGACCCTTCCCTGGCCCACAGCCTTCACCAGGGCTTCCACATCGGTATCGGTACTATGGTCGTCCACCACTTCTATCTGCATGTCTTCCGGTGGAAAACACTGTACCAGCACAGCTTCCAGGGTTTCCGGCAGGAAACTGGAACAATTGTATACGGGGATCATCACAGACCATCGGGGCCTGTGTACACCAGTGGGAACGGGTGTAATGGAAGGAGGGGATGACGGAATTCTGTTCAAAACAAACCGGCTGTTTAATATGCTGCTTGTATGTCAGATGGTTCAAACCTGAATGGGAATTGAGGGCGCACGACCCCTTTCCATTTTCCGAACCAGGTGGTATTTTCACGGAAATCGGCCACTTCAAAATGAAGGCCGGCTTCATAATAGAATAGTGGAATAGAAGTATCCTGAACTATGATAAGCGATAAATAATAAGCTCCGTCATTGAGGAAATTGCCCGGGATCCGGCATTCTCCCTGTACCTTACCAGCCTTACACAAAACTGGTGCCGAGGCTACATCGAAAATACATTCACCTGCGTAATTGAACAGATGCAGCCCGGCATTCAACACCACATCCTGCTGCTGGTTCCGGATAGTGAATGTAACGGTCAGGGGCGTTCTGATATCGATCACACTGTGGGCAACTGATAATTCAGGCTTCAGTTCCATCGAAAGGATCCGCACATATTCATTGCCCGGCGCTTCATTATTATCGCCCCATGCAATATTCAGCTTGTTTTTCTGCAAACTGCCCACATATTTATCTACAACATGAGCGGTATCGCCCATTTCCATTATTCTTCCTTGTTGCAGCCAGATCGCTTGCCGGCAGAGATGGTTAACAGCCTGCATATTGTGGCTGACAAATAGTATGGTCCGCTGGCTGTCGTCCGCCACCTGTTGCATTTTGGTGAGGCATTTTTTCTGGAACTCGATATCCCCTACTGCCAGTACTTCATCCATGATAAGTATATCGGCATTCAGGTGGGCAGCCACCGCAAAAGCAAGCCGAACATACATTCCCGACGAATACCTTTTAACAGGGGTATCTATGAATTTTTCGAGGCCGGAGAACGCTACTATCTCATCAAACTGCCGCTGTACCTGCGCTTTCTTCATACCCAGCAGGTAACCGCTGATATAGATATTCTCCCGTCCCGACAGTTCCGGATGAAACCCCGTACCCACTTCCAGCAGGCTGCCAATGGAGCCGCGGCCCCTCACATACCCTGTGGTAGGCTGAATAATGCGCGAGATGATCTTCAGCAAAGTGGATTTCCCAGCCCCGTTTGAGCCAACAATCGCCCAGGTTTCGCCCCGTTTTATCTGGAAACTGATATCCTGCAAGGCCCAAAACTGATTGGCATCCAGCTTACCCTCGTAAAAGAATGTATCGTTCTTCCGCCCCATCGTTCTGGTCATCCAGCGTTTGATATCCTGCCGGAAAGAACCTGTACCGATGGAGCCAAGTCTGTACATTTTGGAAACCCCTGCCGCTTCTATAACAATTTTACTCATGATGGTTATGCGATATCGATCAGCCTGATGGCCTGTTTATTGAACCAGGATACGGCTATACAATAGACCACGATAATGAATATCGTACTGTACAGTAATTGCCATACGGTGAACATACCCTGCCCCAGCAGAGCATAACGGAAAACCTCGAACAAAGCGGATAATGGATTGACCTGCACAAACCAGCGGACGCCGGGAGGCACCAATGATACCGGGAAAATAACCGGCGTTACAAACATGAACAACCGGGTGCCCAGGTGAACGATATTGCCAAGATCGCGATACCGTGCTGTTAAGATACAAAAGATCAGGCCAAGGG
>JAGIAP010000037.1:15182-22701 GCA_017744805.1 Chitinophagaceae bacterium | reverse complement strand
GCATTGCACCCTGGGGCGGCGCGCTTCATGCAGCAGTGAGTGGGCAGCATCGCTCCATTGCGCAGCTACTGCTGGAACATGGCGCCAATCCGAATGCCGCCGTTGAGTCCTCGGGCAATTGTATGTCGCGCGCCACATATTACAATGCGCCACCCGAGCTCATCAACCTGTTGGCCTTGTATGGTGCGGCACAAACCGTTGAGCTCTTATGTAATTACAATGATCTCCGGGAGCTGGCGCAGGTTTTCCAGGCCAATCCACAATTGCCTGTTCCTCCGGAAGCGCTGGATGCGGCTATCAGTGAAGGACATCAACTGGTTGTTGAATTGATCCTTCGCTATCATCCAGAAATACTGAAGCAACATCCATTGCAAAAAGTTTCCAATATCAATTTTGCCAGGTGGTTGATGAAGAATGGCCTGAATCCCAATAATGCCAACTGGCTGGGCATAACCCCGCTGCACCGGGCTGCAGGCGATGGGAATATCGAGCTGGCAGCTCTATGCCTGGAATATGGCGTCGCCATCGATGCCATAGAATCTGATTATGGATCCACCGCTTTGGGTTGGGCTGCCAGGAATGGGCACCGGAATATGGTGGCCTTTCTACTACAGGAAGGGGCAAATGCGTTGATGCCACAGAATACACTATGGGCGCAACCTGCAGCCTGGGCCGAGAGAATGGGATATGAAGATATCGTATTGCTGCTGCTGGATTGAATGGCTTGCCTGGTTTCAAAATTAAAACGATTTCCGTTCGGTAACGGATATGGATATCCGGAGAAATCGGGTAGTGATGACCTGCAAAAGACTGCTGCCACTCGGTTCTGCAGCCCGGGTGATCTGAATCTGCTACCTGTTGCCTGATATGGTTGTCCAATGCGATAAAAAATCTGCCTTCCTTTGATCGCCCGTTTTTCTATCTTTGTAAGCGTCTCTTTCAAATTACCTTTCCTTTCAGAAAATTGAGATCAATAAAAAGTTCAAGCCTGTTGTTAGTTTAAAACATTGGAAAATAATTTCTTGTCATACCAGGAAGATGATTTGATAACTGCACTCCGGTTGGGAAATGAGGATGCTTTCACAGAAGTATACAAACGCCTTTACCAGCGCATTTACCTTTTCGCCAATAAGTTTGTTGACCAGGCCGCTGATGCACAGGACCTCACTGCGGAAACCTTTGCTCAGCTCTGGCAGCGGCGTCAGACCTTCAGCAGCATGGATGCTGTGAGGGCCTTCCTGTTTGTGACAGTCCGGAACAGATGTTTCAACCTGCTCAGGCACAGGAATATGAAGGAAGAGCGCCGTTCTGAACTGCTTCAACTATTGGAGAGCGAAGATACCGGCGATTTTTACCTGGAACAGGTTCATATAGAAGTAATGCGGAGGATCTATGCCGAAGTGGAAAAACTGCCTCCCCGCATGAAAGAGATTTTCCTCCTTTCCTATCAGGAGGGGCTCAAACCGGCCCAGATAGCTGAGCGTTTGCAGATCAAAGTGCAGACGGTCACCAATCAACGGGTGAGCGCTATAAGGCTTCTCCAGTCTGTGTTACGTGGCGATCCGCTGGCGATCGCCTTCCTTCTGCTCCTGCTCGAAAATGAGCGGGGTTTCTTATCCTGAAAATTTTTTTTGAAAAAGTTTGAATTTGAATAGTTGGTTTGATTTGTTGGATTGTAGTAAAAATGTATGATGTCTGTTGCAGAAATCGCCGATATATTACTCAAGCATTTGCAGGGAACCCTTTCTGAGGAAGAGCAACTGAAGCTCCGGCAATGGCTGGAAGGCTCTGCACAGCGTCGTCAGTATTTTGATGAACTGAATGATGAAGAGCAGTTGCGCGCCCATTTGCTGATGTTCCTGCCAGAACAGGAAAAAGAGACGGAACAGGCCATCCTGGCAAAGATCAACCTGTTGAAGGAGGCCGCAGAACCTGCACGCCGCGTACATTTCCTCCGAACCGGTTGGCTCAGGTATGCAGCCGCAATCCTGGTGATACTGGGCATCGCCACCTGGTTATTGATCCCCTCAAAAGACGATAAACGGACAGCCAGGCAAGTGCCTGCTTCCCAACTACATGATATCGCTCCCGGTAAAACAGGCGCCGTTCTTACGCTGGCTGATGGCCGCCAGATAGTGCTGGACAGTGCCGGCAACGGCGTGATAGCCACCCAGAGTGGTAAGGAAGTGGTGCTGGAAAATGGAAAACTGCTATATGATCCCTCCGCCAAAACGAATGGGCAAGAATTATTCAACACCATGTCAACGCCCAAGGGACGCCAGTTCCAGGTTGTATTACCTGATGGGACGAAAGTGTGGCTGAATGCCGCCAGCTCCATTCGGTATCCCGTTGAATTCAGCGATAAAGAAAGAAAAGTGTATATATCAGGAGAAGCGTATTTCGATGTTGCCAAAGATGCAGCCAGGCCATTCCTGGTGAATGCAGACAACCGGGCCGATATCGAAGTGCTGGGTACGCAGTTCAATGTGAATGCATACGATAATGAAAAACTGATCAGCACTACCCTGGTGAATGGTACTGTACGTGTTGAGACGGTTGCGCTGGAACCGGCAACCATAGCGGGCTCCGGCGATGTGATCCTCAAACCCGGTCAGCAAGCTCAGATAGCCAATAAGGTGAATAAGAGGTCTGCAGGCAGATCATCGGCCATTACAGTGCTGGATGGTGTGGACATCGATAAGATCACTGCCTGGAAAAATGGATTGTTCAATTTTGATGAAGCTACTATCGAAGATGTGATGAGGCAATTGGAAAGATGGTACGATATCGAAGTGGTATATGAAAATGGAATTCCGAACATCACTTTCTGGGGTGAGATGAGCAGGCAAATACCCTTGAAAGACCTGTTGGAGATCCTGCAAAAAACTGAAGTGTCTTACAGGATCGAAGAGGGGAGAAAGCTGGTAGTGCTGAACAAGTGATATGCTTAAAAATCCAGGCTGCTGCCTGTTCTCATATAGATGAAAATATGATCAAATAAAAAACCGCCACGGATTGCGGCCGTGACGGAGTATAATTCAGTTGATCATAAACGGCTTTGCATTCACATTTACTAACAACCAAATCTATTTGCAATTTATGCAAAAAATCTGCTATTGTCCTCCGGAAGGGATAAAAGGCGTCCGGAGGCGTACCAAAACAATGTTGGTTATGAGACTGACCTCTTTTCTTCTCATCGCGGCCATCCTGCAAACCAATGCTTCAGGCCTCGCCCAAACTGTGACCGTTTCAGGAAAGAATATTACCCTGAAAAAATTATTCCAGGTGATCAAGGACCAGACGGGATATGTGGTATTCACCAATTCCAATGCCATCAGGGACGCGCAAAGCATTTCGCTCTCGGTGGAAAAAATGCCCCTGCAAACCCTGCTCGATTCCGTGTTGAAAGATCTTTCTCTCGGCTATGTGATCAAAGACAAAACCATCGTATTGTCGCGCAAAAGCCCGACCCCGGCTCTCTCTCCGATGATATCCGATCTTTTTCTGCCTCCGTCCAAAGTTTCAGGAGTGGTGCGTGGTTCCACCGGAGAACCTTTGCAGGGTGCTTCCATCCAGGTGAAAACACTCACCGGTGGACGTGTCACCAATGCAAAAGGAGACTTCAGCTTCACTTCGCTTCCTGAAGATGCCATCCTGGTGGTGAGCATGTTGGGATATGAACCGATGGAGATCACCATCAAAAAAATAAAGGACGGCTACACTGCCGTGATGAACAATCATGGCGGCGCTCCGAAAGGATCCATCAAAGTAAGCTCAGGCGATAATGTTTTTATCGATATCACCCTGAAGTCGAGGGAGGCCCAACTGAATGACGTGGTGATCACCGGTTATATGAGCGTGGACAAGAACAAGTATGTGGGTGCAGTGACCACTGTAGACCCTGAAAAAATAAAAGTGGCTGGTGAGATCAGCATCGACCAGATGCTACAGGGCAATGTGCCGGGCATGCTGGTGACCATGCCTTCAGGGCAGGTTGGCTCCACCCCAAAGATCAGGGTACGTGGCACCTCCACCATCCTCGGCAACCAGGAGCCACTCTGGGTAGTGGATGGAGTGATCCAGCGCGATCCACTCCCTATGCCCAATGGCAGCGGCTCCCTGGCCGGTGATATGGGCGAGCTCAGGCTGATCGCTTCCAACGCCATCTCCTGGTTGAATCCCAACGATATCCAAACTATCACCGTGCTCAAGGATGCCTCTGCTACTGCCATCTACGGCTCGCAGGCTGCCAATGGGGTGATCGTACTGACCACCAAGAAGCCCAAGCCCGGGCAAATGGCCGTGAACTATACAGGATCCTTCACGGTAGGCCAACGCCCGCGTTATTCCATGTATGACCTCATGAACTCGCAGGAACTGATGCAATTCTCCAAAGAAGTGTATGAATCCCGCGATAGCTATACCTATGATATCCTGCCCATCGGATACGGAGGACTGGTACAGAAACTCCAGAGCAAGGAGATCGATCAGGCCACTTTCGAAAAGGAATACAGGAAAATGGAAAACATGAATACCGATTGGTTCGATCTCCTTTTCCGCAATGCATTCAGCCAGAACCATAGTATCAGCCTTTCCGGTGGTACGGACAAACTGAGCAACCGCACTTCCTTCAATATACAGCAGCAGAAAGGAGAAGCTATTGGTAACGACCTGCTGACCTTCTCTGCCACTTCCAATACCACCGCCCGTTTCAGCGAGAAGTTCACAGTCAACTTCCTGTTGAATGGGACCGTTCGCCAAACAGATGGATTTGCTTACGGTGTGGATCCTTTCAAATATGCTTACAATACATCACGTACCATCCCCATGTACAATGATGACGGCACTTTGTTCTATCATTACAAGAGAGGGACTAACAGCTATTCTTTACCCAGCAAGTTCTTCTACAATTACAATATCCAGAATGAACTGAACAATACGGGGAACTCGAATAATACAAAGTCATTGTCGTCCACCATCGATGCCCGTCTGAAGCTAACGAAGAACCTGCAATACCAGGGATTGCTCTCTTACAATGTGTCGTCCACTGATGTGAAATCACATGCAACGGAATTATCGAATTATATCACACAAACAAGGGGGTATGAGTTCGGTTCCGTACTCAGTAATTCTCCGCAGGAGTTGGCCAGTCCGCTGCCATTTGGGGGCCTCGTGCAACTGACCTCCAGCAGTAACAGGGGCTATACATTCCGCAATAGCCTCGTTTACGATAAGCTGTTCAACGATAAACATGCCATCACAGCGCAGGCGGGAATGGAAGCAAGATCTACCATCACGGAAGGAAGTACGGATACCCGATACGGTTATCTCCGGTACCGCGGTGAACAATATGCGCCGGTGCCACTGACAGTTACACCAAACGGCAACGGTACCGCTGTTTCCCTGCAAGAGGCCATGCGACTGAATTCCAGCATCGTGAACACTGAAGCCAATTACCTGAGTGAATATTTTTCCGGTGTATATGCATACGACCAGCGCTATATCTTCAACTTCAATGCCCGTCTTGATGCAAGTAACCGATTTGGGCAGGACAAGAACAAGCGCTTCCAGCCTACCTGGTCCGTTGGTGGCAAATGGAGAGTGGGCAATGAGCATTTCCTCAGTTCACTTACCTGGTTAAATGCCTTCGATCTTTCTGCTTCTTATGGTTACCAGGGTAATACCGTGGAAGCGGTGAGCCCTTATCTGATTGCTACAGACGGGGGATTGAGCCAGCTTTTCAAACAATACACCCTTGTTATCAAGAGCCTGCCTTATCCTTCACTGGGATGGGAAAAAACAAAATCCTGGAATTTCGGAATGGATCTTTCCTTCTTCAATGGCAGGCTGAATGCAACTGTGAACTACTATACCAAGGTAAGCAATGTGCTTGCCGCCAGGGAGGTACCCGTGGAGAATGGTATGAACTCAGCCGTGGTGTTCGGATCTGAAATGGAGAATAAAGGATATGATCTGATCATCAATGTGGTGCCCATCCGCACACAGGATTTCACCTGGCAGTTCTCCGTCAACACAGGACGGGCCAGGAATACCCTGAAGAACAATCAACGGATCAATACAAGGGCTGATTATCTCAACGGAACGGCCATTGTGAACGGAGAAGCTTATTCCACTTTCTATTCTTATTCTTACCAGGGCCTGAATCATGAAACAGGAAGGCCTTTGTTCAACAAGTTGGACATCAAGCCTACGGCCAACGACCTGGACTACCTGGTGAAAAGTGGAAAACTGGAACCTGATTTCAATGGCGGCTTCAATACCAGCATCCGGTACAAGAATTTCTCTTTCTCGGCGCAGTTCGCCATGGCCTTCGGTGCGCAGAAAAGACTTCCTGTTTTCTACAATGCAACCGGAGCGCCCACTCCCGAACAGAATGCGCCCAGGTTGCTGCTCAATCGCTGGAAACAGCCTGGTGACGAGGCCTTCACCAATATCCCCTCTATCCCTGCAGGGAATCCGAACAGGATGTATGTTTACCTGCCTACCATATCCAATACTGCCATGTCTCCCTATGATATGTACAATAGTTCCGATCTGCGGGTAGGTGATATCGATTTCATCCGTTGCCGCCAGATCTCTGCAGCTTATGATCTGCCGCAGAACCTGGTGAAGAGGATCTACTCCAAACGATTGAACATTGCCTTCAGTTTGGTGAACCCTTTCCTGTACACCTTCGACAAGTCGTGGGATGGATATGATCCTGAAACAGGCGGCTGGCCTGCAAGAAGAACTGCATCATTGTCGATTAACCTGGCGCTCTAATCTAAAAGTTCGATGAAAATGAAAAAACAACTGATCTATATAACTGCTATCATGGGGTGGAGCCTGTTCGGGTCCTGCTCCAAATTCCTGGAAGAGAGATCGCAAAGTGATGTGATCCCGAAAACCACGCAAGACTTCCGGGAGCTGCTGATGGGATCCGGATACTATCCCAGGCAGGAACCAGCTGCTTTCCTGTATTTCATGGATGATGATGTGGAATTCAATTCCACTTACAATAACGGGTCGGCAGTTGGTAGTTCCATTGCCAAAACGTATTTCCCTACATTTTCCTGGCAGCCCTATTTTGTAGATTTCAACGGGATGGGTGATCCTGTTGCCCAGGACCCATCCAGCACAGGCTATTACAGCTATTACTCCTGGATAAAAGGATGTAATGCTGTACTGGATAATATCGATAAGGCCATCGGGGCGCAAAACGATCGGGATCGTGTAAAATCAGAAGCATTGGCGGTGCGTGCTTTCTACTACTGGCGTTTGGCCAATATGTATGGAGAGCCATACCAGGTAAACCCTGCTGCACTGGCTGTTCCCCTGAAACTGAATTCAGGGATCGAAGAGGCCTACTCAACGCGTGCTACCGTGAAGCAAGTGTATGATCAGATCGTGAACGATCTGAAGGAAGCTGCCCGGTTAATGGATCCTTTGCCGGTGGTACGAATGGATTATCATATCAATCAACCCGCTATCCATATCCTGCTTTCACGGGTTTACCTTT
>JAGIAP010000037.1:0-15172 GCA_017744805.1 Chitinophagaceae bacterium | reverse complement strand
AGCTGGGAAGGAAGCGTTGCCGAAGCTACCAAAGCATTTGACCAGGGCAGTCGCCTTTGGGATATGACGGCCCTCACGGCGGCTTATCTTCAGAATTATTCCAATCCTGAAGTGGAATGGATGTATGGTGGCAATCCCCAGCAGGATCAATCTATCTATATCCCTTCCGGCCAACTATTGTCGTTGTTCAGCACAGATGATGCCCGTCGAAAATATGGCTTTGGTATGGCCACGCAATCGGTCAATTACCTGCTGGTATCCAAGCTGGCTACAGGATTGGACCTGTCGCAAAATATCCGCAGCTCGGAGGCCAGTCTCAACAGGGCTGAGGCCTATGCCAAACTCAATAAGCTCACGGAGGCCATGAACGATCTCAATGCCCTGCGCCGTTACCGTATCCCGAACTATGCAGACGAGCATATCACAGACAAGGATCAACTGATAGAGGCTATCCGGGTGGAGCGTAGAAAAGAGTTCTGTTTTGAATTGTTCCGCTGGTTCGATCTGCGCCGCTATGGAATGCCCTCCATCTCGCATGTGTACAAGCACGATCCTGGTGCCGCGGATGTGACCTATGTGCTGAAACAGAACGATCCTATGTACACCCTTCCTTTCCCGAATATCCTGATCATCAGGAATCCGGAACTGGAGCAGAATGCTTCAGCCAAGATGGGCGAAAGGGCCGGAAACTGATTTGCTAACGTTTACAAACATTCGAAATGAAAAGAATATTCATATACGGATTGCTGACTGTTACCATTTTTGCTTCCTGCAAAAAGGATAAGGCCATCGGTCCTCCCGTTGAAATAAAACCCGATTATGTGTTGCCGCAGGGAAATGCTTCCATCACAGATAACGACAGGATACAGCAACTCTTCAATGATTACGGCTCCTATTTCCTGTACGTGTTCACCCAGAAGGATTTTGAGTGGACGCAATCCACCAGCACCGGCAATTCAAAGATCGATACAGCCGTGCTTGGCAATCCGATCTACGTAGGCAAGATGCTGGATTATCTCAATGATATCTGGCTGAAATTCCTGCCCGATAATTTCAAGAAGAAAGGTGGCATCCCGTACAGGGTTTTCCTGGCAGATTCCATCAGGCAGTACAGGGTAGGGTATCCGCCAGGCATGGAGCATCTTTATTCGGATTACAAGGTCAGTGGAAAGGCCTTTGCCTTCACCGGCATGAATATCGGTTTAACCACCATGACGGCCGATCAGAAACTGGCGAAGAAGATCCTGTTCACCGGCGCCATCTGGAATTATTATCTCGGCAACAATATCATCGATATCCCCGAAGCGTTTTATACTGTGAGCAATTACACCGCTGCTGCGCCCACCACGCCCATCAATGCCCTCAATCCGGCCAACCTGGAGGCTTATCGTCAGAAAGGGTTCCTGCCTTCTTCTTACAATGCCGTGAGTGGCGGGGCCTTTGAATGGCATAATGGCGCCTATTCCTGGACCAATGCCAAATCCAACGATATCGCTTCTTTCCTGTTGCATGTAACGCAGCGCTCCGATGCCCAGATGGCCCCTTACCTGAGCTATCCGCTCATCAAACAGAAGTTCGATATTCTCGTGAATCATTTTCAGACAAAATATGGTATCGATGTGCGGGCGATAGCTAACGCTACGTACTAACCGAAAAAAAAGTTCAAGTTGCTTCCGTCGCCCGCGTCCCCGCGAGTGACGGAAGCTCCTCAAAAAACTGTAAGCGAAAGCTTACCCTGGAATCTATTTCCCATAACCTAAAGATGAATGAATGGAAAATGCCATTGTCAAAGTAGAGAACCTGAGCCATCGCTATACATCACAGTGGGCCATCAGGGATATCAATTTAGAGATCCGGGATAAAGGGGTAGTGGGCCTGCTGGGATCCAACGGTGCCGGTAAATCTACCACCATGAACATTATCTGCGGCGTGCTGAAACAAACCAAAGGTGATGTATTCATCAACGGGATCAACCTCAAAGATAATCCGGTAGAAGCTAAACGGAATATAGGCTTCATGCCCCAGAAACTGCCACTACACCTGGATTTCACCGTGGAAGAATACCTCACGTATTGTGCAGATCTCCGGATGATAGAAAAAGCGAAAGTGAAACAAATGGTGGCTGATGCCGCAGAACGCTGTGGTGTGGCGCATTTCAGGGAACGTCTGCTCAGGAACCTGTCCGGTGGTTACCAGCAACGCGTAGGCATCGCGCAGGCCATCGTTCACAATCCAAAATTCGTGGTGATGGACGAGCCCACCAATGGCCTCGATCCCAACCAGATCCTGGAAGTACGGCATCTCATCAAAGAGATATCGCAAGACCGCTCCGTTCTTCTTTCTACCCATATCCTCACGGAAGTGCAGGCAACCTGCCAGGATATCAAGATGATCGAAGAGGGCAGGATCGTGTTCTCCGGAACCATCGAAATGTTCGACAACTACATCGAGCCCAACTCGCTGGTGCTTTCACTGGACACACCTCCGCACCAGGACAGTTTCATGCAGATCGAAGGAGTGAGATCGGTGGAACAATTAGCGCCTTACAAGTTCAGGCTGGGATATGATGGTGATAAAAGGACCGCCCAGCGTATTGCCGCCACCAGCGTGAACAACGCCTGGGGGCTGATGGAAATGGTGATCGAAAAAAGTTCTCTGGATGCTGTATTCGCCAGCCTGTCCAAAAAGAGCTCCAATTAAAAAAGTATAAAAGGAAATAAATGAGAAGGATTATTAAGATCGCGAAAGCGGAACTGTTCACGCTTTTCTATTCACCGATTGCCTGGATGATCCTGGTGGTGTTTGCCTTTCAGACAGGGATGACATTTGCGGAACTGATGCAGGGCGTGGTTCGTGCACAGGAATCCGGCTTCGGGAATATGTTCATCACTGCAAATACGTACGGTTCGCAGTTTGGCCTCTTCACGAAAGTACAGACCTACCTATACCTGTATATGCCATTGTTGACGATGGGACTGATGAGCCGCGAGCTCAGCAGTGGTTCCATTAAACTTCTTTACTCATCGCCTGTAACCAGCACACAGATCATTCTGGGCAAGTTTGCAGCCATGATGGGCTTCAGTCTGCTGTTGTTGAGCCTGCTGGTGCTGTATGTGATCATCGGTGGTTGCACTATCCAGCACTTCGATTGGCCCAATGCCATTGCCGGATTACTGGCCCTCTACCTGCTGATGTGCGCATATTCCGCCATCGGCCTGTTCATGAGCAGCCTTACTTCCTACCAGGTAGTGGCTGCACTGGGAACACTGGTATTGCTGGCGGCCCTGAGCTATATGAACAAAGTAGGACAGGATATCGGCTTTGTCCGTGACATCACTTACTGGCTTTGCATTGCCGGAAGATGTACTGAAATGATCAACGGTTTGATCAATAGCGAAGATGTATTGTACTTCATCATCGTGGTGACCATGTTCCTCTGGCTAAGCATCCAGAAACTGCAGTCTAACCGCACACATGCTTCCTTCTCCGTGGTTTGGGGAAAATACAGCGCCATTGTGGTGGGTGCCATGCTGCTGGGTTATATCACTTCCAGGCCAATGATCATGGCCTACTACGATACCACTGCTACAAAGCGGAATACCCTCACGCCCAAAAGCCAGGAAGTGATGAGCAAGCTGGAAGGCGGGCTCACCATCACTACGTATGTGAACTTGCTGGACAGGGAGTATTATCACGCCATTCCCGAAAAAGTGAATGAGGATCTCGAACGCTTCAAACAGTATGTCCGCTTCAAGCCCGAGACCAAAATGAAATACGTGTATTATTACGATAAGCCCAGTAACAATTCGTGGGTGGATAGCAAGTTCCCGAACAAGACCCTTGCTGAGCAAGCCAAAGGCGTTGCCGAGCTCCGCGACCTGGATCCCGATCTGTTCATCTCTCCACAGGAGTTGAAGAAGACCATCGATCTTACCGATGAAGGCAACACCTTTGTGCGACTGGTGGAAAGAGAAAATGGACAAAAAGCCTTTCTCCGCATCTACGATGATTTCATGAAGTTCCCGGGAGAAGCGGAGGTAACGTCGGTGTTCAAACGAATGGTGATGAAACTGCCGAGGATCGCCTTCTTTGAAGGCCATGGAGAGCGCAAGATCGATGGAGACCGTATCAAGGATTACACCATGTTCTCTTCAGCCAAAACCTTCCGCTATGCCCTCACCAACCAGGGCTGTGATGTGGAAACCCTCGATCTGTCTGGCAATAAACAGATCCCCAAAGAAGTGGATATCGTGGTGATCGCCGATATGAAAGAGCAAATGGATCCTGCGGAAAGAAGAAAACTGGACGAGTATATCGCAAAAGGCGGTAACCTGGTGATAGCCTTAGAGCCCAATTCACCCGTGATGGATTCACTGATCTCGCAATTTGGCGTGAAGACGGTTCCCGGGCAACTGGTACAACCAAAAGAAGATGTACCGGCTAACGTAGTGCTTTGTCGCCCTACCCGGGAAGCCCTGGATCAGAATGAGCATTGGGACCAGATCTATTCCCGCAGGTTCTTTGTGGGCATGACCAGCGCCACCGGACTGTATCAGAGCGCTGATATGGGTTTCAAGATCGATCCCCTGCTTCGTACCGATACTATCAAACTCTATTCTTCCAAAGATACCTTCCCCACCTGGAATGAAAAAGAGACCATCGATTTCGTGAATGATTCCCCCAGGGTGAACAATACGGTTGGCGAATCCATTGGCGCATATGTTACAGCGTTAGGTGCGAGCAGGAAAGTGGGCAATAAAGAACAGCGGATCGTGATCCTCGGAGATGCGGACTGCATCAGCAACGGTGGCATGCGGCCCCAGACGAGGAGATTCCCTACTTCCAATTTTTCCATGATCCCTGCCATGTTCAACTGGTTGTCTTACGGCAATGTGCCTGTTGATGTGCGCAGGCCACCTTCCAAAGACAATGAGATCGCATTGACGAAAGGCGGCGCTAAGAACATCAGGTATACATTGATGTGGGTGATACCCGGAATTGTACTGCTGGCCAGTTCTATTCTACTGATCAGAAGGAAAAGAAAATAAATATAAAACGAGTAGCATGAGCCTGATGACCGATAAGCAAACCCTGGACGATCTGAATATCTTCGGGAAAAGAGGAGGGGACTCCATCTATTCCATTTTCAACCGCACCTCCACCCGTGGTGGCGCCTTGTTGCTGGAAGAAATGTTCAGGGATCCACTTTCCCGAATGGATGCGATCAACCAACGGAGCGGCGTGATCCGATTCTTTTCAGTCAACCAATTCCGCTTTCCCTACGATGTGGAATGGTTCGATGCCGTAGAGCAATACCTGCAGAATACCGATGAGCGCAGTAAGCTCAGTGAGACCGACAATACCATCGGCCGGAAATTCAATAACCTGATAGCAGCCGATACCGGGTTCAAACAGATCCGGAAAGGCGTGGCCTCCCTGATACAGATATTGCAAGCCACTGCCAGGCTGGTGGCTGATCTTGGAGAGAAAGCAGCCGGGTCGGGTTATGAGGAAGAGCTGTCGATATTGAAGAAGATATTGGCCAGGGAAGAACTGCAAGCTGCTTTGCAGGAGAACCAGGTACAGAAGATGTCTTTTCAGAAAGTGGCGGACCATGATAAACAGCTACGCTTCAGGCAACGAGACCTCATGCAGAAATTGCTTACGCATATTTATGCGATGGATGTTTTTCTTTCCGTTGCCAAAGTGGCGATGGAAAGGAATTACGCCTTTCCCATGGCCAGGAAAAAAGAAGACCAGGTGGTGGTGCTGAAAGATTTCTATCATCCTGCCTTGCAAAAGCCAGTCACCAATTCCCTTACCATCAGCCCGGACAGTAATATCATTTTTTTGACCGGTGCGAATATGGCGGGGAAATCCACTTTCATGAAATCGATGGGAGTGGCGATGTTCCTGGCCCATATGGGATTTCCGGTGCCTGCATCGGCAATGGAGTTCTCCGTTCGCGATGGGATCTTCACTACCATCAACCTGCCGGATAACCTGGCCATGGGCGCCAGCCATTTTTATGCGGAAGTGTTGCGGATCAAGTCGGTGGCTGCCGAACTGAGCCGCGATAAATACCTGTTCGTGATCTTCGATGAGCTATTCCGTGGCACCAATGTGAAAGATGCATATGAGGCCACAGTGGCCATCACTTCAGCCATCGCGCGCAGGAAAAATTGCATGTTCGTGGTGTCAACGCATATCATCGAGGCGGGCGACAAACTGAAAGGTATATGCGAAAATATAAATTTCGTTTACCTCCCCACCTTGATGGATGGCAGCAAGCCCGTGTACACGCATAAGTTGACACAGGGCATCACCTCAGACAGGCATGGGATGGTGATCATCAGGAATGAAGGCATCCTCGATATTCTAACAAAGAAAAAAGGAAGGGAGGGCATAGCGATATGAGTTTCATAGCCGATCAACAAACATTGGGAGACCTGGCCCTGCTGGGTAAGTTCAACCCGGGCTCAGTTTTCAGCCTGTTCAATAAAGTAAGAACGAGAGGAGGGGAAAAGATGCTGGATGCCATGTTCCTGCATCCCTTGCAGGATACAGCGGCCATCAATGCCAGGAGCGATGGGTTCAAGTATTTTCATCAGCATCCTGTGTCATTGCCCTTTGGCGGCGATTGTACGGAGCAGGTGGAGGCCTTTCTGGATGAGGGCTGCGCTGGCTCTTACCCGGCAGTGCTCTGGCAAGTATTCCGGAAGAAACTGGCTGCCACCCTGGTGAAAGGAGAGGAGCTGGAAGGTGTCATTAATGGCGTGAAGAGCTGCACAGCATTCCTGGAAAAATGTAAATCATTATTGAGTCAACTGGAAGCAGGTGGCGCCGGAGAGAAAGCGCCATGGAAGAACTGGGTACTTACCTTGAAGAAAATATTGGATAATGACCGGTTGAGCAGGGCAATGTACAACCATACAATATCCATTACGGGCTTGGCGGGCCTGCAGCATTTGCTGGCGCATACATTGCAGGAGCCGATGAAAGAATTGCTCAGGCTCAGCTATGAGATGGATGTACAGGTAACGGTGGCGGAGGTGGCGAGGGCAAAGAAGTTTGCCTTTGCAGAAGCCATAGAAAACGATACAAGCATCATCGAAATGAAGGGGCTTCGCCATCCGGCCCTGGACCATGGCGTACCCAATGATCTTCAGTTTAATGAAGCCAATAATACCTTATTCCTTACCGGGGCCAATATGGCGGGTAAGTCAACGCTGATGAAGTCATCAGGCATTGCAGTGTATCTCGCGCATATGGGGTTTCCCGTTGCCTGTTCTGCGATGAGGTTCACTGTTATGGATGGGATCTACTCGTCCGTGAACGTGCCTGATGACCTCAACAGTGGTTATAGTCATTTTTATGCGGAAGTGCTACGGGTGAAGAAAGTGGCGGAAGAAGTTTGCCAGAACAAAAAACTGTTCGTGATCTTCGATGAGCTGTTCAAGGGCACCAATGTGAAAGATGCTTATGATGCAACCCTGGCAGTGACTGCAGCCTTTGCATCGTTCCGGAATAGTTTCTTTATCATTTCCACCCATATCATAGAAGTGGGCGATGAATTGAATAAAAAAGACGATAGTATCCGGTTCTCTTTCCTGCCTACGGTGATGGAAGGGAATATACCGAAGTATACCTACCGGTTACAACCGGGGATCACGGAAGACAGGCAGGGAATGATCATCCTGGAGAATGAGGGGATCTTGAAAATGCTCTGATCGGGTTCGGTGCGCCTGTCGCGTGCAGGTATCAGGAACTTTAGTATTTTCATTAAATGGAAAACTATGCCGTAATACTTATGATCATGGCCGTGATGATCGTAGCATCGGGTATGGCGGAAAAATGGAAAGTGGCCGTTCCCGTGATGCTATTGATCGTAGGATTGATCGTGGGCTTTATCCCTGCGATGCCGGAGCTGGAATTGAACCCGGAGATCATCATGTTGCTTTTTCTTCCTCCATTGCTCTATGATGCAGCATTCAATATCTCTTTCAAAGATTTTAAAACGAATATCAATACCATCGGCACCCTGGCCATCGGCCTGGTATTTATCACCACCGCAGGGATTGCAGCGGTAGCGCATTACATGATACCCGGCATGAGTTGGCCCCTGGCCTTTGTGCTGGGATCAATATTATCGGCCACCGATGCAGTGGCGGCTATCGGCATCACCAAAGGGCTGGGCCTGCCGCATAAGACCGTTACCATCCTGGAAGGTGAAAGCCTGGTGAACGACGCGTCTGCGCTGGTGGCATACCGCTTTGCAGTGGCTGCCGTTATCGGGATCGCATTCCATACGGGACAGGCATTGCTGCAATTCCTGATAGTGTTGGGTGGCGGCTTACTGATCGGCATGATCGTAGTGAAATTGCTTTCCCTGGCGCTCCGTTTTTTCCGGACCAATGATGAAGTGATCATCAGCCTGATGTTGCTGATGCCTTTTGTGACCTGGCTGATAGCAGAGCATTTCCGGGTATCGGGCGTGATTGCAGTGGTGGTGCTGGGGCTGGGCATGAGCAGGCTGAGCAGGGAGAAATTCCCGCAGAGGATCAAGGATCAGTCGAAGCATTTCTGGAATGTGATCATTTTCTTATTGAATGGACTGATCTTCCTGCTGATCGGCCTGGAGTTCCCCTTTGTATTGAAGAAATTGAAGGAAGCGCAGGTATGGCCATTTATCGGTTATGCCTTTATGATAGCCTTTACTGCCTTGCTGATCCGGATGATCAGGGTATATTGGCAACAATTCAACCTGCAAAGGGCTTTCAGGGGTAAGCGAAAGATCAGCGAGGAAGCCCTGTTTGATTCGAAAACGAGTTTCATCATAACCTGGTCGGGTATGCGAGGGATCGTTTCGTTGGCGATTGCGCTTGGTCTGCCGGTTCACCTGGAGAATGGCGAGCCATTTCCCATGCGCAATGAGATCATCTTCATTGCTATTGCGGTGGTATTGGTCTCTTTGCTGGGGCAGGGCCTTACACTGCCCTGGGTGGTGAAAATATTCGGGAAGGATGATGATGTGGCAGCGGCTAATCGCCCACCGGATAAGGAGGTAGACGGCCACTAAGTGATCAAAATCGCGAAAAGCCACATTTTCAGCTTGTAATGCCTATCCGGGTAAGATTGATACATGATACAATTTCAAAATATCAGGGAGTCAAAAACATTTCATTAACAAAAATCCTCCTTCCTCTTCTTTAGATGAATATTTATTCATTTATCTTTGCGCCGTGAAACCGAAAGATGAAGGAAAAATAGACGAGATCTATGCGGCCACCCTGGCCCTGGTGAAAGAGCAGGGGTTATCCGGCATCACCATGAGCATGATCGCCCGGAAGGCTGGCTTTGCCACCGGTACGGTGTACATCTATTTCGCCAATAAAGAAGAATTGATAGTGAAGTTGTTCGATAAGAGTATCAACGACTATACCAGCTATTATTTTGCGGGGTACGACCCGTCTTCTCCTTTCAAAGTGGCTTTTCATACCATCTGGATGAATATGCTACGGTATTCCATCGAGCATTTTGACGAAATGGTATTCATTGAACAGTGTTTCCATTCTCCCTTTATTTCAGAAGATACCAGGAAAGCGACGAAGGACCGTTTGCTGCCTTTCCGCGAGTTGATAGAAAGAGGGAAAAAGGAGAAACTGATCAAGCAACATGATGCCAGTTGGATCATGCTTTTCGTGCGCGGAAGCGTACGGGACCTGGTAAAACATTGCACTTACCACCAGTTGAAGATCACGGATGAGTTCAAAGAAGCCATGTTCGAAATGTGCTGGGATGGCATCCGGGACTGATTTTTTTGCCAGTGGCATGAATAATTATTCACTCAAGTTGACCTTTTAGGTCTCTTCACTTTTTACCGATTGCCTGCCATCGCCTGCTCCTGCAGGCGGAAAGATCATTGTATGTCTTAATAAACATGAATATGCATTTAACACAAAAGAGGGGTTTTAAGGCCTTATGCTTAGGATTGGCAATGTTTTGCTCCTTTGCTGTGCATGCCCAGGGGCCCAGGCCGCTGGCGCTGAAAGAAGCAGTGGAGCTGAGCTTACAGAACAGCAAACAGCTCAGGGCCAACAAAGCGAGAATTGAAATGGCAACCGGACAATTGAAGCATGCGCTGGACAATCGTCTGCCGGATGTGAAGGTCAGTGGCGCCTATATGTTCCTGGCTTCGCCCAATATCGATCTCAAAACGGGCAGCGATAACGGAAATGGTAGCAGCAGTGCTTTCCCCAAGCCCAACCAGGCCATGTACGGAATGGCATCGCTGAGTATGCCATTGTACTCCGGACTGAAGATCCGTTATGGCATCGAATCCGCGAAGTTCCTGGAAAAAGCAGCGGAAGCCGATGCCGATTACAACAAAGAAGTAGTGATCCTCGATGCCATCAATGCCTACTGCAACCTGTACAAATCCATTTCTGCAGTAAAGCTGGTAAAGGAGAACCTGGGCCAGTCGCAGCAGCGCGATAAGGATTTCGAAAGCCTTGAAAAAAATGGGCTCCTGGCCCGCAACGACCTGTTGAAGGCGCAGTTGCAGACCTCCAATATCGAGCTGGCGCTGGTGAATGCCGAGAATAACCTCAAGCTGGCGATGGTGAGCCTGAACCTGATGATGGGGCTCCCCGAGCAAACGGAACTTCAACCGGATACTACCGGCTTCGATCAACCGCTTACGGCCGCCACCATCGATTCATATGAGCAACAGGCTTTCAATAACCGGAAGGATATCGAGTCGCTCAAACTCCGCAAGCAGGCCGCTGGCGCGGAAGTGAATGCTGCCAAAGGTGAGTACTATCCCAGTATCGGGCTTACCGGTGGCTATGCGGCAGGCTATATCCCCAAACTACTTACCGCTACCAATATCGTGAACATCGGGGTTGGCGTACAATACAATCTCGGTTCTCTCTGGAAAGCCAAATCGAATATCTCCACCGCGCAGGCGCATGAAAAGGAGATCGCTGCCAACCAGGAAATGCTGAACGATAATATCAGGCTGATGATCAACAAGGCTTACCTGAATTTCCTTTCTGCCCAAAAGCGGATAGAAGTGCAGGGCAAATCTGTGATCAATGCAACGGAGAACTATCGCATCACCAGGAATAAGCATGAGAATAACCTGGTTACCACAACCGAGTTACTGGACGCCAACGTGGCGCTGCTGGAATCGAAGATAGCGCTGGAAGAAGCGAAGGCCGATGTGGTGGTGGCTTACAATTCACTGCTGGAGCAGGCAGGTATCCTGGCTAACAATCAATCTGTAAAATAACAAGTACCCTCAGGGATAAATAGAATATTATGTCAACTAACAGCAACGAGCAAGGCGCACAAGGCGCAGCCAAAAAGCGAAACTATACTTTCCCCATCATCCTCGCCGCTCTGGTGATTGGTGGTGGCTGGTTCGGGATCAGCAAATACATTCATTCTCTCCATCACGAAGAGACCGATGATGCACAGATCGAGGCGAATATCAGTCCTGTGATCCCACGTATCTCCGGATATGTTACCGAAGTGCGCGTGAAGGATAACCAGATCGTGAAGAAAGGGGATACGCTCCTGGTTTTGGATGATCGCGATATGAAATTGAAACTGGAACAGGCAGAGGCTTCCCTGGCCACTTCACAGTCCAATTTGCAGGCTGCCCAGGCTACTGCCGGTGCCGCACATGCGAATATTGCTACCACCCAGGCTTCTGTGTCTACCATCGATGCACAGATCGAAACTGCCCGTGTGAATGTATGGCGTGCCACCGAAGATTTCAAACGTTTCGAGAACCTGATAAAGGATCATTCCATCACCCAACAACAATTTGAGCAGGCACTGGCCGGAAAGCAAACTGCAGAAAGGCAATTGCAGGTGCTGGAGCAGCAGAAAGGACAAGCTTCCCGCCAGGTGAATGCTGTCAGCTCTCAGAGCAATGCTTCTGCTTCACAGATCGGTGTGGCTTCTGCCGCCATCAAGGAAAAGCAGGTAGCCGTAGACGATGCAAAACTCAATCTCTCTTATACTGTTGTCACTGCTGCTTCCGATGGGAAGATCTCCAAAGTGAATGTGCGTGAAGGCCAGTTCGTGAATGCCGGTGCTGCACTGTTCAGCATTGTGCAGGGCGATGATGTGTGGGTAGTGGCTAATTTCAAAGAAACGCAGGTAGGTAAGATCCGCGAAGGTCAGAAAGTGATCGTAGGGGTGGATGCCTTCCCCGGCCATGAGTTCGAAGCCAGGGTAAGTTCTTTCTCTCCCGCTACCGGCGCTCGTTTTGCGCTGTTGCCTCCGGACAATGCCAGTGGCAACTTCGTGAAAGTGGTTCAACGTCTTCCGATCCGTATCGAGTTCACCAGCAACAAAGACTCCCTGATCCGCTTGCTGAGGGCAGGTCTCAATGTTGACGTGGATGTTCATCTCGATACCAACAATTAATCTGTTTTCAAGATGCAAGATCAAAATTCTCTGGTAGAGTATGGCGCTCGGCGGGTGATCATCACCATTACGGCCGTGGTCTGTGCCCTGCTGGAAATCATCGATACCACGATCGTGAATGTGGCGGTCAGTGATATGCGGGGAACGCTCGGCGCTACACTGAATGAAGTGAGCTGGGTGATCACTGCATACGCCATCGCCAATGTGATCATCGTACCTATGACCAGTTGGCTTTCCCAGCAATTTGGTCGTACCCGATATTTTGCGGCTTCGATCATATTGTTCACGGTATCATCCTTTCTCTGTGGTAATGCCACCAGTATCAATGAGCTGATCCTTTTCCGTTTCTTACAGGGATTGGGCGGTGGTGCCTTGCTGGTGACCTCACAGACCATCATCACGGAGATCTTCCCCGTAGAGAAGCGGGCCATGGCCCAGGCGATCTATATGTTGGGAGTGATCGTTGGTCCCACACTGGGGCCTCCACTGGGGGGATATATCATCGAACATTATGCATGGCCGTATATTTTCTATATTAATATCCCTGTAGGCATTCTGGCAACCCTGCTGACTATCCGCTATGTCAAAAGCCCGAAATACGCAGAGAAGCGAAAGCCCAGTGAAGTGGACTGGCTGGGGATCGCCTTGCTGGCGGTAGCTGTAGGTAGCCTGCAGTATATTCTCGAAAAAGGACAGGAAGAAGATTGGTTCAATAATACCACCATCATCGTTCTGACGGCTACAACGATCCTTGGATTCTTCTTTTTCATCTGGCGTGAGCTCACTTTCAAATACCCGATCGTGGAGTTGCGTGTGTTGAAGAACAATAACCTGCGGATCGGCGTCACCCTTTCCTTTATCATGGGCTTCGGATTGTATGGGTCCACTTTCGTGATCCCCGTGTATACGCAATCCCTTCTCGGATGGAACGCGCAGCAAACGGGTATGTTGATGGTGCCGAGTGCATTGATGATCGCATTCATGATGCCGATCGTAGGTCAACTGATCCAGCGTGGCGTACCACAGAAATTGCTGATCACGGGAGGCTTCATTATCTTTTTCTTTTTCTGTATGGGGTGTTATTATATCATCACGCCCTCCACAGGAGGTGATAATTTCTTCTGGGTGCTGATGGTGCGTGGTTTGGGCCTTGGGTTCCTGGCGGTGCCGGTATCTGTGATGTCGCTCTCAACGTTGAGGGGGCAACAGATCGGGCAGGGGGCAGCCTTCTCCGGAATGATGCGCCAGCTCGGTGGTTCATTTGGTGTGGCGATGATCTCAACATTCATCTCCCGTCAGAATATGAAACATCGCAGCGACCTGGTGTCCAAGCTCGATATGTATAATCCGGATGTGCAGCACCGTGTGGAAATGCTGAAGGGGTCATTCATTGCCAAAGGCCAACCGGTGAATATAGCCGAAGGCTCGGCGTATAAGTTGCTGGATGGTTCCGTCAATATACAGGCGACCGTTCTTTCTTATATGGATGTATTCCTGTATGTAGGGCTGATGTTCCTGATCTGTGTGCCTATTGTAATCCTGTTTGTAAAACGCTCCAAAACCAAGGTCAGCATGGCTGAAGCTGCCCACTAACGAATATGTCTACAGTTATCGTGATCACTAACCTTACTGCTTCCTCACAACATGCGCTCGAATACGCATGCAGGTTAGGACAGCAAGAGCCGGCCCGCATAATTCTCCTGCATGTATTCTCTTTCTCTGCCGGCGTTGCCGGTGAAGGCGTTACGATGGCGGCACTGAACGATGTTTACCAGTACGAGGAAAGCGCCATGAAACAGGAAATGGACAGCATGAAGGAGCGCTATCCAGGCGTTGCACTGGAAGCCCGGGTTGTTGCCGGTAATTTTGAAGAAACCCTGCTGGAGGAGATCGTATTATCCGAAGCTTCGCTGGTGATCACCGGCGCAGAAGGCGATTATAAGGATTTCATGTCCTGGGACAATCATGTGCTCAATCTTTTCACCGACCTGCCGGTTCCTGTGATCATCGTTCCTTCACAGGCTGCGTTCACTGGTGTAAAGAACCTGGCATTCGCCTGCAATTACCGGGTGGATGATCCTGATGAGCCCGTGAATATTTTGCGTAAGCTCTGGGACCTCTGGCATTGCAGGATCCACCTGGTATTTGTGAACAAAGAGGGCAGGGCTGTTACTGAAGGGGAACAGGTTAATGAGCAAAGTTGGCGGGAAGCGCTGCAGCGGTATGATGTGGTATTCCATGAATTGGGCGGACAGGATGTGGCGCAGGCAGTGGATGCCTTTTGCCTGGAGCAATCGATAGACCTGTTGGCGATAAAGCCGCACAGGCATGGTATCTGGACCAATCTTTTCGGAACGAACAATACCAGGAACTTTGCACATCTGAATAATATCCCTGTACTGGCATTGAGGGCCGGAAGGTTTGATTGATATTGAACAAGATCTTTAGTGAAGCCGGCTCCTATAGCCGGCTTTTTGTTTTACGATTATTGAAATACATTCACAAAAAATATACAGATGACCAGGCCTTTACAAATCCTTGCGATCTCCGGCAGCACCCGTGCGCAATCTACCAACCAGGTTTTGATCGATATCATTGCCGGCATGCTTGATGGGGCTGCAAGGATTGTCAGGTTCGATGGACTGAGTGAGCTGCCACATTTCAATCCAGACCTGGATACAGAAAGTCCTCCGGAGGCTGTGGTGGCTTATCGCAGGCAGTTAAAAGAGGC
>JAGIAP010000379.1 GCA_017744805.1 Chitinophagaceae bacterium | reverse complement strand
TGACCCATTTTGTAGACGAACCTTCCCAACAACTGGCGGCTGAGCTCAAAAAGCTCACCATTGCACGAAAGCATAAGGCATTCCATCCGGATACGGAGGCGCATCGGAAATTCCTGCTTGCTCAGCTCAACAAAGCAAAGGAGCTGCAATCTCAGCATCCCTTCCTGAACTTATTGGATGAGCTGGCATACTTTGCCGGAAAACACTGAGTGCGGGCCTGACCATTCAACATTATTCAGGCGGATCTGAAATCAATAATGCCGTATCTTTAATACGATGAATCTAACTAGTAAGGCACTGACGGTCCCGCTTCATTTACCTGGTAAAGACAATATCCCTGCCGCAGGCATCACCATCCTGGCGGGCGATATCGGAGGCACAAAAACGCATCTGGCCCTTTTCCGCGCAACGGCGGGCGAGGTGCAACATGTGAAGGATCAAAAATTCAGATCGCCTGCCTACAATTCCCTGCATGATATCATTGCGGAATTCTTACAGGACCAGCCAGAACTGATCCCCGACCGGATCTGTCTGGGTGTTGCAGGGCCTGTGCTGGACGGAGTGGTAGAGCTCACCAATCTCAACTGGGTACTCAGTGTGGAAGATATGCAGGACAAAACAGGCGTGAAGGATATCCGGCTGATCAACGACCTGGAAGCCACCGCCTATGGGCTCGCCGCCCTGAAGCCCGATGAATTCATCACCCTTCATGAAGGCCATCAGCCTGCACGCGGCAATATGGCCATCCTGGCACCGGGAACCGGGCTGGGAGAAGCAGGGCTTTTCTGGAATGGGCAGTCCTATTTTCCATTTCCTACGGAAGGTGGCCACTGCGGTTTTTCTCCCAGGACGGATTTCGATTTCGAGCTCTCCCAATACCTGGCAGAGCAATATGGCGTTGTAAGCTGGGAAAAAGTGGTGGCAGGCCCCGGTATCTACGATATCTACCAGTTCCTGCGCGATGTGAAGAAAAGGGAAGAACCTCAATGGCTCACGGATATCTGGGCCAGTGAGACCCATCCTTCTGCAAGGATCAGCCAGACGGCCGTTGAGAATGGCGCCGCCATTTGTGTAGAAACCATGCAGCATTATGTTCGCTACCTGGGCTATGAAGCTGCCAACCTGGTGCTGAAAATGAAAGCCACCGGCGGTCTATTCCTCGGAGGAGGCGTACCACCCAAGATCAGCAGCTTGTTGCAAAGAGAGAATTTCTATAGCCATTATATGGATAGCGACCGTATGGAACACCTGTTACAAACAGTTCCTATCCGCATCATCAATAATGAACAGACCGGCCTGCTGGGCGCTGCCTGGTTTGGCGCTTACGGACAATCTACTTTATAACTGACATCAATAACCGCCTAAAGAGCGATGAGCATGAAGAGCACTATTTTAAACCGTACATTTTTTGCAGGCGCAACCATTAGCCTGCTTTCAATTCCTGCCTTCGCACAGAAAAGCAAGGTGGTGGACAATATCGATCTCGTTTTCCATAATACCACCGGTATGCTGCAGCAGATCCATTATGCTCCGCAACCACTGAACGATCATTTCTCCGGACAGGTATTCACGGAATATCTTCAGCAGCTCGATGGCGGCAAGAGATTCTTCCAAAAATCCGATATCACACGCTTCAAGGAATTTGAATGGACCCTGGATGATGAGATGCGTGGCAAAATGGTACAGTTCTACAAAGTGGTGAACAATGTTTTCAAGCAACGCGTCAAAGAAGCGGAAGCCTATATGACCGAGATCCTGGCTCAACCCTTCAGCTTCACCACCGATGAATACTTCAACGATTCTCCCAAAAGCGTCGTTTACAGCAAGAACAGCGAGGAATTGAAAGGGCGTTGGAAGAATTATCTCAAATACCAGGTGCTCACCCAATATGATGACCTTCTGGAACAAAGAAAAAAAGACAGCAGCAATCATTCCACAGACGCACAACTGGAAGCTAAGGCCCGCGAAACAGTGGCCCGTATCGAAAAGAGAAGCTTCGAGAATATCCTCAAGCTCACTGCAGACGAAGAGGCCTTCAATCTATACCTCAATTCCGTCATCAATCTCTATGATCCGCATTCCAGCTACTTTCTGCCGGTTGACCGCCGGGAATTCCAGGAAGGGTTGAGCGGTATCTATTACGGTATTGGCGCCCTGCTACAGGAACAAAATGGAAAAGTGAGCATCGCAGAACTGATGATCGGCGGGCCCGCATGGAAATCTGGACAAGTGGAAAAAGGAGACGTACTGGTGAAAGTGCAGCAAGGTGGAAGTAACGAGAAAACTGATCTGGCCGGATTGGCCATGAGCGAAGTGATCAAACTCACACGCGGTCAGAAAGGTACCATCGTTACCATCACTTTCCGTAAGAATGATGGCTCTCTGAAGGATGTCACCATCCAGCGCGAAGCCCTCCAGTTGGAGGATACATTCGTGAAATCCGCTATCATCAATGATTCTACCGGAAAGATCGGGTATATTTCTTTCCCTAAATTCTATACTAATTTCGGTGATCCCAATGGCAGGTCATGCGCTACCGATATGGCGGTGGAACTGGAAAAGCTCAAAGCTGAGAATGTGGACGGTGTTGTGATCGATATCCGCGACAATACCGGCGGCAGCCTCGGTGAAGTGATCAATATGGTGGGGCTCTTCATCAAACAGGGACCGGTTGTGCAGGTGAAAAGCTCTGTGGGTACCCCTTATGTGAGCACCGTGAACAATCCATCCATTCTCTATGATGGGCCACTGGTAGTGCTGGTGAATGAAATGAGCGCTTCTGCTGCCGAGATCTTTGCAGCCGCTATCCAGGACTATCATCGTGGCATCGTGATCGGCGCTTCCTCCACCTATGGCAAAGGCTCCGTTCAGCGCGGGTTTGGCGTAGGTGAAACCAAGAACCAATACAATGCTGATAACCTCGACCTGGGAACCATTCATATCACCCTTCAAAAATATTATCGCATCACCGGCGCCGCTACACAGCTCAAAGGTGTGTCGCCCGATATTCAATTGCCCGGCATTTACGAGCCTTATAAAATGCAGGAAAAAGATAATCCTACTGCCCTGAAATGGGATACGATCGCTTCGGCTCCCTTTGCGCTCAGTGCTCACAGTGAGGAAGTGAGCAGGACCATTGCTGCAGCGGCAGGAAGGATCGAAAAGGATTCTTTGCTCTTATCTCTCCGTAAAAATATTCACTGGCTGGAGAACAGGAGCAGCCTGCATTCCATGAAGCTGGACAAATACCGTGCGGAGAAAAAACAATTGCAACAGACCATCGCCACCATCCGCAAACAGATGGTGACTGCAGATAGCATGACGGTGACCAATACTGCCGATGTTCAGGAAGAGCTCAAGCACAAAGAGCAATTCAGGAACGACAGCAACAGGTTATGGCAGAACAGTCTCAAGAAAGACCTCTTCCTCAGCGAATCGATCCTGGTAATGCAGACGCTGTTCAAAACCAGGACTGGCAATAGTTGAGCGCGTTAATTCCAGCCCAATATTTTCAAACTGCGCATATTTTGTGGATCATCAACGTCTAAAGCCCTGATGAAAAAGATACTATTACTCGTTCCGTTCATATTATTCGTATGGCAGGCTTTCAGTCAGGCCGTTACACATAATGAAAAATCGAAAGGCAGGATCTATGGAAAAGTAGTGGATAGTAAAACGGGCAAAGGCGTGGAAGCGGCGAGCATTCGTTTGTACTTCGCTGGTGGCGCCGGAGACAGCCTTGCAGGGGGCATGCTCTCGCAACAGAATGGTGATTTCTCCATCGACCAGTTACCAGTCAGGAACACGTACAAATTGCAGATCACGGCCATCGGGTTCAAAGAAATGAACCAGACGGTTTCTTTTCCTGCAGCTTCAACAAAAACAAAAGGCGAAGGCCCGGTAGAAACGGACCTCGGCAATATCAGGCTGGAAGCTGAATCGCAGATGCTCAATACGGTTACCGTGGTGGGATCCAAACCTGCCATGCAAATGGGCGTGGACAGAAAGATATTCGATGTAGAGAAGAACCTGACAGCAGCAGGAGGTACAGCCATCGATGTGATGAAGAATATTCCCAGTATCAGTGTGGATGTGGATGGTAATGTAGCCCTTCGCAACCGTGCCCCGCAGATCTTTGTGGACGGTCGCCCTACCATACTCACGCTTGAACAGATCCCTGCAGACAATATCGAAAGAGTGGAATTGATCACCAATCCTTCTGCGGCATTCGATGCCAGTAGCACGGGCGGTGTGATCAATATCATCCTGAAAAAGAATCGTAGGCTTGGCTTGAACGGACTAGCATCCGTTGGAGCAGGTACTCCCGGTATCCTGAATGGATCATTGAACCTGAACCTGCGCCAGAATAAATGGAATTTCTTTGTCAGTGGTAACTATAACAAAAGTGGAGGCATCGCCAAAGGTGAAACCTATCGGATCAATAAGAACAAAGGGGAGGTAAGCAATTATTTCAACCAGTATTCCAGGGGCGACAGGACCCGGAGATTCGGTTCTGTTCGTTTCGGGGCGGACTATTTTCTGGACAACCGGAACACGCTGACCTTCTCTCACAATTATACCGATGGCTTATTCAGTACTGATGAAACGCAGGACCAGGAGTATTTCACAGCCGCCAAACTGCTGGATCATACAGGTTACCGTACATCCAGCAGCCCATCGAAATTCCGGCGCAACCAATCGCAGTTCCTCTTTAAACATAAATTCGCCAAACCGGGTAAGGAGTTGAATGCCGATGTGAACTATGCCTGGAGCAAGAACAACGATTTCACCCGTATCCTCAATACTTATCAAAACCCCGATGGCAGCCAGTTTGCGCCGGATAACCTGGTGCACAATATCGGTAATAGCAAAAATGATCAGTGGACCATTCAGGTAGATTATACAGACCCGAAAGGGGAGAATGCAAAACTGACAACCGGCATTCGTACTTTCATCAACAACTATAGCAGCCTTTTCGATGCGTTGAGCATCAATAATGGGACTTCCACCAAACTTCCGCTCAGCAATAATTACAAGTACCAGGAGATGATCCATGCTGCCTATATTACGTATACGGATAAGATCGGCAGTATCGGGTACCAGTTAGGTCTGCGCGCGGAGTATTCCAAATTCGATGGTAATTTGGTGGACAGTGCCTATAAATTCGGTTATGAGTATCCGAAAGATGTGAAGAATATCTTCAATGCGCTTTTCCCGAGCTTGTTCCTTAACAAGAAACTGAGCGAAAATGATGAACTGCAACTGAATTATACCAGGAGGATCCGTCGCCCGAATTTCTGGCAGATGAATCCCTTTGTGGACATCAATGACCCGCTGAACCTGCGCCAGGGTAATCCTGCGCTCACGCCTGAGTTCACGAACTCATTTGAACTGAATTACAATAAGACCTATACAGGAGGCAATTTCCTGGCTGTGTTGTACTACAGGTATAGCACGGATGAGATCACGCAATACAGTGATACCATTACGGCGGAACAATACCAGCGGCTCAACAATGCAGCCGTTGATCCCAATGCGATATTGAATACATTCATCAATGCCAATAGTGAGCATAACTGGGGTACTGAGCTGACCCTGCAACAGAAA